>CALXWT010000001.1 GCA_944392445.1 uncultured Clostridia bacterium
GTAAAATTCAATAGGGAGGGGGTAATTTTAGAAAAATTAGCCAAAAGTGTTGACTTTTGGCTTTATTCATTATATAATATTTAAGCATGAATTTGGCGATGAAGTAAGATGTGGCTACACAATGCTTGGGGTTCTAAGCGTTGATGGAGGGAACTCTTATGGAGTATGTCGTGGCAAAGACCAAGGCGGTAAGTATAAAATCAAGCACTTATCCCAAGAAAATCATGCATAACTTGGGTTTTTATATTGGTGACATTCAAAACACCAGGGTGCGTTTATAACTTCCGACCGACTAATAAATTATATTAAGGAGGGAATTTTTAAATGGCAACAAAGAAGGAAAATGCTGTAACAAGCGAAAAAATTAGAATAAGATTAAAGGCTTATGATCACGTTGTTTTAGAACAGTCTGCTCAAATAATAGTAGATACTGCTAAAAAAACAGGAGCAAAAGTATCTGGTCCTATTCCATTACCAACAGAAAAAGAAGTTATAACAATTTTACGTTCTCCACACAAACACAAAGATTCAAGAGAACAATTTGAAATGAGAACACACAAAAGAGTTATTGATATTCTTTATCCTACACAAAAAACTGTTGACAATCTAAAGAAAATAGATTTACCAGCAGGTGTAGATATAGAAATTAAGTTATAAGAATTAATCAAAACCAAGCTGGTATAACATTTTATAAAAATGCAATACAATATATCAGCCAATAGTTAGGAGGAAAAAATGAATAAAGGATTAATCGGAAAGAAAATCGGTATGACTCAAATATTTGATGAGTCAGGAAAAGTTATTCCAGTAACAGTTATAGAAGCTGGACCTTGTGTTGTAGCACAAGTAAAAACAGTAGAAACAGATGGATATCAAGCAGTTCAATTAGGATTTGGAGATATCAAAGAAAAGAAATTAACAAAACCTGCAAAAGGACATTTTACAAAAGTAAATGTTACACCTAAAAAACATTTAAGAGAATTTAGATTAAATTCAGTAGAAGGTTTAACAGTTGGTCAAGAATTAAAAGCTGACATATTCACAGCTGGAGATAAAATAGATATTCAAGGAACTTCAAAAGGAAAAGGTTTCCAAGGTGTTATTAAACGTCATGGACAATCTAGAGGACCAATGGGACATGGTTCTATGTATCATAGAAGACCAGGTTCAATGGGACCAACATCAACGCCAGGTAGAGTTTTCAAAGGTAAGAGATTACCAGGACACATGGGAGCTCAAACAATATCAATATTAAACCTAGAAGTTGTAAGAGTAGATTTAGACAAAAACGTAATATTAGTTAAAGGTAGTGTACCAGGAGCAAAAGGTGCAATACTAAAATTAAAATCAAGTGTAAAATCAAAATAGAGAAGGAGGAGAAACGAAATGCCTAAAATAGATGTATATGATATACAAGGTAAAAAAGTTAGCACAGTTGACTTAAAAGACGAAATATTTGGTATTGAACCAAATGAAGCTGTTGTACATAGCGTTTTAGTTAACTTTTTAGCTAATCAAAGACAAGGTACACAAAGCACTAAAACAAGAGCAGAAGTTAGTGGTGGTGGTAGAAAACCTTGGAGACAAAAAGGAACAGGTAGAGCAAGACAAGGAAGCATTAGAGCTCCACAATGGATTAAAGGTGGTATAGCTTTAGGTCCAAAACCTCGTTCATACAAATATACTGTAAATAAGAAAGAAAAGAGATTAGCAATTAAATCTTGCTTAAGCTCAAAAGTATTAGAAAATGAATTAGTAGTTGTAGATAGCTTACCATTAAAAGAAATTAAAACTAAAGAAATGGTTAAAGCTTTAGACAACCTAAAGGTAGAAGGAAAAACATTAATTCTATTACCAGAAAAGAATGAAACAGTACAAAAATCAGCAAGAAATATTGAAGGAGTAAAAACAACTCTAGTAAATACAATAAATGTATATGATTTATTAAAATACAAAAATCTTGTTATTACATTAGATACTGTTAAAAAATTAGAGGAGGTGTACGCATAATGGTAGCAGAAGATATAATAATAGCTCCAGTTGTTACTGAAAAAAGTAGCGATGGAATACAAGAAGGAAAGTACACTTTTAAAGTAAATAAAAAAGCTACAAAAATAGATATAAAAAATGCTGTAGAAAAATTATTTGAAGTTAAGGTATTAAATGTTAATACAGTAATGGTTAAAGGAAAAGAAAAAAGAGTTGGAAGAAATGTTGGAAAAACATCTGACTGGAAAAAAGCAATCGTTACAATAGATACAAATGCTTCAGAAAAATCTTACCTTGCTAAAGGTGGAAAAGAAGTTAAATTAAGTAAGAAGTATAAGGATTCTATTGATGAATTTATGGGAGCGTAATTTTCAAAATAATCGCCATTTGGCGTTGTTGCATTTCACTTTAAATTCAATCAACGTACACAAAGTACGCCTCATGAATTTAAAGCTCATGCGCCTAGCCAAATAACAATTCTTTTGAAAATTAGATAATAAATAAAACGGTTTTATAGAAAAATCCCTAGCAATCTACCATTTTTGATTTGTCTTAGGAAAGTGGAGTTAAAAGACGGCGTGATTTAAATCCGTTTTATAATTGTAAAAAACTATCGGGAAATAACCCGGAAAATAAATTTTATCTGCAATACGGAGCAGGAAAAAATCCGTAAATTTATTAAGAAAGTAGAGTAGAGAATTTAGCAAAAACGAGTATTACAAGTCAAATCGAGCATAATGTTGACGAGATAATACGAGTGTATATCGAGGAAACATTTGCGAAGATTGACAACGTAAGACGAAGTTTTTCATAAATTCGAGAGAGGAGAAAAAATGGGAATGAAACATTTCAAAGCCTATACACCATCAAGAAGAAACATGACAGTTTTAGATTATAGTGAAATTACTAAAAAAACTCCTGAAAAATCTTTAATTACAACAAAGAAAGAAAAAGCAGGAAGAAATGCACAAGGTAAAATCACAGTTAGACATCAAGGTGGAGGAAATAGACAAAAATATAGATTAATTGATTTTAAAAGAAATAAAGTAGATATGCCAGCAACAGTTATTGGTATAGAATATGATCCAAATAGAAGCGCAAATATAGCTCTAATTCAATATGAAGATGGAGAAAAGGCATATATATTAGCACCAGTAGGATTAACAGATGGTGCAACAGTAATATCTGGAGATAAAGCAGATATTAAACCAGGAAATTGTATGAGAATCGAGAATATACCAGTTGGTACTATGATTCACAACATAGAATTAAACCCTGGTCAAGGTGGAAAATTAGTTAGAGCAGCCGGACAAGAAGCACAATTAATGGCTAAGGAAGGAAAATATGCTCACGTAAGATTACCATCAGGAGAAATGAGACTTGTAATGTCTGTATGCAAAGCTACAGTAGGTACAGTTGGAAACCAAGAACACGAAAATGTAAAACTTGGTAAAGCTGGTAGAAAAAGACATATGGGATGGAGACCAACAGTTAGAGGTTCTGTTATGAACCCAGTAGATCACCCACACGGTGGTGGTGAAGGTAGAGCTCCAGTTGGACACGCAGGACCAATGACACCTTGGGGTAAACCAGCTCTTGGATATAAGACAAGAAAGAAAAATAATAGAACAGATAAATTCATGGTTAAGAGAAGAAAATAAGATAATTGAGTGGCAACTAAAGCTATGTAAAGCGTAATTTGTTGCAATATTGCACACTCAAGGGTAAATTAAATTCCATTGAGAGGAGGAAAAAAATAATGTCAAGATCAAGCAAAAAAACTCCATTTGTTGCACCAGAACTTTTAAAAAGAATTGAAGCAATGAATGAAAGTGGAAAAAAAGAAGTTATAAAGACATGGTCTAGAGCTTCTACAATATATCCACAAATGGTTGGACATACAATAGCTGTGCATGATGGAAGAAAACATGTGCCAGTATATATTTCAGAAGAAATGATAGGACATAAATTAGGTGAGTTTGCACCAACAAGAACATTTAAAGGACATTCAGGAGAGAAAACAACTACAACAACAAAGTAAGATAGAGATAATAAATTAAGGAGGGAATGAGAAGTGGAAGCAAAGCAAGAAATAATACCACAAGCAGAAGCTACTCTTAAATATGCTAGAATTTCTTCAAGAAAAGTTAAAATTGTAGCAGATTTAATTAAAGGTAAAGATATAAATGAAGCTTTAGCAATTTTAAAATACACACCAAAAGCTTCATCAGAAATGTTAGAAAAATTATTAAAATCAGCTATAGCAAATGCTGAAAATAACCATCACATGGCTCATGAAAAATTATATGTTGCTGATATATTTGCAAACCAAGGTCCAACATTAAAAAGAATAAGACCTGCAGCAAAAGGTTCAGCAGTTAGAATTAGAAAAAGAACAAGCCATGTAACAATAATATTAAAAGAGAGAGATTAGTAGAAAGGAAAGGAGGACATTTACAAAATGGGACAAAAAATGGATCCACATGGATTAAGAGTTGGTGTTATAAAAGACTGGAATTCTAAATGGTATGCAGACAAGAAAGATTTTGGAGATTACCTAGTAGAAGATCATAAAATCCGTGTGTATGTTAAGAAAAAATTATATGCAGCTGGAATTTCTAAAATAGAGATTGAAAGAACAGCTAAATTTGTTAGAGTGAATGTTTATGCAGCTAAACCAGGAATTATAATAGGAAAAGGTGGAAACTTAGCTGAAAGCTTAAAAGCAGAGCTTGAAAAAATGATTAAGAAGGAAGTAAACTTAAATATAGTTGAGGTTAAAAATATAGACTTAGATGCTCAATTAGTTGCAGAAAATATAGCAGGACAACTAGAAAGAAGAATATCTTTCAGAAGAGCTATGAAACAATGTATGCAAAAAACTATGAAAGCAGGTGCTTTAGGAATAAAAACTGCAGTATCTGGTAGATTAGGTGGAGCAGATATGGCTAGAACTGAATTCTATAAAGAAGGAACTATTCCACTTCAAACTTTAAGAGCTGATATAGATTATGGATTTGCAGAAGCAGATACAACTTATGGAAAAATCGGTGTAAAAGTTTGGATATATAAAGGAGAAGTTCTTCCTACTAAAAAGAAAGTAGTGGAAGGAGGAGACAAATAATGCCATTAATACCAAAAAGAACAAAATATAGAAAACAACAAAAAGGTAGAAATAGAGGAAAAGCTACAAGAGGAAATAGAGTAACAGATGGATTATATGGATTACAAGCTTTAGAAGCTGGTCAAATCACATCAAACCAAATAGAGGCTGCCCGTGTTGCAATGACACGTTACATTAAAAGAGGTGGTAAAGTTTGGATAAAAATATTCCCAGACAAACCAATTACAAGAAAACCTATTGGTACTCGTATGGGTAAAGGTAAAGGTGCTGTTGAATTTTGGGTAGCAAATGTAAAACCAGGTAGAATATTGTTTGAACTTGCAGACGTTACAGAAGACGTTGCAAAAGAAGCATTAAGACTTGCTGCAAACAAACTATCTGTAAAGTGCAAATTTGTACAAAAGGAAACTGAAATAGGTGGTGAAATAGATGAAGATAAATAAAATAAAAGAAATGTCTTCACCTGACTTAGAAAAAGAATTAGGAGAATTAAAATCAGAGTTATTTAAACTAAGATTTAGCTTAGCAACTCATGGATTAGATAATCCTATGAAAATAAAAGAAGTTAAGAAAGACATAGCAAGAATAAAAACAGTTTTAACTGAAAGAAAATTAGCAGAAAATAAATAATTAAGAAAGGAGATTTAACATGGAAGAAAGAAATCTTCGTAAAGAAATGGTTGGTATCGTTTCATCAGACAAGATGGACAAAACAGTAGTTGTATCTGTTCAAATGAACGAAAAACATAAAACTTATGGTAAAGTTCAAAAAAGAACATATAAATTAAAAGCTCATGATGAAAAAAATGAATGCCAAGTTGGAGATAAAGTAAGAGTAATGGAAACTAGACCTCTATCAAAAGATAAAAGATGGAGAGTAGTTGAAATATTAGAGAAGGCAGTAATTAAATAGTAAGGAGGAAAAAATAAGATGGTACAACAACAATCTATATTAAAAGTAGCAGATAATACAGGCGCAAAAGAAATTATGTGTATCAGATGTCTAGGCGGATCATATAGAAAATATGCTAGAATTGGTGACATAATAGTAGCTTCTGTAAAAACAGCTATTCCAGGTGGAGTTGTAAAAAAAGGTGACGTTGTTAAAGCTGTTGTAGTAAGAACTAAAAAGCCTACAAGAAGAGCCGATGGATCTTATGTAAGATTTGATGAGAATGCAGCAGTTATAATAAGAGAAGATGGAACACCAAGAGGAACTCGTATATTTGGACCTGTTGCAAGAGAATTAAGAGAAAAGGATTATATGAAGATACTTTCTCTTGCCCCAGAAGTACTTTAGTCTTCCAAATAAACTTCGTATTGCGTTGTCAAAATTAATCCCAAAATCCTCGATGTGCAAAAAGCACACCTCCGGTTTTGAAATTAATTTTCCCTAGCACTACTTGTTTCTTTGAAAGACTAGTAGAAATAGATAAAAACAAATAAATCTCACTTGAAAGAAGAGGTGAAAAATAAATGAGAATAAAGAAAGGTGATACAGTTAAAGTTTTATCAGGAAACGATAAAGGAAAAACTGGTGAAGTTTTAGAAGTAATACCAAAAACAGAAAAAGTAATAGTAAAAGGTGTTAATGTAAGAAAAAAACACGTAAAAGCTAGAAAGCAAGGAGAAGAAAGTGGAATTATTCCAGTTGAGTGTGCTATTCATAGCAGTAAAGTAAATGTAGTATGTCCAAAATGCGGAAAGGCTACAAGAGTTCAATATAAAATAGAAAAAGATGAAAAAGTACGTGTTTGCCAAAAATGTGGAGCAAAATTAAAATAATGAAAGAGAGGAGGACTATTTAAACTTATGGAAATTTTAAGAGAGCAATATGAAAAAGAAATTATACCAGCAATGATGAAGAAATTTAACTATAAATCAGTTATGGAAGTTCCAAAGTTAGATAAAATAGTTATAAATATAGGTTTAGGTGATACAAAAGATAATCCTAAATCATTAGAAAATGCTATAAACGATCTTACAATTATAACTGGTCAAAAACCAATTATAACAAAAGCTAAGAAAGCTATAGCAGCCTTCAAAATAAGAGAAGGAATAAATATGGGATGTAAAGTTACATTAAGAAAAGGAAAAATGTATGATTTTGCATATAAACTATTCAATGTAGCACTTCCAAGAGTTAGAGACTTTAGAGGAGTTTCAAGCAATTCATTTGATGGTAGAGGAAATTATTCTATGGGAATTAAAGAACAATTAATATTCCCAGAAATCGAATATGATAAAATAGACAAAATTAGAGGAATGGATATAATTTTCGTTACAACAGCTAAAACAGACGAAGAAGCTAGAGAGCTTTTAACTTTACTTGGAATGCCATTTAAAAACTAGAGTAAAATTAATGAAAAGCTTCGTACTTAGCGTGCCTAAGCGTCGCAAAAAAGTTCTCAATATACACAAAGTATTATTTCAAACTTTTTTGCTAGCTTTCCTAGCAATACTCGCTTTTGATTAATTTTACAATCAATAGAAAATAAATAAAAATGAAATAATATTTTATATAAAAATTGGGGAAAGGAGAATAAAATGGCAAAGAAATCTTTAAAAGTAAAACAACAAAGACCACAAAAATTCAAAACAAGAGAATATAATAGATGCAAAATTTGTGGAAGACCACATGCATATATCAGAAAATTTGGAATTTGCCGTGTATGCTTTAGAGAGTTAGCTCATAAAGGTGAGATACCAGGTGTTAAGAAGGCTAGCTGGTAAAATTCGCTTGAAAATCAATATTTAATGTGCAAAATCCAATTTTAAAAGAAGGAGGGAAAATAAATTGAATACAACAGATCCAATAGCAGATATGTTAACAAGAATAAGAAATGCTAATAGTTCTAAACATAAAACAGTTGATGTTCCAGCATCAAATATGAAAAGAGCTATTGCAGATATCCTATTTAAAGAAGGATATATAGCTTCTTTTGAAGAAATAGATGATTCTCGTCAAGGAATATTAAGAATAACTCTAAAATATGATGAAAAAGGTAAAAGAGTTATTGATGGAATAAAAAGAATAAGTAAACCAGGTTTAAGAGTATATGCATCTAAAGATGAATTACCTAAAGTATTAAATGGTTTAGGTATAGCTCTTATATCTACTTCAAAAGGAATAAAAACAGATAAAGAAGCAAGAAATGAAGGACTAGGAGGAGAAGTCCTAGCTTACGTATGGTAGAAGATAAGTTGATAAAATGTAATTTGATTAATTAAGAATTAATCAAAACCAAGTAGTGCAAGGAAATCAAGCTGAAAAATTTGAGATAGTACATATGTACATCGAAAATTTTGAAGCGAAGATTGACATAGCAATACGCAGGTTTTCATTAATTCTGGAAAAAAGAAGGAGGGAAATAAGAAGATGTCAAGAATAGGAAACAAACCTATCAATGTACCAGAAGGTGTAGAAGTTAAAATAGATGGACATCACATAACTGTAAAAGGACCAAAAGGAACATTAGAGAAAGACTTACATAAAAATATGACAGTTACTTTAAATGACAAAGTTTTAACAGTAACAAGATGTGATGATGAACCAGCTAATAGAAGTTTACATGGTTTAACAAGAACATTAATTAACAACATGATTGAAGGTGTTGTTCATGAATATAAAAGAGATTTAGAAATCAATGGTGTAGGTTACAGAGCTCAAAAGAAAGGAAATAAATTAGTAATGAACTTAGGATATTCTCACACAGTTGAGATGGATCCACCAGCAGGAATTACTTTTGATGTTCCAGATGCTAACCATATTACAGTAAGAGGAATAGACAAAGAACTAGTTGGCCAAACAGCAGCAGTTGTAAGAACAAAGAGACCACCAGAAGTATATAGAGGAAAAGGTATTAAGTATGCTGAAGAGCATATTAGACGTAAGGAAGGAAAAGCAGGTAAGAAATAATTGTTTAAATGAAAAGCTTCGTCTTGCGTTGTTGAACTTCATAAAATTTTTTTCGATGTACACCTTGTACTATCTCAAAAATTTTTATTCGTTCGCCTAGCAATACTCGCTTTTGATTTAAACATATAATCTAAAATAAACTAAGAGCAAAATCTTTTAGTTAGAAAGGAGATTTTATAATGATTACAAAAATAGATAGAAAAGCTGAAAGACAAAGAAGACATGTTAGAGTACGTAGAAAAATTTCTGGAACAGCTGAATGTCCAAGACTATGTGTATTTAGAAGTAACAGCAATTTATATGTACAAGTAATAGATGATGTTAAAGGAGTTACTTTAACTCAAGCTTCTACTATTGATAAAGAAGTAAAAACAAAACATGCTAATAAAGAAGCAGCTAAAGAAGTTGGAAGTCTAATTGCTAAAAGAGCATTAGAAAAAAATATCAAAACAGTAGTTTTTGATAGAGGTGGATATGTATACCACGGAGTTATTAAGGAATTAGCAGACGCTGCAAGAGAAGGCGGACTTGAATTCTAAAAAAGAAAAGGAGGAAAGAAAAGTGCAATCAGAAAATACATCTGAATTAAAAGAAAAAGTTGTAGCTATTAACAGAGTTGCAAAGGTTGTTAAAGGTGGTAGAACTTTTAGATTTAGTGCAGTAGTTGTTGTTGGTGACGAAAATGGACACGTTGGTGTAGGTAATGGAAAAGCAGCCGAAGTTCCAGACGCTATCAAAAAGGCTATTGAAGACGCTAAAAAGAACTTAGTAACAGTTCCAGTAGTAGGAACAACTATACCACACGAATATGTTGGAAAATTTGGAAGTGCTAATGTACTATTAAAACCAGCTGAAGAAGGTACTGGAATTATCGCAGGTGGTAGTGTTAGACCTGTACTAGAACTAGCAGGATATAGAAATATAAGAACAAAAATAATTGGAACAAATAATCCAAGAAATGTTGTTTATGCTACAATAGAAGGTTTAAAATCTATGCAAACTGTTGAAACAGTAGCTAAAAAAAGAGGAAAAAAAGTAGAAGATATTTTATAGGATAAATCAAGAAAAATAGGAGGTGTAGTAGCAAGATGAAATTAGACGAATTAAAGCCAGCACAAAAAAATAGAACTAGAACTAGAGTTGGACGTGGAGTTGGTTCTGGTTTAGGAAAAACTTCAGGAAGAGGTCATAAAGGTCAAAAAGCAAGATCTGGTGGTGGAGTAAGAAGAGGCTTTGAAGGTGGTCAAACACCATTATATAGAAGATTACCAAAAAGAGGATTCACAAATATCCATGCTAAGAACTATACTGAAGTGACTTTAACAATGCTTAATAAAGCAACAACAAATGAAGTTACAGCTGAAAGCCTAATTAAAGATGGAATAATTAGCAAAGCAAATGACGGAATAGTTATACTTGCAACTGGCAAATTAGATAAGAAATTAACAGTTAAAGCTGTAAGATTTACTAAAGCAGCTATTGAAAAAATAGAAGCTTTAGGAGGAAAGGCTGAGGTGATTTAGTTGTTTAAAACCATTAAAAATGCACTAAAAACACCGGATGTTAGAAAAAAATTATTATATACATTATTGTTAATTGTAATATTTAGATTAGGATGTTACATAACAGTTCCAGGAGTTGATAATTTTGCATTAAGTGAAGCTTTTGGAGAAACAAATGGTATGGCGGCTCTTATAGACTTAATTTCAGGTGGAGCTTTCTCAAGATTTTCTATCTTTGCAATGTCTATAAGCCCATACATCACAGCATCAATAGTAATTCAATTACTTAGCATGGTAATCCCAGCTTTAGAAAGATTAACTAAAGAGGGAGGAGAAGAAGGCAGAAAGAAAATAAATAAATATACCAAAATTCTTACTGTATTCTTAGCTTTAATTGAAGGTTTAGGATTATACTTATCATATAGTTCATCTGGAATATTCTTAGAAACAAACTTCATAACAGGAGCAACAGTTGTTATATCATTGATGGCTGGTACTGCTCTACTTATGTGGTTAGGTGACGAAATTACCAATAAAGGAATCGGAAATGGAATTTCAATTATTATATTTGTAGGTATAATAGCTGGACTACCTGGTGCAGTAACATCGATTTGGGATTTGATAATGCCAATAGTATCTTCAGACCCAATAACAAGATCGTTCTCTACAACAGGTTTATTGATAGCTTTGGGAATTATAATAGGAGCTATTATATTAATAGCAGCAGTTATATTTGTACAACAAGCTGAAAGAAGAGTTCCTGTACAATACTCGAAAAGAGTAGTTGGAAGAAAAATGGTTGGAGCTCAAAATACGCATATACCATTAAAATTAGTTATGGCAGGTGTAATGCCAATAATCTTTGCATCATCATTCTTAACATTCCCAGCAATGATTATTCAAATGTTTATACCAGATATAGCAAGCCAAACTGGTTTTTGGAATGTAATATATAATTTTTCTATTGCTTCATCAACTTCATCAGTTGGATGGGGATACACAATAGCAAATGCGATTGTATACTTATTACTAATAGTAGGATTTACATTTTTCTATACTTATGCAACATTTAATCCAGCAGAAGTATCAAATAATATAAAGAAAAATGGTGGATTCATACCAGGAATAAGAGCAGGAAAACCAACAACGGATTACTTATCATCAATAATAAGTAAATTAACTTGGTTTGGAGGTTTATACCTAGCAATAATCGCGATACTTCCAATGCTTATAAGATTTATACCAAATATAAATATAGCATTTGGAGGAACTTCAATATTAATCGTTGTAGGTGTTGCATTAGAAACAATACAACAATTAGAATCTCAATTAGTAATGAGACATTATAAGGGATTCTTAGAATAATATATAAAGACATTTTACTAGTTCCATTACATGTTGTACATTTGAATATATAAAAATAATTTAATATAAAAATGTACAACATGTAGAAAAATGGAACGAATTTATTTGTCTATAGAAATTAAAATATATAACAAAATTAAGTTAATGAGATTAGGAGTTGTGATTACAATGTACATAGTAATGCTAGGAGCTCCAGGTACTGGAAAAGGAACAATAGGAAAAATATTATCACAAGATTTGGACTTAAAACATATTTCGACAGGAGATATATTTAGAGACCAAATAAGTAGAGAAACAGAACTTGGGAAAAAAATTAAAAGTTACATGGAAAGTGGAGCATTAGTTCCAGATGATGTAGTTATAGAAACAGTTAAAACAAGATTATTGGAAAAAGATGTTGAAAATGGAGCAATTCTTGATGGATTTCCTAGAACAGCTATGCAGGCAGAAGCATTAAAGAATTTCTTAAAAGAAAATAAGCCTAATGCAAAAAGAGTAGCTATAGAATTAGATGTTCCAGATGATGAAATTATAAGAAGAGTTGTGAATAGACTTATCTGTTCAAATAAATCTTGTGGAGCAATATATAATAAAGAAACAAAACCACCTAAAAAGGAAGGCATATGCGACATTTGTGGTGGAGAGCTTAAAAAGAGGGATGACGATAATAGAGAAACAGTTACAAAAAGACTAGCAATATATCGTCAAAATTCTAAAGATTTAGTAGACTTTTATAGAAAAAATAATGCACTTTATACAATTTATCCAAAAGATGTTGATGTTGCAGTAAAGGATATAAAAAAATTTTTAGAGGAATATAAGAAAGGCATTTCGCAGGGATAGGCTCTGGAGCAACGGCGAAATATATGTCACTCGTTTCACTCGGACGGCCCAAGGAAGCCTAACCTTGTTTTATAGGAAAAATTGCTATGAATACAAAATTATTAAGCAAAGAGTCAATTTTTCCTATAAAATAGAAGATGCAATTAGTTATAAATAAAATGTAAAAAAATTAACTAATTCAAAGGAGGTTAAGAGTGGTTACTATAAAATCAGAAAAAGAAATTAAATTGATGAGGGAAGCTTGTAGAGTTACAGGATTAGTATACAAAGAAATAGAAAAGGTTATTAGACCTGGCATGACTACCATGGAATTAGATAAGTTTGCCGAAAAGGTAATCAAAGAAAATGGAGGAATATCTGCCCAAAAGGGATATCCAAGTGGTATGAAAGGTGTACCTCCATTTCCTGCAAACTTATGCATATCAATAAATGATGAGGTAATTCATGGAATACCATCTCATAAAAAAATAATAAGAGATGGGGATGTGGTAAGTATAGACTTAGTAGTATACAAAGATGGCTTTAATGGAGATGCAGCTAGAACATTCATAGTGGGAAATGCTTCTGACGAAGCAAAAAGATTGGTAGAGATAACTCAAAAAGCATTCTTCGAAGGAATTAAATATGCAGTAAAAGGAAACAGAATAGGAGATATATCACATGCAATTGGCGAATTTGTAGAAAAAAATGGATATAATGTAGTAAGAGAATTTCAAGGCCATGGAATTGGCAGGGAAATGCATGAAGATCCAGGTATACCAAACTATGGAAAAGCAGGCAGAGGAGTAAGATTAGAACCAGGAATGACATTAGCCATAGAACCAATGGTTATAGCTGGAGCTAGAGATATATATCAAGACTATGATGGATGGACAATACTTACACAAGATGGAAGCTTATCTGCACACTATGAAAATACTATTTTAATAACAGAAAAAGAGCCAGAAGTCTTGACATTAGTTTAATTTTGTTATATACTATATGGGTATTTAATATAAAATAGTATAATTGACTAAAAATAAAAAATGGAGGACAATCATGTCAAAAGAGGATGTTATAGAAGTTGAAGGAACTGTTGTTGAAACATTGCCTAATACTACATTTAAAGTAGAACTTGAAAATGGACATCAAATATTAGCTCATATTTCAGGAAAATTAAGAATGAATTATATTAAAATTCTACCAGGTGATAAAGTTAAAGTAGAATTATCTCCTTATGATTTAAACCGCGGAAGAATTACTTGGAGAGCTAAATAAATTAAGATTAACCCAAACATATATAAATAATTCTAAAATAGTGAGGTGTAAAAAATGAAAGTAAGACCATCAGTAAAACCAATATGCGAAAAATGTAAAGTAATTAAAAGAAAAGGTGTAATTAGAGTTATTTGCGAAAACCCTAAACACAAACAAAGACAAGGATAGTATAATTTATTAAAATGTTAATAACACAAATTAGATTGCGGCTGTAACTGTTAGAAAAATAATCTAACAGTTATATATCGGATTTGTGTTTAATATATTGTTTGAAAACATATTAAAGACTGGTTTAGCAGACCAGTGCATTTCACCTTTAATAAAGCTCAAGCAAAAAAACAAAAATATAAGAAATAAAAAACAAGTGGAGGTGCTAAGAAAATTATGGCTCGTTTAGCAGGAATTGATTTACCTAGAGAAAAAAGAGTTGAGATTGGATTAACATACATATATGGTATAGGTTTAACAAGCTCACAAAAAATATTAAAAGCAGCAAATGTAAATCCAGATACAAGAGTTAAAGATTTAACAGATGACCAAGTAGCAGCTATAAGAAAAGCTATGGAAGGTTATAAAGTAGAGGGAGACTTACGTAGAGAAGTTGCTTTAAATATTAAAAGACTTACAGAAATAGGATGCTATAGAGGTCTAAGACATAGAAAAGGCTTACCTGTTAGAGGACAAAGAACAAAAACTAATGCTCGTACAAGAAAAGGTCCTAGGAAGTTAGTTAGTAAGAGCAAAAAAGACTAGCAAAACAAATGAAAAGCTTCGTATTGCGTTGTCAAGCGTCGCATAAAATTTTTTCGATATACAATACGTATAATCTCAAAAATTTTAGCTAGCTTTCCTAGCACTACTTGCTTTTGATTTGTTTTGAAATTCTGATTATAGCGATGCGCTTCTAATTCGAATTATGAAAGCAAATGAAAGAATAAAGTAGTTTTTGATTTGTTTTGAAATTCTGATTATAGCGATGCGCTTCTAATTCGAATTATGAAAGCAAATGAAAGAATAAAATAGCTTTTGATTTGTTTTGTAACCAAAGAATAAAAAGAAAATTAGTTTTCTAAAATAAAAAATAAAAATTTTACATAATAGTAATATTTCTAAAAAGGAGGAAAAACTAAAATGGCTAAAAATGTAACAAAAAAAGTAACTAGAAGAAAAGATAGAAAAAATATCGAAAAAGGTATGGCTCATATTCATTCTAGTTTTAACAACACAATAGTTACAATAAGCGATACTCAAGGTAATGTATTATCTTGGGCAAGTGCCGGAGAACTTGGATTTAAAGGTTCAAGAAAAAGTACACCATTTGCAGCTGGAGAAGCAGCTGAAACAGCAGCTAAGGCAGCAATGGAACATGGACTAAAAACAGTAGAAGTTTATGTTAAAGGACCAGGTTCTGGACGTGAAGCAGCAATTAGGTCATTACAATCAGCAGGATTAGAAATTAGTAGTATTAAGGACGTAACTCCAATACCACATAATGGTTGTAGACCACCAAAAAGACGTAGAGTTTAATAAAAAATATATAGGAAGGTGAAAATTAAAAATGGCAAGATATAAAGATGAACAATGCCGTATTTGCCGTAGAGAAGGACAAAAATTGTTTTTAAAAGGTTCAAGATGTTATACTGACAAATGTAGCATATCAAGAAGAAATTATGCACCAGGACAAAATGGTCAAAAGAAGAAAAAACTTTCTGAATATGGTACTCAATTAAGAGAAAAACAAAAAACTAAAGCTTACTATGGAGTAAGTGAAAAACAATTTAGAAAATACTTTGAAATGGCTTTAACAGAAAAAGGTATTACAGGTGAAGTATTACTTCAAATATTAGAAAGTAGATTAGATAATGTAGTATATAGATTAGGTTTCGGAAGTTCAAGAGCACAAGCAAGAATGCTTGTAACACATGGAGCTTTTGAAGTAAATGGACATAAAGTTGATATACCATCATATTTAGTAAAAGCAGGAGATGTAATTTCTGTAAGAGAAATAAGAAAAGACAATGGAGCTATAAAAGTTAATGTGGAAGAAAATATAGCAAGACCAGTTCCAGCTTGGCTTGAAAAAGATGCTGAAAAATTAAGTGGAAAAGTTGTTAGATTAGCAGAAAGAGAAGAAGTTGATTTACCAGTAGAAGAACACTTAATAGTTGAGCTTTACTCTAAATAATAGCTAGAAGTTAGATGAAAAAATTTAGAAATTAAAAAGGCAGAATTTCTAAAATTAAATAAATGATGAAGTAGGGTAAAAGTTAAATTTTTTTAACTACCAACCTCTAACTTCTAAAAATTAGGAGGTAAAAATGATAGAATTTGAAAGACCAAATATCAAATGCTTAGAAATTGATAATGATAGTAACTATGCAAAATTTGTATGTGAACCATTAGAAAGAGGATATGGCATAACAATAGGAAATTCGCTAAGAAGAATATTACTATCTTCACTTCCTGGAAGTGCTATTACAAGTGTAAAGATAGAAGGTGTTTTACATGAGTTTTCTACAATACCAAATGTTGTAGAAGATGTTCCAGAAATAGTTATTAATCTAAAAAATGTTAGATTAAAATTAGACAAAAATGAAGAAAAAACATTAAGAATAGATGTTAGAGAGCCTGGAGAAGTAAAGGCAGGAGACATCATTACAGATGGAACAGTAGAAATATTAAATCCAGATTTACATATAGCAACAGTTTCAGAGGGTGGAACACTAAAGATGGAACTAACAGCTGATATGGGTAGAGGATATAATAACGCTGAGAAGAACAAAAAACCAGATCAACCAATAGGCGTTCTACCAATAGACTCAATCTATACACCAGTTAAAAAAGTAAATTACTCTGTTGAAAACACAAGAGTTGGACAAAGAGTAGATTATGATAAATTAACAATAGAAGTATGGACAGATGGAAGTTTAAAACCTTATGAAGCATTAAGTTTAGCTGCAAAGGTTATGACAGGACATCTAGAATTATTTATAGATTTATCAGAGACAGCGAAAAATACTCAAGTAATGGTTGAAAAAGAAGAAAACAAGAAAGAAAGAGTATTAGAAATGTCAATAGAAGATCTTGAATTATCTGTAAGATCATTTAACTGTTTAAAAAGAGCAGGAATATCAACTGTTGAAGATTTAACAAACAAATCTGAAGCAGATATGATGAAAGTTAGAAACCTAGGAAAGAAATCTTTAGATGAAGTAACTAATAAACTTCATGCTTTAGGATTAGATTTTAGAAGAGATGATGAATAAAGCAATAACACAATAAAGAGGAGGAAAATAAAGTGGCAACTAATAGAAAATTAGGTAAAACAACTGACATTAGATTAGCTATGCTTAAAACTCTAACTACTGATTTAATTCTACACGGAAAAATAGAAACAACAGAAGCTAGAGCTAAAGAAGTAAAAGCAATAGCTGATAGCTTAATTTCATTAGCAATGAAAGAAAAAGATAATTTTGAAACAGTTGATGTAAAAGTTTCAAAAGCAAAATTAGATGCTAAGGGAAATAAAGTAACAGAACTTGTAAAAAGCAAGAACGGTAAAGAATATCTAAGAGTAGTTAGAGAAGAAACTACTGAAAAAAGACAAAAAGATATGCCATCAAGATTAAATGCAAGAAGAAAAATGATGAAAACATTAAACAAAGTAAAAGATGAAGATGGAAAGAATATAGACTTAACTGCAAAACTATTCAACGAAATAGCACCAAAATATGAAGGAAGAGTTGGAGGATACACAAGAATCATAAAACTTGGACAAAGAAGAGGAGACGCAGCAGAAGTAGTTATATTACAATTAGTTTAAAATAAAGTCAAAAAAGATGAATGAAATTTAAGGGGGCAACAATAATGTTGCTTCTTTTTTTGTCGGGTTTGGGGACAGGCTCTTTTCTGACAAACTTGTCTGGTTTGGGGACAGGCTCTTTTCCGACAAACTTGTCGGGTTTGGGGACAGGTCTATCTGGGACATACATGTCATAGTGAGGAACAGGTTGGAGGAACATAGTTTTGCTTTTTGTGGGGAAAGTATTTAATATACGATTAACTAAAATTAACAGTAATACATATTATATTATAACCAATAATCATTTGATTGTAGTAAATTAGATAAATCATATAACAAATATAAGTTGGAGGTAATATAATGCTTAATTTTATATTAAATGAAATATTATGGACACTTGCACTTTATGGCCTTTTTGAAATTATTAAAAATATTATATATATTTGTACATATACAAATTTAAAATCAGATGGAATCTATATAATAATAGCAGCTAAAAATCAGGAAAATAAAATAGAAGGATTTTTGCGTACAATACTCTTTAGGATAATGTATGGTAAAGAAGATTGTGTGAAAGACGTGATTGTAACAGACTTGGACTCTACTGATGATACTATGAAAATTTTAAACAAACTTAGTAAAGACTATGATGAGATAAAAGTTGTAAATTGGAAAGAATGCAAAGAAGTAATTGATAACATAAAAGAAGCTAATTAACATAAAGCTAGCAAATTAAACATTGTAAATGGATTTATATTATGATATAATTCATTCATAATGATAGGCTTCTAAATACCGGCTTGTCCCTAAAAATGACACATATGTCTCAAATAGACCTGTCCCCAAACCCGACAAGTTTGTCGGAAAAGAGCCTGTCCCCAAACCCGACAAGTTTGTCGGAAAAGAGCCTGTCCCTAAACCCGACAAAACTATACAAAAAAGAGGTACACACATTGGAATTACAAGGAGAAGTTATAGAAATAATATATAAAAACGATTTAAATAGTTATTGCATTGCTGCGTTAAAGTTGGATAAAAATTCTATTATGCAGAACAAAAAGAAAAACAGCAATAAATATGATGGCAACCAAATAGAATTTAAATATACTAACAATGTAGATAATGATGATTATACAAATGAAATAATAGATAATATAGATGAGGAAATTACTATAGTAGGGTATCTACCATTTGTAAATATTGGAGATACTCTTAAAGCTATGGGAAAATTTGTAGAACACCAAGAGTATGGTCTTCAATTTAAGGTAGATACTTTTGAAAAGATGATGCCACAAACCACTAAAGCTTTAGAACGCTATTTGGCAAATTGTGGAATTAAAGGTGTTGGTCCTGCTACTGCAAGAAATATTGTCGAAACTTTTGGGGAAGACACATTAAATATCTTTAAGTTTGAACCAGCTAAATTGGCTCAGATTAAAGGAATAACCAAAGATAGAGCTATAGAAATAGCAAATACTTTTATAGAAAACTGGGAAGTTTGGCAACTTGTTGGCTTTTTAGACAAGTTTGGTATAGGACCACAAAATGCAGAAAAGATTTATAAAGCGCTTGGCATAAATGCAATTGATGAGATAGAGAGCAATCCATACATTTTAGTGGATTTGGTAAATAAAGTTAATTTTGAGCAAATTGATAAGATGGCACTTAATTTAGGTGTTGAATATAATAATGAGAAGAGGGTTAGAAGTGGTATTAAACATGCACTAATACTTATGACATATAATGGGCATTGTTGTACTAGATATGAAGGGCTAATAGATTTTGTAAAGAAACTACTTGGCGTAAGTGAAAATGATATTGAAGATGTAATTATTAATATGAAAGCTAAAGAAGATATTGTACTAGAAGAAAGAGATGGAGAAGAGTGGGTATATTTATACCAATACTATGAGGCAGAAGCAAATGTAGCAAGACGTTTAATTGAATTAGATGAATATAAAAATATAAAAAAAATAGATAGATTTGAGAAAGAACTAGAATTATTTGAAGAAAAATCTAGTATAGAACTATCTGAAAAGCAAATTGAAGCGATAAGTGCAATAAATGATAATAATGTTTGTGTTATAACAGGACGGACCTGGTACTGGTAAAACCACAATTATAAAAACAATAATAGATATATTTAAACATAATGAAATGAAGCCCGTGCTTTGTGCTCCAACGGGCAGAGCTGCTAAGAAGATGACAGAAGCAACAGGAAATGAGGCTAGTACCCTACATAGATTGCTAGAGATAGGAAAGATTTCTGATGAAAACCAAGGCATAAATCCGGATTTTTCTGTTGCACCTATTGACGGAGATATAGTAATTGTAGATGAAATGTCGATGGTGGATTTGTTCTTAATGAATTATTTATGCAAAGCTCTATATAAAGGTACTAAACTGGTTTTAGTAGGAGATATTGATCAGCTACCATCGGTTGGCCCAGGAAATGTTCTAAAAGATATTATTGAATCTGATAAAATAACTACAATTAGACTTAACAAAATTTTTAGACAAGCAGCTAAAAGCAAAATTATAGTAAATGCACATAGAGTAAACGAAGGTAAAGGATTTATAATAAAAGAGGAGATAGACGATTTGGAAAATTCTAACAAAGAGGAAATAGAGAGAAAAAATAGCAATGATGCCGAAATTCAAAAAGAAAGTAAAAGTGGAGGATTTTTAGAGGACTTTTTCTTTGTGAATGAAACCAAAAAAGACAAAATTTTATATAATGTTCTGTCTTTAAGTGGAGAAAGGCTGAAAAGCTATGGCGATTATGATTTTTTTAAAAACATACAAATTATAACACCAACCAAAAAAGGTGACTTAGGAACAAAGGAGTTAAATAAGCTAATACAGAATACTGTAAATCCAGCTTCTGATACTAAAAAAGAGAAAAAGTTTGGAGATAATCTTTTTAGAGAAGGAGATAGGATAATGCAAGTAAAAAACAATTATGATATCTATTGGGAGCGTAAAGAACCAATTTTTGAAAGTGGAAGTGGTGTGTTCAATGGTGAGTTTGGAACAATAGAAAAAATAGATGATTTTAATAAGCAAGTGAAAATTAAGTTTGATGATGATAAACAGGTCTGGTATCAATATACTGATTTAGAGCAAATAGAACATGCATATGCTATAACTGTTCATAAAGCACAACGGTAGTGAGTTTGATGTGGTAATAATGCCTATTTCGCAAACTGCACCAATGCTACTTACAAGAAACTTGCTTTATACTGGCATGACTAGAGCAAAGAAACTACTAATTATTATAGGCAGTAAAAATATAATAGACTTTATGATAAATAATAATGACAATAAAAAAAGAAATACTGGATTGGCTTTTAAGATGATAAATATATAGTTTAAAAATAAAGTCATTTCAAAACAATAGATATTCGGGGGAATGTTTTAGGAGGTTAAAGTGAATCTTATAGAAAAGGCTCTCGAATATATTTTTGTACCAAGTTGTGGAGTTTGTGGCAAGATTGGCGAAGGTTATTTGTGCAAAAATTGTGGAAAAGTCCTAGAAAGATATGTGGAATGTGATGATAATTTTGCAAATTTGAGGGAAGATATAGAGAAAAAGAAATTGCATATTTTTCAATACAAAGAAATAGTAAGAAAGCTAATTATTCAATACAAATTTAACAACAAATCCTATCTATACAAAACTTTTTGTGAATTTATTGTAAAAAATAAAAAAGCTTTTGATTTTATAAAAAGTTATGATATAATAATTCCAGTTCCGATGCATAATAAAAAAAGAGCTTTAAGAGGCTATAATCAAAGTGAATTGATTGCAAAAGAACTAGCAAAGAAAATGAAAATAAAAATTTTTACAGATGTTCTTATTAAGACAAAAAACAATAAAGTTCAAAGTAGCTTAAATAAGGAAGACAGAAAAAACAATGTGAAGGATGTATATAAATTAGTCAATAAAGAGAAAATATACAATAAAAAAGTATTGATTTTTGATGATATATATACAACTGGAGCTACTATAGAAGCATGCAAAAGAGAAATATTAAAAGCAGATGTAAAACAACTTGGAATATTGACACTGGCAAAGGACTAGATAGTAGGTACCAATAGGAAAATACTGAAGAATAAAATATGGATAATTAGTCCGAATTGTAAGAAAGGAGAAACGAATGGAAGATTTAGTTGAGAGTATTTTAGACTATATTAGATCAGACTATACAGATTATGCCATAATGATAAATGGTGAGTGGGGAAGTGGAAAAACTTATTTCTGGAATAATAAAATTAGACCCAAGATAGAATCAATGCAATTAAATGGAAAAAGATATACTGCAATATATATGTCTTTATATGGAATATCAAACCTAGAAGAAATAAGCAAAAAAATATTTATTGAAACTACCCAACTTATGGATAAAAACTTAAAAAAGTTTATGGATGCAAGTGGAGTAAAAAACATACCAGAATATGCTAAAACAGGTCTGGATATGGCAAACTTTTTTGGAGTTACACAAAATGGAGATAGAATAGATTATGGACAATTTTTCTCTACAGATGATAAAGTTTTATGCTTTGACGATTTAGAGAGAGCAAATGTAGATGTTATTGATATTTTAGGTTATATCAATAACTTTGTTGAACATGATCATATAAAAACGATAATTATATGTAATGAAAAGGAACTATCTACAAAATTAAAAAATAGTAACCTAGAAATGAAAACATTTATTGCAACATATCTTCTAGATAAGGAAAATAAGCTTAATATAAAAACTGACAAGCCAATGGTTGAAAGAATTCGTGATACCATCGAATATGTTTTTGATAAAGCAAATGACTATGAAAGAATTAAAGAAAAGTTAATTGGTGAAACCTTTGAGTATGCACCAGAGTTTACTTATATAATAAACGGGCTTTTAATGAGGTATGAAAATTGTCCAGACTTAATAAGATTTTTAAGAGAAAATACTAACCTTATTATTTCTACATTCAATAAGAGTGGAACTAGAAACTTAAGAATTTTAAAGCACTCACTAACAAATTTTAAGAAAATTTTTGATGAGGTAAATAAGTCATATCCAAATACAAATCATAGAGTATTACAAACAATGCTAATATTTACAATTGCAATATCTTTTGAAATTAAAGCAGGTAAAATTACAAAGGATAAATTTGTAAATATCAATGATAATGAAGAATACAAAGCTATACTTGTTTCTTCAAGAGTATTTATGGATAATAGACAATTCTATATAAAAGAATTTGATAATAATTATTACTATAACTTCAAAGCTGAATATAGATTTTTTAAATTTATAGAACTATATGTACGTACACGTATATTCGATATGAAAGTATTTAAAAGAGATATGGAAGCAATAATAAATACAGTAGATACGGATAAACTACCAGGCTATAAAAGACTTCTTACAGAAGAGTATTGGAAAATATCTGATGACCAATTTAGTGGAGTGGTAACAGAAGTGTTGGACGACGTAAAAAATGGACGCATAGAACTTATTAATGTAGTAAAACTATTTGCATACTTTGCCCATTTTGTTAGAAAAGGACTTATAGACTATGATATGAGGACGATTAAAAGTGTTTTCTTAAATGGAATGAATATATCATCATTAACTTCAAGCTATTGCCCTAACGTAGAGGAGGAACTTGCAAGTTTAGCAATAGAAGAGGATAAATCTGCTGATATGGAAGAAATTCTAAATCATTTTGACAATATAAATGCACAATTGGAAGATAAGATGTATAAAGAAAAAGCAGAAGAAGTATTTAAATATATACCAATGAAAATGGAACAATTTTACGATAAATTTGATAAAGAATGTATGCAAGTTCCAATATTTAAATATTATGATGTATTCCAAATGTTCCAAAGAATATCATGCGCAAGTAATGAAGACATAGTAACAATAAAAGAAAAACTAATGGATAGAGCAAAAAGATTTGGGGAACAATTACAAGATGAATTACCAAATTTGAAAAAGCTAAAACAAGTAATGGATGATTATATAGATGGAAAACAACCAACAATAAAATTAGTTATACTTCAAGATTTTGCAGATGAACTTGGAAATGTAATAAAGGAATATAAAACAGAACAAGGAAGCCAAGTAGAACAAGTTGAAATTACTGAGTAATGAATCGTGGACAAAAGGGACACTCCTTTTTGTCCACACTTTAAAATTATACATAATTTACTATTTATGATAGCATAGTAACTGTGGACAAAAAAGAGTGTCTCTTTTGTTCACGATAAAAAAACTTGAATAAAATTTTCCTCTTTTGTAATAATAAGAATAGACATAAAATTTAAAAGGAGGAAAATTATGAAAGCAACAGGTGTTGTAAGAAGAATAGATGATTTAGGCAGAGTAGTTATACCAAAAGAAATACGTAAAACTCTAAGAATAAAAGAAGGAGACCCTTTAGAAATATTTACTGATAAAGAAGGAGAAGTTATACTAAAAAAATATTCACCTATAGGTGAACTTTCAGAATTTGCAACTGAGTACGCAGAAACGCTTGCTAAAACTACTGGACATATTGCCTGCATTACAGATAGAGATACTGTAATTGCCGTATCTGGTGGACCTAAAAAAGAATTTTTAGAACAAGGCATAAGTGATGAATTAGAAAAAATAATGGAAGACAAAGAAAAATATACTAGCAAGGAAAATAATGATATGTCAGTGCCTATTACTAAAAATGACAATAAAGAAAGAAAATTTAACTCACAGGTAGTATACCCAATAATATCAGATGGAGATACAATAGGGACAGTAATTCTTTTGGCAAAGGACAAAGGAACAAAAATGACAGAGGTAGAGCAGAAAGTTGTACAATCAGCAGCAACTTTTTTAGGAAGACAAATGGAAATATAATCGTATGTAACATTTCTGTAACAAACATGTAACGAAAATGTAACAAAATTCTAAAAAGCTTAGAAATAGAGCGTTACAGAGAATTTTAAACTGAAAAATCTAAAATACAGAAAAAAATCACTTGATTTATAAAAAAAAATGTAGTATAAATAAGATAATAATTATTATTTAGACCACGAAGGAGGAAATTAATTATGGATAATCGTGTAAATTCAAACAATTTACCAACAGAAGTAAGTGTATGGACAAAAATAAGAAATTTTTTATGCCAAGATATAAGTTTTGAATTAACACCAAAGCAAGAAAAAGTTTTTCAAGAAGTACATGATTTTTGGACACAAGAAATTACAGGAGAAAAGGTTCATGATTTCTTATTCTATGAAGTAACAGGGGAAAAAGTAAAAAACTTTTTATTTAAAGAAATAGAAATTACAGATGATGTTGAATTATAATAAAGAAGCACAATAAGTAGTAAACTGACTTGTGCTTCTTTACATTTTGATTGTAAAATAAATGTAAAATAATAAATAAACACTTGAAAATTATGAAAAATTGATATAAAATGATTGTGTTTAGGTAATAATTAAAACCAAAGTGCTATTTTTAGCATAAAGATAGGAGGAATTTATATGTCAATTAAAATTGGTATCAATGGTTTTGGAAGAATAGGAAAACTTGCATTCCAAGCAGCATTAAGCAGAGAAGGAGTTGAAATAGTAGCAATAAATGATCCATTTATAGCAGCAGATTATATGGCTTACATGGTTAAATACGATACAGTACATGGAAGATTTAACGGAACTATATCAGCTGAAGAAGGAAAATTAGTAGTAAATGGAAAAGAAATAAAAGTATATACTGAAATGGACCCAAAAAATATTCCTTGGGGAAAAGATGGAGTAGACTATGTATTAGAGTGCTCTGGTGTATTTACAACAATGGAAAAAGCACAGGCACACTTAGATGCAGGAGCAAAAAAAGTAATAATTTCTGCACCATCTAAAGATGCACCTATGTTTGTAATGGGAGTAAATAATGACACATATACACCAGATATGAACATCATTTCAAATGCATCTTGCACAACAAACTGTTTAGCACCACTTGCAAAAGTTATAAACGATAACTTTGGAATTAAAGATGGTCTAATGACAACAGTTCACTCAACAACTGCAACACAAAAAACAGTTGATGGAGCATCTAAGAAAGATTGGAGAGGTGGTAGAGCAGCAGCTGCAAATATTATACCATCTACAACAGGAGCTGCAAAAGCAGTAGGAAAAGTTATTCCAGAATTAAATGGAAAATTAACAGGTATGTCATTAAGAGTACCAACTATAGATGTTTCAGTAGTAGATTTAACATGTAATTTAGCAAAACCTGCAACATATGAAGAAATATGTAATGCAGTTAAAAAAGCATGTGAAAATGAAATGAAAGGCATAATGGCATATACAGATGAACCAGTTGTATCATCAGACTTTATAAGTGATCCACACACATCTATATTTGACGCAGCAGCAGGAATTGCTTTAACAGATACATTTGTTAAATTAGTTGCATGGTATGACAACGAATGGGGTTACTCAAATAAATTAGTTGACTTAGCATTGTATATTGCAAATAAATAAAAATTGTAGTAATTTTGTTTGGAATAAAAGTAGAGGCTAGAATAATATTAAAAATATTTTCGAATATGTCGGTCAAGCTGATTTTTACACTAATTCTAACGAAATTTTTGCAGCGCCCTCAAAAAATTCGAGATTCCCTACAAAAATTTCTTAAGAATTAGTATGTTCAAATCACATTCCATTCCATATTCTCGAATATTTTAAATATCATCCTAGCCTCTATAAATATAGAAAGGATGATTATTAATGAATAAGAAAACAGTAAGAGATGTTGATGTTAAAGGAAAAAAAGTGCTAGTAAGATGTGATTTTAATGTACCTTTAAAAGATGGAAAAATAACAGATAACACAAGAATAACAGCTGCACTTCCAACAATAGAATATTTAAGAGATAATGGAGCAAAAGTTATACTATGCTCACACTTAGGAAGACCAAAGGGAGAAGTTAAAGAAGAATATTCTTTAAAACCAGTAGCAGAAGAATTAAAAGATTTACTAGATACAGATGTTAAATTTGCAAGTGATGTTACAGGAGAAAGTGCAAAAAGTGTTACCAATAGCCTAACTGATGGTGATGTTGCCCTATTAGAAAACGTTAGATTTGACCCAAGAGAAGAACAAAATGATGATACAATGGCGATGGAACTTGCAAATCTTTCAGATGGAATCTATGTAAATGATGCTTTTGGAGCAGCACATAGAGCACATAGCTCTACAGAGGGTGTAGCTCATCATGTAGATGAAGCAGTAGAAGGATTTTTAATGGAAAAAGAAGTTAAGTTCTTAAATGGAACTCTAGAGGATCCAGAAAAACCATTTGTAGCAATACTAGGTGGAGCAAAAGTATCTGATAAAATAGGAGTTATAGAAAACTTACTTGATAAAGTAGACGAAATCTTAATTGGTGGAGGAATGGCATATACATTCTTAAAAGCACAAGGACATGAAATTGGAGATTCATTATGCGAAGAAGATAAAATAGAAGAAGCTAAAAAAATAATGAATAAGGCAAAACTTGCAGGTGTAAAAATAGTTCTTCCAGAAGATACTGTAGTTGCACCAAAACAACCAGAGCCAGAAGAAGAATTAGACAAAAAAGCAAAACAAAAAGCATTTATAAGCTTCTTAGAAACAGCACCAGATAAAGTTGTAAATTCAAACGAAATTCCAGCTGGATGGCAAGGATGCGATATTGGCCCAAAAACAGCTAGAACATTTGCAAACGAATTACAAGATAAAAAGACAATACTTTGGAACGGACCACTTGGAATATGCGAAGTAGAAAAGTTTAGTATTGGAACAGAAAGAGTTGCAGAAGCAATAGCAGCTACAAAATCTATATCTATAGTAGGTGGAGGAGACTCTGTAGCAGCAATTAAAAAGTTACATTTAGAGGATAACTTTTCTCATATTTCAACAGGTGGAGGAGCTTCACTTGAACTATTAGAGGGTAAGGTATTACCAGGAATTGCATGCTTAACTGATAAACCAGAAAAAGAAAAAACAGATGGTAATGATATGGACGTGGACAAAGGGGACACTCCTATTTGTCCACAAAGATAGAAAATTTATATAAATAATATAATGGTATTAAAGCGTGGACAAAAGGCAGTAGTCCCCTTTGTCCACGTTTTGTTAGGAGAGAATTTTATGAGAAAAAAAGTGATTGCAGGAAACTGGAAAATGAATATGCTACCTGATGCTGCTATAAGATTTATTGATGAATTAACACCTCTAGTAAAAGATGCTGAAAGCGAAGTAATACTATGTGTACCTTATATAGATTTGTTTTATGCATTGCTTACAGCACAAAACACAAACATCAAAATAGGTGCGCAAAATATGCACTGGGAAGAAAGTGGTGCATATACGGGAGAAGTTTCTGGACAAATGCTAAAAGCTATAGGAGTAGAATATGTAATAATAGGACACTCTGAAAGAAGGCAGTATTTTGCAGAAACAGATGAGACTGTAAACAAAAAATTAAAATCAGCATTTAAATATGGGCTAAAACCTATTGTATGTGTAGGCGAAACTCTAGAAGAAAGAGAAGCTGGAAAAGCAGAGGAGATAATAACTTCTCAAACAGAAAAAGCATTAGCAGGTCTAACAGAAGAGCAAGTTGCAAACACTATAATTGCGTATGAACCAATCTGGGCAATAGGAACAGGAAAAACAGCTACATCAGAAGATGCAAACAATGCTGTAAAATCAATAAGAAACAAAATATCAAATATGTATGGACAAATGGTATCAGAAAGAGTTATAATACAGTATGGTGGAAGTGTAAAAGCTTCAAATGCCAAAGAACTATTTACTATGTCTGACATAGACGGAGGACTAGTAGGAGGAGCAAGTTTAAAATCAGAAGAATTTGCTAAAATTGTAAATTATAATAAGTAAAATTATAAATTCTATATAAGTTCGTTTTGACTCTGTAGCATGGCTATATTGTTTTCTCTAAGTATTTGAATAAAATATAGTATCACCATATGGAACTACGTAAGGAGCATATGTGGAAATTATAATTTAGAAAGGAATAGGAAAATGGACAAAAAAGTTACAATGTTAATGATATTAGATGGATTTGGAATAAACGAAAACACACAGGCAAATGCTGTAGCGATGGCCAATACACCTAATATAGATAAACTAATGAAAACATGCCCAACTACAAAAATGTATACTAGTGGTTTAAATGTTGGTTTACCAGATGGACAAATGGGAAATTCAGAAGTTGGACATACTAATATTG
Organism: uncultured Clostridia bacterium; assembly: GCA_944392445.1. Taxonomy (GTDB): domain Bacteria; phylum Bacillota; class Clostridia; order TANB77; family CAG-508; genus CALXVA01. The sequence continues at coordinate 29,081 of CALXWT010000001.1, forward strand.
GAGCAGGAAGAATTGTATACCAAGAACTAACAAGAATAACAAAATCTATAGAAGATGGAGATTTTTTTAGTAATCCAGAATTAGTAGAGGCAATAGAAAATTGTAAAAAACATAATTCTAAATTACACATTTTAGGATTATTATCTGATGGAGGAGTGCATAGTCATAATCGTCATTTATATGCTATATTAGAACTAGCCAAAAGAAAAGACTTTGAAAATGTATATGTGCATTGTTTTATGGACGGAAGAGATACACCACCTACTTCAGGAGAAAGCTATATAATGAATCTTGAAGAAAAAATGAAAGAAAAAGGTGTAGGAAAAATAGCAAGTATCTCAGGTAGATTCTATGCAATGGATAGGGATAAAAGATGGAACAGAGTTCAAAAGGCATATAATGCAATTGTAAACGGAGATGGAATCAAGGCTACATCTGCAATATCTGCTATTGAAAGCTCATATCAAAAAGAAGTATTTGATGAATTTGTTGAGCCAACAGTAATATGCCAAAACAATGAGCCAATAGCAAAAATAGAAGAAAATGACTCTGTAATATTCTTTAATTTTAGACCAGATAGAGCAAGAGAATTAACAAGAGCAATAGTAGATAAAGACTTTAATGAATTTGAAACTAAAAAAATGGATTTGGATTATGTATGCTTTACACAATATGACGAAACAATGCCAAATGTAAAAATAGCATTCAAACCAGAAACATTAAAAAATACTTTTGGAGAATATATAAGCAAAAAAGGACTAACACAACTAAGAATTGCCGAAACAGAAAAGTATGCTCATGTTACTTTCTTCTTTAATGGAGGAGAAGAAAAACAATATCCAGGAGAAGATAGAATATTAGTTCCATCACCAAAAGTTGAAACTTATGACTTAAAACCAGAAATGAGTGCATTCGAAGTAACAGACAGAGTATTAGAAGCAATTAACTCAAGAAAATATGATTGCATAATTCTAAATTATGCTAACCCAGATATGGTAGGACACACAGGAAGCTTAGAAGCTGCAATTAAAGCAGTAGAAACAATAGACGAATGCGTTGGAAAAGTAGTAGAAGCAATAAGAAAAAATGATGGTGTAATGTTAATTACAGCAGACCATGGAAATTGCGAGCAAATGCTAGACTATAAAACAGGAGAGCCACATACAGCACATACTACAAACCCAGTACCACTTATACTAGTAGGAAAAGATGACGCAAAATTAAAAGAAGGAAAACTTGCAGATTTAGCTCCAACAATGTTAGAACTTATGGGATTAGAAAAACCAGAGGAGATGACAGGAGAGAGTATTATAGTAAAATAAATAGAAAAGACTGGAGGAATATATGATACAAAATTCAGAGATAAGAAAGGTATACTCTGAATTACAGAAACAATTATTTTATCTAATACCAGAAAAATGGGATAGAATATACTTATATGCTTCTGTAGAAGAGAAAATGGAGGGACTAGAAACAGGAGAATTGTTCTTTTACTACTTCCCAAGAGGAATCTTAAAAAAGAATCCTGTAAATGTTTATGAAATACCAAATAAATTTAGCCTAAATGAAGAAGAATACATACAATTAGTAGGGAAATTATATGCTCAAATAAAAAAAATATGGGAAATATTTAAAAAAGAGAAGCATAGATTATGGACAAGTGTAACAATAAGAATAGAAGGCTTAAAATTTGAAATAGAATATAATTATGAAAAAATTAATTATAAAGAATATTCTAATATGGATAGGCACATTATATGGAAATACAACAACTTAGGATTACCAGACGAAGCCTTTACACGTAAAGAAAGAAAGCTCATAAGAAACTATGTTAATGAAACCATATATTTTAGGCCAGATATAGAAAAATACTCAGAAGCAATATATAAAAATCCAGTCAAAAAAATAGTTGACTATAATAGGGAAAGAAGAGAACAGGAATATATTCCTGAAACAGAAATGCAAAAATTAGAAAAGCAAACTAAAAATAAATTTGAACAACAACACTATACTTATAAAATACAAGAAAGAAAAAAACTCAAAAATTTGTTAAAAGATAAAGAAGAAAAGTCAAGTAAACCCAAAACTTATGTGGAGCAAATTGAAGAGCAGAGGAATAGTGTTAAGAGTCAGATTTTAAAACACATCTGAGTTGCAAAGATAATCATCATTTGACTGCGTTAAATTATTTATAAATTTATTCAACGTACACGGAGTACGCCTCATAAATTTATAAATAATTATGCCTTGTCAAATAACAATTCTCTTTGTAACAGCGAGTGAGAGTGATTTTTTCGATGTATAAAAATAAGGCAAAAGAGTGCATAATAAAAATTTTATTTGCATTCCTCGGCTCAATACGAAGGTACATTTCGTCATTTAATAAAATTTTTATTATGCACTCTTTTGCCTATAAATTCTAATATAAAATAAAAGAAAGGAAGTTATAAAAATGAAAGATTACTTAGGAATTGAAAGCGTAAAAGCATTAGAAGTATTGGATTCAAGAGGAAATCCAACAGTACAAGTAGAGGTCGTAACAGAAGGAGGTTTTTCAGGTGTAGCTATGGTTCCATCAGGAGCATCAACAGGTAGCTTTGAAGCTGTTGAATTACGTGATGGAAATAAAAGCAGATACCTAGGAAAAGGTGTTCAAAAAGCAGTAGATAATGTAAACAACATTATAGCTGAAAAATTAGAAGGCGAAAACGTATATGACCAAGTAAAAATAGACAAAATGTTAATAGATATCGACGGAACAGAAAACAAAGCAAAATTGGGAGCAAATGCAACACTAGGTGTATCTTTAGCAGTAGCTAAAGCAGCTAGCCAATCACTAGGAATGAGCTTATACAACTACATAGGAGGAGTAAATGCAAAAGAATTACCAGTTCCAATGATGAACATTATGAATGGTGGAAAACATGCAGATAGTGGATTAACAGTACAAGAGTTTATGATAATGCCAGTTGGAGCAAAAACATTTAAAGAATGCATGAGAATGGGTGTAGAAGTATACCACAATTTAAAGAGTGTATTAAAATCAAAAGGATTATCAACAGGTGTTGGTGATGAAGGCGGATTCGCACCAAACGTATCTAGCGAAAAAGAAGCATTAGACTTAATTATGGAAGCTATAGAAAAAGCTGGATATGTACCAGGAAAAGACGTATGCTTAGCATTAGACTGTGCTTCAACAGAAATGTTTGATGAAGCTAAAAAAGAAGGAAAAGATGGATATTTATTCTGGAAAACAGGAGAATTCAAGACAAAAGAGCAAATGATAGACTTTGTTGTTGATTTAGCAAACAACTATCCTATAATATCTATAGAAGATGGATTAGCAGAAGAAGATTGGGAATCTTGGAAAGTATTAACAGACAAAATAGGAGATAAAGTACAACTTGTTGGAGATGACTTATTTGTAACAAATATAAAAAGATTACAAAAAGGTATTGACATGGGGGTAGCAAATAGTATATTAATAAAACTAAATCAAATAGGAACATTAACAGAAACATTAGATGCTATAGAGCTTGCTCATAAAGCAGGATACACAGCAGTTGTATCACATAGAAGTGGTGAAACTGAAGATACTACTCTAGCAGATGTTGCAGTAGCTACAAATGCTGGACAAATTAAAACTGGTGCACCATGTAGAACAGATAGAGTTGCTAAATACAACAGACTTCTAAACATAGAAGCTGAATTAGGAGATATAGCAATCTTTAGAGGAAGAAAAGCTATAAAATAGTAAAATAATGTGGACAAAAGGGACACTCCTATTTGTCCACACACATTGGGGTATCGCCAAGCGGTAAGGCATCGGACTCTGACTCCGACATTCCTGTGTTCGAATCACAGTACCCCAGCCATATCTGTTTGACAGCAGAAATATAAAATATAAATAAAGGAGAGCACTTATGATAGTAGATAAAGAAGGAAAAATGTTTGAAGATAGAAGAAAAAATAAAACAGATAGAAGGAAAAAACAGGTAGAAGTAGAAGTGGAAAGAAGAAAAGAAAATAGAAGAAGAGAAGACAATAAAAGAAGATAAAACGATAAAAATTGTAGAGAAATTACACTCTACGATTTTTATCGTTTGAAGACAATAAGGTTCTGATTATTAGGCTGAAATCCTTAATTGATAAGTCTGGTCAGCTCCTTATTCAAATGTATTGCTTACAAATTAGCAACATCCACCTCTGTTGCCACCACAACAGCAACATATTAATATTAATACGATTATTATCCAGCAACAATCATCACCAAATCCAAAACCGCATCCACATCCTCTATTTTCTGGCATATATTTCCCCTCCTTTCAAATTAAAAATTTTAATGTAATTAACAACCACAAGAATTGTTACATGAGTTACTACAACAGTTGTTACCTCCACAACAGAAGAGTAGTAAGAATAGGATTATGAACCATAAAAGTTCGCTATTATTACAACAACAATTTCCCATTTCTTTACCTCCTTATAAAACTTTTTAAATGTATTTATGAAGTTCTTTCGTATGGTATATATTATTCAAATCTGAAAAAAGGGTTACAAAGTAATTAGAAAAATATATTTTGTGAAAATTTTGTAAAAAACTATACAAAAAATGTAGTTTAATGATATAATTCTATGGAATAAACAAAAAAGAAGATTATTAATAAAATTTTGTTAAACAAAAATTAGCTCAAATGGAGGAATAAAATGGGTAATATAGTTTTATTAGATGACTTAACAATTAATAAAATAGCAGCTGGAGAAGTTATAGAAAGACCAGCTTCAGTAGTAAAGGAGCTAGTAGAAAACTCAATAGATGCAGGAGCAAATAAAATAAATATAGAAACCAAAAATGGTGGAATAACATATATACGAATTACAGATAATGGCAAAGGCTTTTTACCAGACGATATGGAAATGGCATTTGAGAGACATGCAACAAGTAAAATAAGAGAAGCATCAGATTTAGAAACAGTTACTTCTATGGGGTTTAGAGGTGAGGCATTAGCTAGTATTGCAGCTATTAGTCATGTAGAACTAGTTTCAAAAACTGCAGATAACGAGATAGGCAAAAGAGTAGAAGTAAAAGGTGGAAGCATAATTAATGTGGAAGATGCTGGATGTCCTCAAGGAAGCACTATAACAGTAACAGATTTATTTTATAATACACCTGTAAGATATAAATTCTTAAAAAAGGATTTTACAGAGGCTGGTTATATAGAAGATGCAGTTACAAGAATTGCACTTGTGCATCCAGAAATAGCTATTAAGTTAGTAAATTCTGGAAAAGTAATACTACAAACTTCTGGTAATGGGGATATGAAATCTGTAATATATAGCATTTATGGTAAAGATGTTGCCGAAAATGTTATTGATGTAAATTATACTTATGAGGACCTAAAAATAACAGGTGTTGTAGGAAAACCAGTAATAGCACGTTCTAATAGAGCAAATCAATTATTTTTCATAAATAAAAGATATATAAAGGACAAAATACTAACAAGTGCAGCAGAGCAAGGGTATAAAGGATTACTTACAATAGGAAAATACGGGTTTTTAGTGCTAAATATGGAAATGAATCCTAAAAAAGTAGATGTTAATGTGCATCCTGCTAAATTAGAAGTTAGGTTTGAAGATGAAAATCAAGTGTTTAAAGCTGTGTACCACGCAATAAAAGATAGTTTATTAAAAGAAGATTTAATTCCAGATAAAACAAAAATTGAATTAGATAAACAAATGCAATCAAGTAATGCTTGGAAAATTGGTCTAAGCACATTAAATAATTTTGAAAGTAATAATAGTGAAAAAATAGGTATATCAAATAGTTCAGAAAGCAAATTAAGCTATTCTTTCGCAGACAACAGCAAAAATTATGAAAATTCAAACAAAAATTTTAATTATACAAAGATGCCAGAAGCTAATTTAGAAGTGTTAGAAGAACCAAAAGTTAATATAGCAAATACTGTAAATCAATTCGAAAATAAATCAGAAGCTAAAACTGAAACAGTAGCTCAAGAAGAAGTAAAAACGGAAGAAACAAAAGAAAATATGGGAATAAGCAATTTAGATAGATTTTTCAAAGAAGACGAAGAAGAGAAAAAAGAGCATAAAAGAGGCGGTCTGTTTGGATTATTTGGAAGAAAAAAAGAACAAGATGTAGACGAAAAGAAAAATGTAGATGACACACAAAATTTTATTGCACAAATTTATAATAATAAAAACGGAATAAATAGTTGTGAAAATAGTAGTAATACAGCAGATGTTTTTAAAGAAAGTGACAACAATAATAATTTTAATACAGCAGATGACTCTAAAGAAAGTGGCAATAGTAATACTTTTAACATAGCAGAAGAAAATTCAAAAATATTAAACACATCATTAGGCAATAATATGCTAAAAGATAACAGCACCAATGTTATAGAAACAAATGACAAGAATGCAAATGTTATAAAAGGCATAAGCCAAGTTATAGAAAGCTCAGAAGAAACAGTAGATGCTACAAAAACAATAGATATAAACGAAATAAATGAAAAAATGCACAAAGTAGATGACTTAAAACTAAATACAGATTATAAAAATTTTGATGAAATGTATGCATTAACTTTTGGAAAAACAAAAAAAGAAGAATCAAAAGTTGAAGAGGAAAATAAAGAATATAGAGTTAATGAAACAGATTTGAAAACTGCAGAAAATATTTCTATATTTGAAAAACTACCTCAAAACGAAATTCCAGACTACAAATATATAGGAATAGCTTTTTCTACATATATAATTATAGAAATGAATAGTGAGCTTTATATAATAGACCAACATGCAGCCCACGAGAGAATAATGTATGAGCAAATAAAAGCGAACTATTATAATGATACCAATAAAGATTCTCAGCTAATGCTACTACCAGATATAATAACCTTAAGTCATAAAGATATGCAAATAGCAAAAGATAATATGGAAATTTTTGAAAAAGCTGGATTTGTATTAGAAGAATTTGGAGAAAATACTATAAAACTAAGTGGTGTACCAACTGTATGCTTAGACTTAGATACCAAAGAATTATTCTTAGAAACGTTAGACGAAATAAATACAGTGGCAAGAACAGCAAAACAAGAAATAGAAGAAAAATTTATTGCAACAGTAGCCTGTAAAGCAGCAGTTAAAGCTAATATGGCTTTAACTAAAGAAGAAGTAGATAGTTTGATGCAAAAACTACTAACACTTCCAAATCCATTTACATGTCCACACGGAAGGCCAACAGCTATTAGGATGACTAAAGCAGATATTGAAAAGAAGTTTTCAAGAAGATAAGCCAAAAAAGAAATATAAAAGGAGATAAATTATGCCAATTATAATTTTATTTATACTAATTTTAAATGTTGTTTCAATACTTCTTATGTATCGCTCACTTAATGCTAGAGAACCAAAAGAAAAACTATTATTTATTGTAATAGGTACTGCATTAATGTATGTACTAACTTCAATTGTATATTGGATAAGTACAAGAAACATAGAAATAACAGAAGTTTCGGACTTAGGAAAAGATTTAATAATTTTCTTATTTGTTCCAATAAATGGAATAATTGTCCTTCCTTTATTTGCAAGATTTTATTGCAAATTTAAGGATGGCGGAATTAGTAATACAGTTCTAAGAAATAGAGGAATAGTACTTGGAGTGATTTTACTTATTTTGCTTATAGTAGAGTGTACATATTTTGAAAATATCCAAAAACAAGTTGTAAATATGATTAATGAAAGAAATAATCAAACACAACAAGGAAACGATAATAATGAGCAATTAGAAGCTACTGCAAATGATATAAACTCGAATGAAACAGTAGAAAGTACCAATACATCAAATCTAATTGAAGTAGAAACTACAAATGTAGTAAACGATAATACTGTAAACGAAAATATAGAACAAACTAATACAGAAATGGAAAATGCTGTAGAAGGTATATCAAGCAATATAGTAAACCAGACAATAGATCCAGTAGAATAGGCAAATTTAGGAGAAAATTATGGATAAGCACAAAGTTATAGTTATATGTGGCCCAACGGCCTCTGGAAAAACTAAATTATCAATAGAATTAGCTAAAAAAATAAATGGAGAAATTGTATCTTGCGATTCTATGCAAATATATAAAAATATGAGTATTGGGACTGCAAAGCCAACTAAGGAAGAAATGCAAGAAATAAAACACTATTTAATAGATTGTGTTTCTCCAGAAAAAAGGTATAGTGTAGCAGACTATAAAAAGGATGCAATTTCTGCTATTAAAGAAATTATTTCTAAAGGTAAGGTTCCAATAATAGTTGGAGGAACTGGGCTCTATTTGGAATCTCTTCTATACAATATTGAGTATAACGAAATAGAAGTAGATTTAAAATATAGAGAAGAGTTAGAAAAAATAGAAAAAAAGGAAGGACTCGAAAGTCTTTACACAAAAGCAGAGACTATAGATTCTGAAGCAATGCAAAAAATTAGTCATAATGATAAGAAACGTATTTTTAGAATTCTAGAAATATACAATTCTACTGGAAAGACAAAAACAGAATTAGAGATAGAATCCAGAAAAAATGAACCTGAATACAATTATTTATTGTTTGGAATAACAATGGACAGAGAAAAGTTATACGAAAGAATTAACTTACGAGTAGATTTTATGATAAAAGAAGGCTTAATAGAAGAGGTAAAAGCATTAAAAACTAAATATAAGCAATTGCCAACAGCAATGCAGGGACTAGGATACAAAGAAGTAGTAGAATACTTAGAGAATAAGATTTCTAAAGAGGAAATGATAGAAAAAATAAAGCAAGAAACACGAAGATATGCTAAAAGACAGTTGACTTGGTTTAGAAAATATGATAACTTAATTTGGCTTGATGGATTGGGAGATGTACAAAATAATATAAAAGTTATTTTGGAGGAATACAGTGAAAAGAACAACTAATGTTGAAAATGAAGAGAAAAACATAAAAAAGAAAGATAATAAGTTAATAAAATTTTTAAAAAAGCATAGAAAAAAAATACTATTGCTTTTGTTGGTGTGCGTTTTAATATATATAATATATGTAGTGGTACAATTAATAAGAAAGCCAACAGATACGGTTTATGTTGAAATGGGACAAATACGAGAAGAGGAAGTAGCAGTTGGATATATAATAAGAGATGAAGAGGTAATACAAGGAGAAAACTATAAAAACGGAATAGAGCAAATAAAAACAGAAGGAGAAAAGGTTGCAAAGGGAGAAGCAATTTTTAGATATTATTCAAATAATGAAGAAAATTTGGTTGAAAAAATAAAAAAATTAGACGAAAAGATAGATATAGCAATGGAAGAATCAGGAAATTTACCTACATCAGATACTAAAGCATTGGAAGACCAAATTGATTCTAAAATATATGATTTATATGAAGAAAGTGACTTAACCGAAATTCAAAATAATAAAGAAGAAATTATTAGCAATATGAGTAAGAAATCAAAGATTGCAGGAGAAGAGAGCCCAGCAGGTTCTTATTTAAAAAAACTAATTGATGAAAGAAGCGAATATGAAAATCAATTAACTTCAGGCGAAGAATACATTGAGGCTACCAAGAGCGGAATTGTATCTTATAGAGTAGATGGATATGAAGATATTCTAACGACAGATGATTTTGGAAAATACACAAAAGATTTTTTGGAAGAATTAAATTTAAAAACAGGACAAATTATACCAATGAGTAGCGAGGCTGGAAAAATAGTGGACAATTATAGTTGTTACATAGTTTGTGTTTTGGACTCGGAATACGCAAGAGATGCAGAAGTGGGAGATAGTGTAACTATCAAATTACCAAGTGGAAAAGAAGTGGAAGCAAGCATAGAGTATAAGATTATAGAAGGCGAAGAATATATATTAACTCTAAAAATAAATGAAGGGGTAGAAGAGTTAACATCTTATAGAAAAATTTCTTTTAGTATTATTTGGTGGAGTAAATCTGGATTAAAGGTGCCAAATACAGCCATTTCTACAGAAGAAAAAGACGGTAATGAAATTTCTTATGTAACAAGGACAAGAATTGGATATGAAGATAAAATTATAGTAAAAGTATTAAAGAAAAATGAGAAATACTCTATAGTTACAAATTACACTAGTGACGAACTGCAAGAATTAGGATATTTAATATCGGAAATAAGAAGTATGCCAAATATTGCGATTTATGACGAAATATTAATTAAATAGTCAATAATCAGCAAAAAAATATTACAATTATATTACAATTATATTAAAAAAATGTTACAAAAACAAAAAAACTATTGACAATATTAAAAAAATGATAGATACTATATCAAGTAGAAACCAAGGACGAATTTTAAGGAGGTTATTTGAATGTCAGGAGCTATTATGGAAAAAGTATGGGGAATGTTAGGGTTACCAGAAAAAGAAGAGGAAGAAACAGAAGAAATAGATTATGAAAAAAATGAAGATATAGAAAATCAAGAAGAAGAGGAAGAAGATAGAAAAATCTGGGGTAGAAAGAGTAATAAAGTAGTTAATATGCCACAAACTCAACAAGTTAAGATGGTTATTTGTCAACCAACTACTTTCGAGCAATCAGAAAGTATATGTAATTTATTAAAAGAAAAGAAGTCAATTATTGTAAACTTAGAGTATGTCAACAAAGATGTGGCTAGAAGAATAGTTGATGTTGTTAGTGGTGCAGTTCACGCACTAGATGGCAATCTACAAAAAGTATCAAATTCTATCTTTTTAGTAGCACCATTTAACTATGATATAACAAATGAAATGGCAAGAGAAGAGATAAAAAATAAATTATCTGTTTCATGGCTAAGAAATAATTCAAATAATTAATATAGTTATATAAAGAGCTTAGGAGGAACAATATGTACACACCATTGGATATAGAAAATAAAAAATTTGCGAAACAAATGATGAATGGCTATAGCGTAGAAGAAGTTGATAATTTTTTAGATGAACTAACAGCTGATTATGAAAAGTTATATAAAGAGTCAAATGAGAAAAATTCAAAAATATCAGAATTAGAAACAAATCTTGTTAAATATAAAAATTTAGAAACAACATTACAAAATACCTTAGTAATGGCTCAGAGTACAGCTGATGAAATAAAAAAAGTTGCAAAACAAGAATCTGAACAAATAATAAGAGATGCACAAGCTACTGCCAAAAGTCAATTAATGGAATTAGAACAACAAATAACTATAAAAACAAGAGAGTTAGATGACTTAAAAAAACAATTTGATGTATATAAAGCTAAAATGGAATCATTGTTAATATCACAATTAGAATTGATAAAGGATGTAAATAAAGATGACTAATATGTACAAAAGAGAAGCTAGGTATATATATGCCTAGCTTTTTGTGACTTGTTCTTACATGTATTAAATTTTCAAATATATAATATCAAAAAATTATGTTAAATTAGATTCTAGCTAATTCATTAAAAATTGAAGAAAGTACTATACGTAATATTACAAAAATATAACAGTATTACAAAACTATTAAATATATGTTACATTTGTGTTAATATTATTGACATATAAAAAATAAAATATAAAATATATATAAAATTAGTATAGAGGTGTTTATGAGAGTCATTAGTGGTATAGCAAGGGGAACAAAGCTATATTCAATTAATAGTCTTGCAACAAGACCAACTTTAGATAGGGTTAAAGAATCTTTGTTTAATATTATTAGAGAAAGAATTGAAGGAAGTACAGTTCTAGATTTGTTTGCTGGAAGTGGAGCTATTGGAATAGAATTTATAAGTAGAGGTGCTAAAAAAGTTTATTTTTGCGAGAAATCTTATGAGGCAACAAAAATGATATATAAAAACCTTGAGAAGACTCGATTTGTTGATAAATCTGAAATTTATGAAAAAGACTATAAGGAATGTTTATACGAACTAAAGAAAGAAAATATTAAAATAGATGTAGCCTTTATAGATCCACCATATAAAGACAATTTGGCAGTAAAGTCTGTAGAACAGATTTTACATTTTAACTTATTAAATAATAATGGAATTATAATATTAGAAACAGATGAAAAAGAAAGAGAATTAAGAGAACTAGAAAAATTACAAGTAAAAATATATGATTTAAGAAAATATGGCAGAGTTTATCTAATATTCTTAAGTCGAAAGGAGTAGGATTATGGAAATATTTACTTTATTAGAAACATTGGAAGATATGCTAGATAAAAGTAGAAAAGTACCATTCTCAAGTAAGTGTATAGTAAATAAGGATGAAATTTTGGATATAATAAAAGAAATAAGATTAAAATTACCAGATGAATTGAAACAAGCAAAATGGATAAAAGAGGAAAGGCAAAGAATATTAGTTGAAGCTCAAAACGAAGCTGACGAAATAATTAAAGAAGCAGAAAATAGAATTATATCTATGATAGATGAACATGAGATTACCAAGAAAGCATATGATAAGAAAGTAGAGATAATAGAAACAGCAAATGAGATGTCTAGAGAAATAAAAAGTGGGACAGAGGAATATGCTGATGGGATTTTAGCAGGAATAGAAGTGGCATTAGAGGATGCACTTAAAATAATACAAAACAATAGAAAAGAGTTAAAATAATATGTGGACAAAAGGAATTATGCCTTTTGTCTACTTTTACTTGTAGAATGTAACAAAAATGTTACATTTTTGTTACATTTTTAAAATTCTGTTTGCTTTTATAAAACCTTGTGATATAATACCAAGGGATATAACAAAAAAGATATTTTCGAAGGAGGAAAATACTTTGGCTAAACGAGGAAAAAGAAGCAAAAAAAAGGGATTAGATATAAATGTAGCAGTAGTAATTATGATTTTAATAAGTATACTACTTGCAATTTTAATATATACAAAATCAGGATATATAGGAGAACATTTAAGTCCAATCTTAGGTGGAATAATGGGAGCTATTAAATATATAATTCCTATTGGAACTTTTTTAATAGCTATATATATGACTTCGGAGGATAAAGAATATTTAATATCGAAACTAATACAGTATGGAATCTTTTTACTTTGCATAGCTACTGTGCTTAGTGTATTTCAGTTCTCAAACAGCAACTTAGACGAAAATGGAGATTTTTCATCAGTAGTAGAAAGGGGATATGAATTAGGAGAAAATAATAATGGAGGCGGAGCAATAGGAACCGCAATAGCATTTTGGCTTATAGGACTATTAGGAGAAGTAGGAACTGTAATACTATGTATAGGAATTGGAGCAATATTACTAGTGTTTATGTTTGGAATAAAACCAGCCGAAATGATTGCAGATTTTATTGATTCAAGAAGAGAAGAAAGGGAAGAAAAAAGAGCTGAGAGAGAAGAAAATAAGATTACTAGAATGCAAGAAGACGTAGAAGAAAGAAAAGAAACCAAAAGAGAACGTAGATTAAGAGAAAAAGAAGAACAAAAACGAGAAGCAGAACAATTAGCAGAGCAATTAACTATAAATTTAAACGATGATTCTGAAAATGATGGAAAAAGAAAAGATAAAAAACTTAAAAAGTATGATCATTCTAATGATGACCTAATACCATTTAATATAAGTGGTAGAGTAAAAGATAAAAAAGAAGAAAAGTCAAATCCAAATGAAATAGAAGCTAACTTGTTTAAAGAAGAGCAAGAGACGAAAGAAGAAAAAGTAAAACAAGTATTACAACTAGAACACACATTAACTGTAGAAGATGAGCACTATGAATTCCCACCAATACAATTATTAGCAGAAGGTGATAAGAAAGCTGTAAAAGGGGGTAAAAAAGCTGTTGCAGATACAGCAACACGTTTACAAAAAACATTATATAGCTTTGGAGTATCAGCAAAAGTTGAAAATGTATCAGTAGGACCAGCTATAACTAGATATGAATTGAAACCTGCCGAAGGCGTTAGAGTAAGCAAAATAGCAAACCTAGCAGATGATATAGCGCTTAGTTTAGCAGCAGAAACTATTAGAATCGAAGCACCAATACCAGGAAAACAGGCTGTGGGGATAGAAGTACCAAACAAGGAGAATGAAATTGTACCATTAAGAGATATAATAGATAGTGATAGTTTTAAAAATCACAAATCAAAATTAGCATTTGCTTTAGGAAAAGATGTTGCAGGAGAAGAAGTAGTAGCAGATATTGCAAAAATGCCTCATGTACTAATTGCGGGTGCAACTGGTTCTGGTAAATCTGTATGTATAAATACTTTGATAGCTAGTATAATTTATAAAGCAAAGCCAAGTGAAGTAAAACTAGTTATGGTAGATCCAAAAGTAGTTGAACTTTCTGTCTATAATGGTATACCACATTTGCTTATTCCTGTAGTTACAGACCCTAAAAAGGCAGCAGGAGCACTAGCATGGGCAGTACAAGAAATGGTAAATAGATATAGCTTGTTTGCAAGCAAAAACGTAAGAGATATAAAAGGGTATAATGCAGCTTTAGAAGAAGAAGGAGAAGGACAAAAGTTACCTCAAATTGTAATTATAATAGACGAGTTATCAGATTTAATGATGGTTTCACCAAAAGATGTAGAAGATTCAATATGTAGACTAGCTCAAATGGCAAGAGCTGCAGGTATGCACTTAGTAATAGCTACTCAAAGACCATCTGTAGATGTAATTACTGGTATAATCAAAGCAAATATACCATCAAGAATTGCTTTTTCTGTTTCCTCTCAAGTGGATTCAAGAACAATATTAGATATGGCAGGTGCAGAAAAATTATTAGGAAAGGGCGACATGTTATTTTACCCAGCAGGAGCACCAAAGCCAACTAGAATTCAAGGTGCATTTATTTCTGATAAAGAGGTAGAAAAAATAGTAGATTTTATAAAAAATAATGGTGAAGCAACATACAATGATGAGATTTTACAACAAATTGAAAACTCGAATAGCACAGATAAAGAAATAGATAGCCAAGATGAAGATGATAATACAGATCCATTGCTAATGGAAGCCATAGACGTGGTTGTAGAAACAGGACAAGCATCCACATCATTTATTCAAAGACGTTTTAAGGTAGGATATGCAAGAGCAGGTAGAATTATAGACCAAATGGAAGAAAGAGGAATAATATCAGGTTTCCAAGGAAGTAAGCCTCGTGAAGTGCTTATGACTAAGGAAAGATGGGAAGAACTTAAGATGAGTAGTAATGAATAACTTTAGGAAGGAATTATAATTTTATGGAAAAAAATAAGATTCTATCGAAATTAAACATTGACATAAAAGATTATAATAACGAATTAGAGAAGATTTTAGAAAACAAATTATTTTCTTATGATGTGAAAAATTTGTTGCTAAGTATGTTATATAAAATTGAAAATGCATATAAAGATTATGAAGTAGTAAATGTAGAAGTTCCATCTAAAAGAGAATATATAGAAAATTTATTTAACATAATAAAAGAAAAATGTTTAAAAATATTTTTAGTAAAATCTGGAACTCTAGAGGCAGAAAATTTAGAAAAAAACAATCTATTATATAAAGTAGACAGAAAAAATGGAGAAATAGTGTGCTTTCAAAACGAACTTGTAATATTAACTGCAATATTAACTTTGGATGCAACGCAGACTTGGCTTGAAATGCCTTATGAATATATGGAGACTCCAATATTTTTACTATTAAAAATTGGAAAAATAGATTCGGAGGTTCAGGTAATACGAGATTTTAATGGTTGGTCATGGGATATAGATAGAAGTAAAATAAAAGACATAGAATATAATTACATTTATCAAACTATGTTATTGGTTAATGGAAGAAAAGGTATAAACAATAAAAATCAAAAAAAATTGTTTAATATAATTTCTAAGATGGCTATAAAAAAATATTTAAGTGACGCAAATGATTTGGAATATAATGAAAACTTTGAAAACTTGAGAAAACAAAAACAAGAGAGACTAAAATTATTTGATAACAAAAGAGAGTTTATAAATCAAATTTCTCAAGAAAAAAAGGATTACTCAAAAGAAATAGAAAGAATAGATAAATTACTAAATAATAACGAACTACTAAGAAAGGAATACTATGCTAGAAACGAAAAACTACCTAATAAGCAGAAAATATTTAGTGTGAGCTATTTGGTAGGAATATTAGACAAAGAAAGAGCTGACTTAATACAAAAAATAGAAGAATGCAATAAAATAATTTTACCAAAAGAATTTGTAGAGCAAAAAAGCAAATTAGAAGAAGAAGTAAAGTTCTTAAATGATATTATAGACACTAATAAAGATACTGCTTTGATAGAACTAGCTACTGAATTTTTAGAACAAGCAAAAAGTATAATACTAAAAATAAATGAAGAGCATAAAGAAAAGTTAATTAGTTGGATATATAAAATAAGATGTTATAGATATATACCAATAAATGAAAATCTATATATGAAAGACATAGAGGCTTTAAATCCAAAATTTGAAGAAATTATTAAGCTTATAATAAAAAAAGCACAAGAACTTAAAATATGGGATAATTTTTCAGAGGATAAGGATTTAACATATACAATTTTAAGAGAAATATTTGATACTAAGATGATTAGTTTGCAAAACTTAAACATACAATGTTCGTATCAAAATAAGGTTTTAACTGTTGAATATTATGATGACACTATTATAGAAATTACAAAAAAAATAGATATAGATAATGTAAAAATAAAAAAGAAGATAAAGTTGTTTATTTAAATACTAAAGTATCAAAAAAGAGTGGACTTATTCTATTTAATAAAAAAGTTACTAGATAATGGTTTTATTCTCTAAATATACATATTACCTAGACTTAAAATCATCGTTTAGTAACATAAGAAAAATAAATTTAAGTTCGAAAGGAGAAATTTAATGAAAGTAACTTTTTTAGGAGCTACGAAAACTGTAACAGGTTCTAACTTTTTAGTAGAAGGAGCAGGAAAAAAATTTTTAGTAGATTGTGGAATGTACCAAGGCTCTGCTGCAGATGAATTTGAAAACGAAGCACCGTTTTTATTTATTATAGATGAAATAGATTTTATGCTACTTACACATGCACATATAGATCACTCTGGAAGAATACCTAAACTATATAACGAGGGATATAGAAAAGACGTTATAGCAACTAAAGCTACTTGTGATTTATGTTCAATAATGCTTCCAGATAGTGGACATATTCAAGAAATGGAAGCAGAGTGGAAGAATAAAAAAAGAGAAAGAAAAGGAGAAAAAACAATTCCACCAATATATACGGCAGAAGATGCAGCGAAATCTTTAGAAATATTCAGACCAGTGCAATATAACGAAATAGTAGAAATAGACGAAAATATAAAAGCAAGATTTAATGATGCAGGACACATGCTAGGGTCAAGCATTATAGAAGTTTGGATTACAGAAAATGGAGAAACTAAAAAAATTGTATTTACAGGTGATTTAGGAAATAATGATATTCCTCTTTTATCACCACCAACAATGATAAGTGATGCAGATTATTTGGTAATGGAATCTACTTATGGAAATAGACTTCATATGAGAAATGATGACAAAGCAGAAATCTTTTTGAATGTAGTATACGAGACTTTAGAAAAAGGTGGAACAGTAGTTATACCATCATTTGCAGTGGGTAGAACTCAAGAAATTTTGTATGAACTAAATAGAATCAAAGACAAAAAAGATGACGAGGAATTTTCTAAAAAATACCAAAAACTGATGAGTGTCCCAGTGTATGTGGACAGCCCACTTGCAATCTCTGCAACAGAAGTGTTTAAAGAAAATATGAATTTATTTAACGAAGAAACTCAAGCTATAATAAATGAGGGAGATAATCCACTAGAATTTAATGGACTAAAATTTACTAGAACTGCAGATGAATCAAAAGCACTTAATGCAAGCGAAGAATCTTCAATAATAATATCAGCAAGTGGCATGTGCGAGGTTGGAAGAATAAAACATCATTTAAAACATCATTTGTGGGAACCAAATAGCACAATTCTGTTTGTTGGATATCAAGCTCCTGGTACACTAGGAAGAAAATTGGTAGATGGAGAAAAAAAGGTAAAAATATTTGGCGAAGAAATAGCAGTAAATGCTAGAATAGAATACATAGAGGGGTATTCTGGACATGCTGACCAAGAATGGCTTATGAACTTTGTTTATTCATTTACTACACCACCAAAACATATTTTCTTAGTTCATGGAGAGCCTGAAGGACAAATAGTTTTAAAGCAAAAATTAGAGGAAAATACAAATATTCCTATAACAATTCCAGATTATGGAGAAACATATGAGATAGGTGAAGAAATTGCAATGATAGGTAAGACAGAAAATAAGGCAAGAGAAAGATTCTTAAGATTAGAAGTATTAGAAAGAATGAATACTTTAAAAGAAGAATTAGAAGATATGTCTACAATTGTTAAAGAAGAATACCTAGAAAAGGATAATACAGATGCAGATATAATTAGAATTAAAGAAAGATTAAAAGAATTAGAAGCTCAAATAGTAAAAATAGTTGAGAATACATAGAAATAGCTTTTTAAAAAAATCAGAACTTTAATGATTAGTAAGAAAATGCTATAGCAAAAATAAAATGAGGAGAGATAAACAGATGAAAAACAAGTATTTTAATGATGCAATAATTGGAGGAAAAGATATAACTGCAAGCTTCACATATCATGGTGAAATGCTAAGGTTAATGTACAACACACCAGACTTTAAGCAATTTTTAGACTTTTTCCATACAGGAGTCAAAATAAATGACTCTTGCATAATTTATTTACATCAAGACCAAAACAATAGGTATAATCAGTATTATACAGAAGATACAAATATATTAAACACCGAAATAGAAAACACATATTTTAATTTGCAAATTAAGCAAATAGATTTTGTATCTATGAAAAATAGTGTTTTAATAAAAAGATATATATTTAAAAATAATAACACAATAGATTTGAATGTAAACTTTTTAGTACACTCAAAACTATTATCAAATCCAAACAATATGGTAGGTTCGAAAATAGAAAATAATGTGCTAATGCAGTATAGCCATAATAACACATTGTGTATGTTTTCAAAGAAGAATATAAATGCACATCAATTAAACGATACAGAAAATAATATAGGAAGTGGTGTAATACACGATAAAGATTATATAGGAATGAGTTCAGATTCTAGCATCAATTATGAACTTGGAGTTATCAAACCAGGGGAAACGAAAGAATTAGATATATATTTATATATTCTTGAAAATGATAAAGTTAATGCAGAAGAAATGTGGAAGAATATAGAAAATATTAGAAAGCAAGATGTGGAAGCAGAACAAAGTTCAGTGCAAAAATATTGGAAAAAATATGTAAAAGAACATATCAATATAGAACTAAAAGAAGAAAATAGTGAGTATAATAAAAAATTTAATAAGGTATATAAAAGGAGCATATTGATATTTCCACTGCTAACAAACAAAGAAACAGGAGGAGTTGCAGCAGCAGTAGAAGTGGACGAGAATCTAACCCAATGTGGTAGATATGGATATTGTTGGCCACGTGATGCAGTATTTATAACAAGAGCATTTGACAAATTAAAAATGAATAAAGAAACAGAAAAATTCTACAAAGTATTTTGCAAAAACACACAAAGCAGAAATGGAATGTGGGAGCAAAGATTCTACACAGACGGACGCTTAGCACCTTGCTGGGGATATCAAATAGACGAAACAGCAGGAGTAGTATATGGGGTATATGAACACTATAAAGTTACAAAAGACAAAAAATTCTTAAAAGATATGCTAAAAATGTGTGAGAATGCAGTAAAATTCTTGTGCATATATATGGACAACATTTTAGGATTACACGATGACAGCGATGTAGTAAAAAATGAAATAGAAAAAACATATCACACAGAAGACAGAAACAAGCTACCAGTAAGTTATGATTTGTGGGAAATGCATGAAGGAGTACACTTATATTCACTTGCAAGCATTTACTCAGCATTTAATGCAATTCTAGAAATGTATGAAATATTAAAACCAGAATACGAAGAAAAAAATAGATTAAAACTAGAAAGCATAAATAAATTAAGCAAAAAGATAGACTTTTATAAAAAAGAAATGGACAAATACATAAAAGCAAATATGTATAATGAAAACACAAAAACATTGAAGAGAAACACAAATGACGAAGTAACAGACATAAGTGTATTGGGAACAGTAGTACCATTTAAAATGTACAAGCCAAACGAAAAGAAAATAATTAACACAATAGAAAAAATAAACATGAGACTAAGAACATATACGGGAGGCTACCTAAGATTTGAAGGAGACCACTATAGAGGAGGAAATAGCCCTTGGGCAATTTCTACATTATGGATGGCAATGTACTACGAAGAAGTAGGAGAAAATAAAAAAGCAAAAGAATGCATAGACTTCATAGTAAACAGCAGTAACCAACACGGCTTACTTGGAGAACAAATAGACAACAGCACAATGCAACCAAATTGGGTAATAGGCCTTGCATGGTCACACGCAATGTTCATTTTGGCACTTTAGTTTGTCGGGTTTGGGGACAGGCTCTTTTCTGACACAGTTGCCAAATACTGAAGAGAATTTCTTTCTAAATAGTGCTTAAAAATAAGATGAAAAACAAGGTGACATAAATTGTAAAAATTTTGTAAAAAGTATAGCATATTTATAAAAAATGTGCTATACTTTTTAATGTGACAAAAATTTAAGTAGAAAAATATGATATGGGGGTTAAGTATTTTTTACTAATAAAAATAAAATATTGAAAGGAGAAAATATTATGCCTCGCATATCCAGAGTAAATTTAAAGGAAATAACAAATATGCATCATATTATTCTAAGAGGTGTTAATAAGCAAGATATCTTTTTGGATAATAGTGATAGAGAAAAATTTATCAAAACAATAATTGAAACAAAAGAAAAATTTGTGTTTGAATTATACTTATATGTATTAATGAATAATCATGTTCATGTAGTAATATATGATGAAAATAAAGAAATATCGAATATTATGCATAAATTATGTACTACGTATGCTTTATATTTTAATAAAAAATATGGTAGAGTGGGTCACTTATTTCAAAATAGATATAAAAGTATATGTATTATTGACGAAAAGCATTTATTTAATTTAATAAGATATATTCATAGCAATCCAGAGAAAGAAGGAATAGGTAGTATAACTGAATATAAATGGAGCAGTTATGGAGATTATATCAATAGAAATAAAAATAAGATAACAGATACTGAGTTTATTCTTGGACTATTTGAAAGCAAACAAGAAGATGCTTTAAGCAGTTTTATAAAATTTAATGCGAAAGAAGACAAAAGAGGATATTTAGAAACAAAACTTATATGCGAAAATAAACTTAGTGATGATGAAGCTATTATCTATATAAAAGAAATTTTAGGAATAGATAATATTCTATCAATAACCAATTACAATAAAGAAATAAGAGATTCATATATCTATAAAATTTCTAAGATTAGAGGAATTTATAAAAATCAAATAGCAAGAATTTTAGGAATAAGCGAAAGAAGTGTAGAAAGAATTATAGAAAAAAATAAATCAAAATAAAATTCTTATTCAGAATGTTAGTTGTTGAAAGAATAAAAAAGCGTAAACAAAATTATAAGTAAGCCTGTCCCCGAACCCGACAGGTATGTCGGAAAAGAGCCTGTCCCCAAACCCGACAAAAGGAGGAAATGATGGCAAAAGCAAAGACAATTTTTGTGTGTAGTAATTGTGGATATGAATCTGCAAAATGGCTAGGGAAGTGTCCAGCTTGTAATGAGTGGAATAGTTTTTATGAGGAAAAGGTTGCAAATACATCAAGTACATCTGGTGGAAAAAGTAGTGTAAGTAAAGAGAAAAGTATGCCTCGCAAGTTAAAAGAGGTAGAAGGAATAGAAATGGCAAGAACAAGCACAGGAATAGGTGAGTTAGATAGAGTCTTGGGAGGAGGATTGGTAAAAGGCTCACTTGTGCTAGTAGGAGGAGAGCCAGGAATTGGTAAGTCTACTTTAATTTTGCAACTCTGTGATAAAGTCAAAGGTGAAGGAAAAGTTTTATATGTTTCTGGAGAGGAATCGGCAGAACAAGTAAAGATTAGAGCTGATAGACTAAACATTAATAATGATGATTTATTATTTTTAGGTGAAACAAATATTGATAATATTCAAGAAACAATAATGTCTGTAAATCCGAAACTTGTTATTATAGATTCTATTCAAACAATGTATTCAGAAGAGATTACTTCAGCTGCAGGTACTGTTAGCCAGGTTAGAGAAATTACTTCAAGAATTATGAGAATGTGCAAGGATAATGGAATTACTACAATAATAATCGGTCATGTTACAAAGGATGGAAATATAGCAGGACCTAGAGTATTGGAGCACATGGTAGACACTGTTTTATATTTAGAAGGAGAAAGATATTTCTCTTATAGGATATTAAGGAGTGTAAAAAATAGATTTGGCTCAACAAACGAAGTAGGAATGTTTGAAATGAAAAATGAAGGTATGGTAGAAATAATAAATCCATCATCAATTCTTATTTCAGAGAGAAACGACAATCCTGCTGGCTCGGTAATTGTAGCTAGTATGGAGGGAACAAGGCCACTTTTGGTTGAACTACAAGCACTAACAACGCCAAGTGTATTCGGAATACCAAAAAGAACTGCAAATGGAATAGATTTTAACAGATTAGCAGTTTTAATTGCTGTTGTAGAAAAAAGAGCAGGAATAAATTTAGGTGGACAAGACGTATACTTAAATGTTGTAAGTGGAATAAAATTGGCAGAGCCTGCTGTAGACTTGGGCATTATTTTAGCATGTACATCTAGCTTTAAGAATATTAGTATACCACAAGATGTAGTAGCAATAGGTGAAGTTGGTCTAACAGGAGAAGTACGTGCAGTAAACATGATAGAAAAAAGAATAAAAGAAGCAGAAAAGTTAGGATTTAAAAAATGTATTATACCAGAAAGTAACAAAAAACTCTTGAAAGAAAACTATAAATTAGATATAATAGGTGTCAGAAATATAAATGAGGCAATAAAGGGATTGCAGTTAAGGTAATAACTATAAAGATAAAACTTGTATAATACGTAGGCAAAAAGGCTTGTTAAAGACAAGTTTAGAGGAATTATAGGTTTGAAGAACAATCAAGGGAAAAAATAGAAAATCAAAGGGGAGCCTGTCCCCAAACCCGACAACAATGTCGGAAAAGAGCCTGTCCCCAAACCCGACAAATGTGTCGGAAAAGAGCCTGTCCCCAAACCTGACAAAAGGAGTGAAACGAGAGTGACAGAAGGAATTGAAGAAATTTTGAAATTGATAGCACCTGGTACACCAATAAGAAATGGATTGGAGAATATTTTAAATGCTAAGACAGGAGCTCTAATAGCAATCGCAGACAATGAAGAAGTTCTAAAATTAGTTGATCGGGGGATTTAAACTAGATGTAGACTTTAGTCCAGCTAAATTATATGAACTTGCTAAGATGGATGGAGCTATTATATTGAGTTCTGACTTTAAGAAAATTTTATATGCTAATACGCAATTAATACCTTCACCCGAAATTTCTACCACTGAGACTGGTACTAGGCATAGAACTGCAGAACGTACGGCAAAACAAACTGGCTCTTTAGTAATTAGTATATCGCAAAGAAGAGGTATAATTACTTTATTTAGAGAAAATGAAAGGTATGTGTTAAGAAATTCGGCAGATGTTATTTCAAAAGCTAATCAAGCTTTACAAATTGTAGAAAAATATAAGAAAGTATTTGATAATAAGATAAATATACTTAATGAATATGAATTTAATGATATTGTAACATTAGAAAATGTAATTACAGTAATACAAAGAGCAGAATTAGTTATGAAAATCGCAACTGAGGTTGAACGAGCGATAGATGAATTAGGCGAAGAGGGCAGATTATTAGAAATGCAACTAGATGAAACTGTTGGAGATTTAGAAAAAGAGGAACTTTTGATTATTAAAGACTATATTGCACCTGGTAAGAAAAGAAATGCAGAAAAAATTCTATTAGAACTTAAAAATATTGTGTATGAGAATCTTATAAAACCAGATAAAATAGCTAATTTATTAGGTTATGAGGATTTTGACAATTATGATGAAGTTGGTGTATACACCAGAGGTTATAGAATATTAAATAAAATACCAAGAATGCCAAGCACTATAGTGGAAAACTTAGTAAAAACTTTTAAATCATTCCAACACATATTGGTTGCAGATATTCCAAAACTTGATGAAGTAGATGGAATAGGAGAAATTAGAGCAAGGACTATTAAGCAATCCTTAAAAAGAATGCAAGAACAATTTGTATTTGATAATTTAATAATGTAAAGAGAGGAATAGAAAGATGAATAAAACATTAGTTAGAATTTTATTAATATTAGGAATTATTTTAGTTATAGTAGGTATAGCATTTGCTAGTTACGGAGTATATAAAAAATATACAATAAATATACCAAATCCAGTAGCTACTATAGAAATAGAAGATTATGGAACAATTAAAGTAGAATTATATCCTGATAAAGCACCAAATACAGTAGCTAATTTTATTAGATTAGCAAACAGAGAATTTTATGACGGATCTACTTTCCATAGAACAATGCCAGACTTTGTTATACAGGGAGGGGCAAAGGATGGAGATACTACAGCATCTCCTAAACTTAGCGATATATATGATTTAGACGAAGTTTTAAATAATAAGGAATTATTTGAGAAAATTTTGAATGAGTTTTATGATGGAGAATATACTACAAACGATGATACAACCATAAATTCTTATTCTGATTTCCAAAAATATAAAAAGGAATTTGAAAAAGAGCACAAAAACGAAGAAAATACAAGTGTAAATTCTGAATTTGAGGATTTCCTAAATACTGAATATAATATAGTAGGAGAATTTATAGCAAATGGAGATAATGACAATAATATAAAACATGAAGAAGGAGTTATATCTATGGCAAGAAGTGACTATAGCACATATGGATATGCATCAGAAGGATATAATTCGGCAGGGTGCCAATTCTTTATAATGTCAGCAGATAATACAGATTTAGATGGACTATATGCACCATTTGGAAAAGTTATAGAAGGTATGGATGTAGTAGAGGAAATAGCAAATGTAGAAGTATACTATAGAGACGACGAAGTAGATGAAGATTTTGAAGTACCAGAAGATGAAGATGGAAATGAAATAGCATCTGATACACCAAAAAATGAACCTGTTATAACAAGTATAAGAGTGGAAACTTATGGAGTAGATTATGGTGCACCAGAAACAATCGTACCTTTTGATGTATCATCAATATTTTCTAGCTTATATAACTATTAGTGGTTTATAGGTATAGCCATAAAAACCTAAATTAATTATCTTAGAGGCAAGAAAAATGGATAAATCAAATAAAAAAGAAAAAACTAAAAAAAATAGAAGAGATATAGGGAAAATCGCAACCAAAATAATGGCTGCAATCCTTGCAATACTAATGATACTTGCAGTAGGAGGAACACTAGTATACTATTTAATAAATATGTAGAAAAAGAGGAAATTATATGAATGTATTTTCGGCCAATATAAATAGACTTGGAGAAAGCATAGCAGAATATGTAACAGATATTTCAAACAATCCATTTAAACTAATAATTTTTATATTAGATATACTAATTGTAGGATATATAGCATATAAATTCATAAAGTCAGCAAGAAGTTCAAGAGTTTGGCAATTACTAAAAGGTATTGTATTAATAGTTTTAATCACAATACTAAGTGGAATATTTGAACTTAGAATATTAAATTGGTTTTTAACAATCTTTACAACTTATGGTGTAATTGCATTGATTGTAATATTCCAACCAGAATTAAGAAGAGTACTAGAACAATTAGGAACAAATAAGTTTACTAAATTTTTAGGAATAGGCTTAGAAAAAAGTTTAGAAACAAAAACAAAGGAAGATATATATAAAGTTGTAATTGCTGCAAAAGAATTATCAAACAATAAAGTAGGTGGGCTAATTGTAATAGAAAGGGATATACAACTAGACGACATAATGGATACTGGTGTAAAAATAGATGCTGAAGTATCACCTCAGCTATTAGTTAATTTATTTGTACCTAACACACCATTACACGACGGAGCAGTAGTAATAAGCAAAAATAAAATAGCTGCAGCAGCATGTATTTTACCACTATCTGATGACAAAAACATATCAAAAGGCTTAGGAACAAGACATAGAGCTGCAATTGGAATTTCAAGAGAAACTGATGCAATAGCTATTGTTGTATCAGAGGAAACAAGTAAAATATCTATTGCAAAAGATGGTAATTTAATAGTAGATTTAAAAGAAGAAGCTTTAAAAAATATTCTAATAAAAAATTTAGTAACGAAAAAATTTGGAAATGAGGAAAGCACAAATAAGCATAGGCCCAAATTTAGAAAAGCTAAAAAGAAAGAAGAAAAATTAGATAACGAAAAAAAAGAAATCAAATAAATATTAATGCAAGGAATAGATGAAAAAATGCGAAATATTAAGTTGGTTATAGAATATGATGGTAAAGATTTTAATGGATGGCAAAAACAACCAAACAAATTAAATATACAAGGAGAAATAGAAAGAGCCATAGAAGCAATAACACATGAAAGGGTAGAACTCATTGCTTCTGGAAGAACTGATGCGGGAGTGCATGCACTTCGGACAAGTAGCTAATTTTAAAACTAATTCAAATATTGATATAGAAAAAATACCAATAGCAATAAATTCACAGGTAAAAAATTCTATAAGAATAAAATCTGCAAAAGAAGTAGACGAAAATTTTCATAGTAGATTTAATTGCAAAAAAAAGACATATAGATATGTTATAGATAATTCTAAATATGGAACAGCAATTTATAGAAACTTAGTGTATCATTTTCCAATAAAATTAGATGTAGAAGCAATGAAAAAAGCAGTAAAATATCTTGAAGGAGAACATGATTTTAAGGCATTTAAATCTAGTGGAACAAGTAGTAAAACTAGCATAAGAACCATATATTCTGCTAACATAGTAAAAGAAGGAGATAACATAGGAATAGAATTAACAGGAAATGGATTTTTGTATAATATGGTAAGAATAATAGCAGGAACTTTGTTGGATGTGGGATTACGGAAAAATAAAACCAGAGGAAATTCCTAACATAATAGAAAGCAAAGACAGAAAAAAAGCAGGAAAAACACTTCCACCACATGGTCTTATGCTACTACATGTGGACTATGACTAGAACAATTGAGTTGTTAATTTTTATGAATTATTATATATTTTTTTATAAAAGAAAGAGTGTGTATTTTTTTTCTTTATATTGAAGTCTTAAGGTGGGGACCGACAAGTTTACAAACTGTAAAAACAAAACTTTAGTTTTGGCTTATACAGTTTGTACGCTGTTGGGGGACGTAAATATAAAGAAAAAAAATACACACTCTTTCTCTTACTAAAAGATAATTCATAAAAATTAATGTCTCAATTGTTCCAGTAACAAAAAATAATGTAATTACATAAGATATATAAAACGTATTAGAGCATTTAACTGCTCAAATGGAGGTCTTATGAATACATTATTATTACTTTTTTTAGCACTACCAATTGCTACAATAATATTATCAATAGTTTTATTAAAAATATTAAAATGTCCTGCTTTGGTGGCAGCAACATTTTTTGCCATATACTTAATTTTAACATATGCAATATTTGGTTCAGATTTCTTGATATTGGCTATTCTATATACTATACTCTCATATATTACGGCGGTTATTACTAAAATAATATGTAAAATAATTGAAAGAATAAATAGGTGCTCGAATTATAGAGAAGGAGAAAATAATAATTGTTGTACTAGTATTTGCAATTGTACAAATAATAGTAATAATAATAGTACAACAAACAACGTGGCAACCAGTTCAAGTTTACCAAGAGCACAATTTACAGTAACCACGAATCAAGCAAATCCTGTTTTATTTTTAGGAAATAGAAATACCACATCAGGAAGGCAAAACTGTTGCAGTTGTAGAAGAAGATAGAACATTACAAAAATATTACAATAATATTAATTTTTTATTACAAAAAAGCTAATGTTATTGTATTTTTTTTTATATTGTTGTAAAATAAAATATGAAATAGTATTTTGTCAAAATCAAGGAGGAATAAATTATGGCAGTTAATCCAATGCAAAGAAAGGCAAACAATTCATTTTTATTAGGAATTTTAGTTACATTATTAATTACAGGCTTAATAATAGCTTTTTTGATATTGCAAATATCTCAATTAAATAGTGAGATTGAAGAAACATCATCGCACATAGTATATGCCTATGTTGTTACCGATACAATACAATCTGGTACCGAGATAACGGCAGATAAAATACAAGGAATAGAAGTAAATATAGCAACAGATACATCATCATTATACACAGGTCAATCAAGAGATGCTGATGGAAATCCAACAGCTGACACAACAGCTTCTCTTTTTCCAGCTGGACTTAAAGCAAAAATTGATTTGAATCCAGGTGCTATTTTAACAACAGATATGACTTATGAAGAGGAAGCAATTAGTAATGACCTAAGAAGTGTAGAATATAATGTTATAACTATAAATAGCCAATTACAAACAGGTGATTATATAGATATAAGATTAAGAACACCTGATGGTAGAAATTTAATAGTAGTATCTCATAAAGAAGTAACAATACCAGACCTTGCAGGTGTAGATTCAACAAACTGTATATGGATGGATTTAACAGAAGAAGAAATTCTAATGTTAAGCTGTGCTATAGTGGAGTCTTATGAAATGAATGGTGCTATGCTATATAGTACAAAATATGTAGAAGCAGGAATACAAGAAGCAGCTACAGTAACTTATGTGCCAAACGATGAAGTAAGAGCACTAATTGAAAGAGATCCAAATATAGTACAAGAAGCTAAAAATGCATTATTAACAGTATTAAATTCTAATAGTGAATTAGTAAGACCAGGTATAGAAAGTGCAACAAATAATGAAGATGCAGCTGATAATGTAGTACAAAAAACAGAAGATGAAATCTCAAGCTTACAAGATGAGAGAGAAGCATATATAGATTCATTAGGTGGATAGAAGTAAATTTAGGAGGAAATATGAGAAAAATAAGCTTTATAGGAACTTATGACAAAATAGACTTAATATTATACATAGCTAAAATATTAGTAGCAACAGATAAAAAAGTTTTAGTAATAGATTCAACAGTTAATCAAAAGGCTAAATACGTAGTACCAGTTATAAAGCCTACTAAAGCTTATGTTACTGAATTTGAAGATATAGATGTAGCAGTAGGATTCAACAATCTAAATGAAATAAAAGAATATTTGGGAATGCCTATACATGCGGAGTTACCTTATGATATTGCTCTATTAGATATAGATTCGTATCAAAGTATTGTCGACTTTGGAATTGACAATACAGAAAGAAATTATTTTGTTACAGGACTAGATTTGTACACTTTGAAAAAAGGGCTTGAAATATTAAGTGGCATTACTGAAATACTTAACTTAACTAAAGTATTCTTCTCAAAAAATGCTACTAAAGAAGATGATGATTATTTAAACTATCTGTCATTAGGTTATAAAATTCAATGGAGTGAAGAAATAATATATTTCCCATTTGAAGTTGGAGACCAAAGTGTTATGGCAGAAAACCAAAGAGTAGCAAAAATAAAATTCAAAAAATTAAGTGCACAATATAAAGAAGCACTAATATATATAGTAGAACAAATACTTGACCAAAATGAATATGCAAAAATGAAAAGAATTTTTAAACAATTAGAAAAAGGAGTTTAGTAATGGCAATAATAACTTTTATAAGTAATGAACAAAAAGAAACAGGACAGACACTATCGTTAGTAGCTGTTGCAACACAGATGGCTATTGAACATAGCTATAGGATATTGATAGTATCAACAAATTTTAAAGATCAAACACTAGAAAATTGTTACTGGGAGCTAGATAGACTTAATAAACCTATAATGAAAGACCAAAAAGCAAATGTAGGAGTAGACTCTGGAATTGAGGGACTAATAAGAGTTTTAGCTAGTAATAAAACAAGTAATGAAATTGTAAAAAACTATTCTAAAACTGTTTTGAGAGACAGATTAGATATACTATTATCTCCGGCAACTGAAGAATATAAAGACTATATTCAAATATGTAGAGAATACCCAGAAATACTTAGAGTGGCTAACAGAAATTATGATTTAGTGTTTGTGGATTTAAGCAGTAGAATGCAAGATAAAGAAAGAGAAGATATAATAAATGTTTCAGATTTAGTTGTTGTAAATATAACACAAAGATTGAAAACAATTAATGATTTTATGGAATTAAAAGAAAATAATCAGTTTTATAAAGGCAAAAATGTAATATTATTAATGGGAAGATATGATGCACACTCTAAATATAATGTAAAAAATGTTACAAGATATTTAAAAGAGAAAAAAGATATTTTAGCAATACCATATAATACATTGTACTTTGAATCTTGTTCAGAAGGAAAAGCTATTGATTTCTTCTTGAGTTTTAAAACTGTTGAGGAAGGAGATAGAAATAGACAACTTGTTAATGAGGCAAATAGAGCTGATGAAGCTATAATTTATAAATTACAAGAATTACAAATGAAGATATAATCCTTGGAAAGGAGAAAAAATATGGTAAACTTATTACTGATAGCAATAGTTGTAATTATAGCCTTTGCATTACTTATTAATTTTATTAGAAAAAGAAAAAATGAAGAAAAAGAGGATGTGCTAGAGGTTGATGATAAGACATATACACTTGACATGATGGTAGCATTTGTTAAGAAAAGGCTTGATGAAATTACAAAGATTAACCTTTATGATATAGGTCTTTCAGAAGAAGAGCTAAAAAGAAGAAAAAATAAAAAATACGAATTGAAAAAAGCATTAAAAGGATGTACATATGGAGACGTTAATGATAAGAAATATGTAAAAGAATTAATTTATGACTTATTATATAAAGAATATGGTGTAGACGAAACAAACGTATCAAAAGCTATTCCATTTGATATACCATCGCTTTTAACTGCACAAGATAAATTCGACATAATTTTGTATATGTATAAACAAGAATTTGGTTATGAAGCTTTATCAGAAATAATTAAAAAATATGACCTAGCACAATTAAAATACATAGATGGAGAATCAAAGCCTTGTTATGTTATTACAGAGGAAGAAATAAGCGACATATTTGAAAAAGAAAATTTTGTATTAACACTAGAGGATAAAATTAATGTCGTAGTACAAAGAATATATCAAAAATATAAAGGATATAGCAGTATAGACGAAATAAGGGATATGAACATAGATGGTATCTCGGGTGGTGTATCTGGACTTCCAGAATCATTCTTAAGCCAAGTTGCACAAACCGATGGAGATTACTTAAGCCAAATAGCAGAACATAAAGTTCCACGTGCTTGTGATAGTATTTGGATTATGTATGCAGGTAAATCAATACGTTTAGCATTTTTATCATTTGGAACAGAAGCAGAACTAAAGAGAGTATGTCAAAATATATATAAATACAATAACCCAGGTCAGTTATCTGATACAAACGGTTATAAAATCAATGAAATGAAAGATGGTTCTCGTGTCGTTGTTGTTAGACCTAGTATGTCTGAAACATGGGCATTCTTCGTAAGAAAATTCGACGTAAAGCGTGCAGCACTAGAACAAATTATTCATGGACCAGGAAAAGACGAAGCAATAGATTTATTAAAATACTTAGTAAAAGGAGCAAGAATCATATCACTAACTGGTGAGCAAGGATGCCGGAAAAACCACAATGCTTATGGCTATGATAGAAAATATATACGAAACTATGAACCTACGTATTACAGAGACAGCATTCGAGCTTCACTTAAGAAAAATATATCCAACAAGAAACATATTATCAATGCGTGAAACAGAAACAGTTTCTGGACAAGCCTGCTTGGACGTTCAGAAAAAGACTGACGGTTCTGTTAATATAATTCGGAGAGGTCGCTACAGACCCGGTTGCATCTTGGATGATTCAATCAGCGCAGGTTGCATCTAAATTTACATTATTTACTCACCACGCTAAGACTTTCCCAGACTTAGTTACAGCACTACGTAACTCAATGCTTAGAGCTGGTGTGTTCAGAAATGAAAAAACAGCAGAAGAGCAAGTTGTACAAGTTTTAAACTTCGATATTCACTTAGTTAAAGACTTTAGAGGAAGAAGATACATAGAAAGAGTAACAGAATGTATACCAGTAGAAGATAAAAACGAATATACTTACGACCATAGAAAAGAAAAAACAATAGAAGGAAAGCTAGACAAATTTATGGATAACGCAACAATGTATTTTACTAAAAGTACCAATAAAGAATTATATAAATACGTTAATATTTTGGAATACCATGACGGATCTTATGTACTTACAAACCCAATTTCAGAACATAATATCACAGAAATGAGAAACAACATGGATGACAGTGATATTGATGGATTTGAAAATTTCTTATATAGAAACTGGGGAATAAAATTAAAAAGATATACAGATACGGAAGAGGAAGCAGATAATAATATATTTGAAACAGTAGGAGAGAAAAAGACAGAAAGAAGAGGAAGACCTAAAAAAGCAGAATAATAACAAGGAGGTGCTACTTAGTCAATGTCTAATGATATATTAATGTATTTGTTAATTGGTATAGGAGTTCTCTTTGGAGTTATTGTAATTGCTTATTTGTTCCTTAGGAAAAAAATGCAATCATCTGGAATTCGCGAAATACAAAAATTAAGAGCAGGAACCAAGGAAAAAAAGTTTACAAAAGAAATACTATATCAAAAGCTATATGTCAAATATTTAAAAATACCGTTTATAAAAAGATATTTGTTAAAAATAAGGCGAAGGTTAGAAATAATAAACATAGATGATGAGTATTTAACAAGACAACAAGCTTCAAAAATATTAACCAATGCAATACTTATTGTAATACCACTAACAATAATAATAATAATGATGACACACCAAAACACATTACTTATGGTATTCTTATTGGTATTCGAAGTGTTCTTAACCGATACCTTAATAGGAGGTATGGTTGACAAAATAGATAATAAATTACTGAGAGAGCAGATTAATTTCTTCTCAGAAATAAGACATGCTTATCACGAATTTAATATGGTTGAGGAAGCAATATACCAAGTTGCACAAGATGATGAACAACCAGAAATGTCAAGACAAGCAGAAAAAATATATGAAGTGCTTATTTCTAATGATCCAGAAGGAGAACTAGAAAAATATTATGATATTGCACCAAATGCATATTTAAAGGAATTTGCGGGAATTTCATACCTAACTAAAGAATTCGGTGACAGAAAAGTAGATGGTGCTTCACTATATTTAAAGAACCTTAACAATATAACACAAGAAATGCAACTAGAAATATTAAAAAGAGATAAATTGGACTACGTTTTCCAAAGTTTGTCACTTATCTCTATAGTGCCTATATTATTTATGGAGCCAATAAAAAACTGGGCAGTATCACAATTTAGTTTTACAGCATCATTCTATAATGGTAAAGGCGGAATGATAATGCAAATATTCATACTTATTATGACTTTTGTATGTTATTTGCTCACTAGAAAACTAAAAGATAATGGCTCTGTAAATATGAGTACAAGGTCAGAAAACCCTTGGCAAGCAAAACTATATAGCAAAAAAATAGCAAAAAAATTCATAGACTTATTTATTCCAAAAGAAGGAACAAAAGAATATAGAAAATTACAACAAGATATGAAAGATGCAGCCTCTAAAGATAAAATGGAATGGATATACATAAATAGATTATTGCTGTGTGTGGTTACATTTATTGCATCAGTTATTATAATAATGTATTTGCACAACATAGTAATCCAGAACACTTTTACGGATCCAACGGCCAACTATGATATTATAGGGGCAATGTCGGAATCGAATACGGCAAGTGCAATGGAACTAACCGAATCAGATAATGATTACCTTTACCACTTTATGGGTGACACCTCTGTTACACAAGATGATATAGCACGAGAAATGGAAAGAGGTAGAATTAATGATGACTACTTAACGAGTTCACCAGATGAAATTCAAACAGCAGCAGAAAGAGTTTTAGGCAAGTTACAAATAATAAATAGTGAAAATATGCAATGGTTTGAAGTACTTTTAGCAATGGTATTTGCAATAATTGCATATAATATGCCAATGTGGATGCTTAAATTCCAAGCAAGAATGAGACAACTAGAAATGGAAGACGAAGTAATGCAATTCCAAACAATTATACTAATGCTTATGAGAATTGAAAGAGTAAATGTTGAAATTATTCTAGAATGGCTAGAAAGATATGCAAATATATTTAAAGAGCCAATAAGCAAATGTGTTAACAACTACGAGAGTGGACCATGGGAAGCACTAGAGCAATTAAAAGAAGATGTGTCTTTCCAACTATTTATACAAATAGTAGAAAGTCTACAAGCAGCAGTAGAAAAAATACCTATTGCAGATGCATTTGATGAGTTAGACACAGAAAGAGATTATTACCAAGCACGAAGAAAAGAATCTAATGAAAGATTGATTTCTAGAAAAGGTATGATAGGTAGAGGAATAGGTTTCGCACCAATGGTTGTAATATTTGTTGGATACTTAATTATACCTTTAGTATTTATAGGTATGACAAGTATGAGTGAATCTATGAGCGGTATGGCAGCAACAAGCTATTAAAATTAAGAAAGGAAGAAAAATATGGAGAATGCATCAAAAGCACTAATTATGGCAGGTTCTGTTCTAATTGCAATATTAGTAATAGGATTACTGGTTTTAGGGTATAACAATTTGTCTTCACTAGAACAAACTAGAGAAGACTCTGAAGCTAACCTAAAAGGCGAAGAGTACATGCAAAGATTTGAACAATATTATAGAACTCTATATGGCAGTGAACTGTTATCGTTAGCAAATCTTCAAGAAGATTATAATAACACCTCAGATGTACTAAATGATGGATATGATAGAATACAAATAACAGTTACTACAGATGGAATTGTAAATACTTCATATTTTTCAGCTGGAACATATAGCATAGAAAGGCTTTCAGAGGATCAAGCTAAGATTGAAGCTGAAATATCAAACTATGAAAAAGCACAAAGTAGCTATAATAATAGAAGTGTAAAATATTATTCTTCAAAAAGAAATAGAGAAATAGCAACAGATTTTGATATGGAACCACCAAGTTCAATGCCTGACTATGACATAGCAACTTACTATTTGGAAACAAATTCTACAACAGCACAGTTGCTAGAAGAAATACAAGCATATAAAGATTTAACTACAATTTATAATGAATTTAGAACAGGTAAACAATTTAGGTGTACAAATGTAACATATAATAACCAAAATGGAAGAATTAGTTCTATGACTTTTGAAGAAATATAAGCGAGGGAGGATACTATGGAAAATGCGTCAAAAGCACTACTTATGGCAGCCGAAATACTAGTAGGCGTTATGATAATTTCTATTGGTGTATATTTGTTTAATACCATGGGGCAATATAGTGCTGAGACAGCAGCAGATATAGAGGAAAATCAAATTAGAGCTTTTAACGAACAATTTTTGCAATATTATGGTACTTCCTCTACAGACGGCGTAACCCTGGAGCCAATTCGTTGTACAATTCACGAGGTAGTAGGTTTAGCAAATTTAGCTAGACAAATAAACGAACAAAATGATTTTACAGAAATAGAGCCAATTTCAGATAGTTCAATGTATATACAAATTGATTTAAAAATAGGTTCTACGACTTATAGAAATCTAGAGTCATACAGTCAAAGTGAATTAATACAATTAGTTAAAGACTACTCTGTTGTGTACACTACAACCGGTTCGGGAACAACGGCAGATACTAAGTATTTTAAGTGCGAAGAAGAGCCAGGAATTGGTGCAAATACCAAATTAGTGAATTATATGAAATTTGTAGAATTTTAGCAAAAAGTCTTGCATAAAAATTATTTAAATATTATAATGAAAGTGTAAACTATGAAAAATAAAATCTTAATAATTTTAATCATTTTTATGGTTATTCTAGCTTCGGCAACATATATAATTTATAATTATAGGATGAAATTACAAGAGGCTCAAAAAATTAATAACGAATATAAATCATATTATGAAGCACAAATATTAGGTACAGAATTAGTTAGTATTATGAATAGGACACAAGATGTAAATACTAAAAACGAAGTAGAAAAAGATAGCGAAGGGCTATACATAGACAACGAAGACGATTCTATAAAAATGTATCTAAAGCTAAAATATAAAGATGATTATTCAACAATAGAAATAGAGAAAATTTTAGATGATGGAATAGAAAATTTTATAAAAAGTTATAGTACAGCAAGTTTTAAATGTACAGAAATAACTTACCACGAAAAAACTGGAAATGTAAAAGCACTAACTTTTACAGAAACAGATGACTAAGATATTAATATTTATTAAACAAATAGATAAAATATAAGGAGGAATTTATTATGGAGAATGCTTCAAAAGCTCTAATTATCGCAGGAGCGATTTTACTTTCAATTGCGATTATAGGTATAGGAATGTTTGTATATAACAGTGTTAGTGAGACAATTTCAAGTTCAGCAGATATGACAGAACAAGAGGTTAATGCATATAATTCAGAATTTTCAAATTATGAAGGTATAAGAAATGGTTCACAAGTAAAACAATTGTGTACCTTAGTAAGACATCATAACACACAAGCTGCTGATCCATCAGAAGAAATTTCATTAATACAAGGAACAGCAAGTGATATTTCAGCACCTACTACAACAGGAACAGCAGGAACAACATCAACTGAAATTAATACTATAAGAAGTGGTGTATTATCAGGAAGACAATACACTGTAAGCCTTGGATTGGATCCTTCAACAGGACGTGTTACACAAGTAGGAATACAAATTAACGAATAATATATAAAAAGGAAGTAGTCTATGGAAAATGCAGTTGATGCGTTAAAGATTGCTTTTGCAGTATTTGTATTTACAATGGCACTTTCCCTTGCTATGTATATGCTTACAATGGCAAGGGAAACAAGTGATATTGTACTGCAGAGCTCAGATGTTACAGCACTTATGGAATATATAGAAGTAAGTGATATGATTGGAGAAGAAAGAATAGTAGGATTAGAAACTATTATTCCTACATTATATAAGTATTTCAAAGAAAATTATACTGTTATTTTTTTGAATTCAGATGGAACTCCAATGGAATTATATGAAACACAAACTAATACAGACTTATGGAGTACTGGCTATATAAATAAATATTACACTGATAATACAGATACTAGGGTTTGTTCTTTTGATGTTGATGAAGAAACAAGAAGACATGAACCATGGACTGGAAATACCAATTACTATAAAATGAATTTAGACATGTTTTTATCTGGAGGAACTTTTGTATCACCTAGTGGAAATGGTATGGACTATGATTATTCAAGTAGTCGTATAAATGGCTGGGGAAATAATAGTTTTATAGATGAATTTAGCGATAGTCAATTTCGAGAAAGTCTTGGAGAGTATGTATATAACGAAGTATCAGCGGTAACAGCAAATGTGCAAGAAAAGCGAAAAAGGGTAATAATATATACATTAGTTGACTAATGTCAAAAAAAATAGTAAAATATATTATATATGATATAAATAAAAATGCTTATAATATATGGTCGAAATTAGATAAAAAATATGGTATATAATATAAAAGCCTTAAAATATATCTCGTATACCATGGAAAGGAAGGTAAAAAATGGGAGATAGTTTAATTACAGTTGTAGCAATATTCTTAGCAGCAATTTTAATGTTTATATTTCCTTTAATGACACTTGCAGAAAGAACTGATGATATATCTTCATTAGCTGTACAAACAGCAACAACAGAATTTGTTGATGGCATTAGAACTACAGGTAAAATGACATTAGATGATTATGAATCATATCTAGGAGAGCTTACCTCAACAGGAAATACCTTTGATGTGGAAATGTTAATACAACAACTTGACGAAAACCCAGGTGTAAAAACTACACAAGCTGAGGCAACAAAAATAGGAGAGAACTTGTATTATAACATTTATACCACTCAAATAATGAATCAATTAAATTCAACTGGAAGAATAACTCTTAAAGAAGGAGATATTGTAACAGTTACAGTTTCAAACACAAACCAAACAATTTCGCAGATGTTAAGAAACTTTTTTTATTCAATTATAGGCAATGATTCATCAGAAATTGTAGGACAACATTCCGGTATAGTTGCAGTTAATGGCAGTACGAGTAATTAATTTAAAATTGTTGGACAGATATAAAAAATCTGTCTCTACAATAATATATATGTAGGGGTGGAGTAATTTTATTCTGCTTCTATTTTTTTTACAAAAAGAAGAAAGGTAATGAAATATGAAATTACAACATTTAGCAATCGTATTTGTTATAATAATTTTGCCAATTTCTATGGTAATGGCTTCATATATTCAAAATCAAATAACAGCAATAGAAATGCAAACAGCCTTAGACAATAGTTTAATTAATGCAACTTATGGTGCAGTTCAAGCGTTTCAAATTAATACTACTAACAATAAATATTCAAGTATAAGTGACTCTAAAATAAGGGATATAGAGGCAGCAGTAACCACATTTTATACAACACTACTTACTTCAATGGACAATAGGTATGCATTATCAACTAGCGATTTACAAGAATATGTACCAGCATTATTGTTTACTCTATATGATGGGTATTATATATATTCATCTTATGACAATGTTTATTCAACAGAAGGAGAAGGCGAAACTGAAAAAGTAACTATAACTCTTGATGGAAATAATTATCAATATGGATTAAAACCTTATGTATATTATTCGGCTAAGTATAGACTTGATAATGGAAATATTATAGTAGTAAACTATACACTTGATAACGAAATAACAGTATATGGAGATTTTGGAGGAAACGATGGGTACGTTACAAAATCAGGTTACTTAATTAATCCAGACTTAGTAACTAATGTAGATGAAGGAAATCATACTTTAAGATATGATGGAGTATTAATAGAGCCAGAAGAATTAACAGAACATTTAATTACAATAGAAAACCAAGAAACAGGAGAAACAAAAGCAGATGATTATAGATATATTTTTTATCAAAATCAAAAAATATATCAAGACCAAGAAAATGGAACCCCACTATATAACGAGGATGGAACTCCAAGAATTTTCTGGTATGAAAATTATATAAAAACTTATGTTAATGATTCTACAATAAGAGAGTATGCAAGAGATTGTAATATGCTTAGTACTAGTGCTTTTGATTACTATTATGAGGCAAGAGAATTTAGTTTGTGGGCAAGAGATAATTTAGGAGGAATTGATCAAGGAGATACAATTAGAAATGAAGATGGTGTAACTCCAATAGGTGATGACACAGAATACTTAGCAGAAAATACAGGAAATGATAAAATATTTTATGCAGATGAAGATAATGACCCAATGCTTTCAAGTTCTTCTTTTAATAACCATAGAATAGCAGTAATACGCAAAAGTATAGAAACCAACTTAAGCACTGTAATAGCAAACTATAGTAGTACATCTTTATATGATTATGCAATGCCTGTTATGGGAGATGATGAATGGTACAAAATACTAAATAACGTATCAGTAGTTAGCTTTATGCAAGGTATGTCAATTGGTTACAGATACTATAATAATTATGCTGTAATTACTAATAATGTAAATAAAGAAGTTGTAACTGCAGAAAATATTTATGTAGTTGTAAAAAATGAAGGAACTAACGAGCGAGAATACCATAAACCAGGATGTGAAGAGCTAATAGAAGGAGTATTAGATGGCTCAATGGAAATAATAGGCTCATACCCAACAGCAAGTTTTCAAAGGCAAACTTGTAGAGTAACAGAATCAGACGAGAGACATTATTATTTACAAGCCTGTGGTGGAGACACTATAACAGGGTGCTATAATTGTATTGTAAATGCAACAGCAGAATATGATGTAGATGACATAATAGATGGTACTATAGAACACTATGAAGACGAAAACAATATTTTATATACCGAAAATCAAATAGAAGAAATTAGAACCTCATATTTAAAAGCACTAGCAAGAGAAAGATATGATTTATATAAATCTAATTTTGACCTAAGTGACTTAGGGGCTACAGACGAAGAGTAAAAATTATTACAATAAAATACAGTTTAAAATTAAAAACAATGGTTATCCTATATATAGAGTAATTATGAAAGAAGGATGACCGTGAAAAAGTTTAAAGAAATTTTAATTGTATCAATTTTAACTATAATATATATATATGTGTGTAATATTAGTATGTTACCCAATAATATTATTTTAATGCAGGGAGAACCTTTAAAACTAAATACAGTTTTGGGAATAAATATAAAAAACTCAAAAGTAGTAACTGCTTCAAGTAACTTAAACAATAGTATAGTTGAAGAAACTGGTAAGCTTGAGCTTGAGCTGAATTTGTTTA
Source organism: uncultured Clostridia bacterium (assembly GCA_944392445.1). GTDB lineage: Bacteria > Bacillota > Clostridia > TANB77 > CAG-508 > CALXVA01. The sequence goes on from CALXWT010000001.1 coordinate 69,711, forward strand.
ACTTATTTTCAGTAAAAGATGTAACTGTAAATGTTATTCCCAAAACTACAGTTATTCCACTAGGAAAAGCCATAGGAATGAAAATGTATACGGAAGGAGTACTAGTTGTTGGCATGTCAGAAATAGAAGGGCAAAAACCGTACCAAAATTCTGGCATAGAAACAGGCGACAAAATAGTAGAAGTAAATAACATAAAAATAAACAACACGGAAGAATTAATAGCTTGTGTAAATGGGTCAAATGGAGAGAGCATAGAAATAACATATATTAGTGACGAAGGTGAAGAAATTGCTAACATTTTACCAATAAAAACAGGTGAAAATGAGTATAAGCTTGGACTTTGGGTTAGAGATGCAGCAGCCGGAGTAGGTACACTAACCTTTTATGAGCCATCAACTGGAGAATTTGGAGCTTTAGGACATGGAATAAATGATGTAGACACTTATCAATTAATAGATATAGCAAATGGAGAATTAGTAACTACAAACATTGTTGACATTGTTAAAGGAGAAAATGGAACACCTGGAGAAATACGTGGAGTAATAGATGGTGGAGCAACAATAGGTAGTATATCTAAAAATACAAGTTATGGAGTATATGGAAAAGTTTTGGACACAAGTAGATTAAATTTAAGCAAAAATAATGAACTAGAAGTAGCTAACAGAAGCGAAATAACCACAGGAAAAGCAGAAATAATGTGTGAATTAGAAAATGGAAAAATAGAAAAATACGAAATAGAAATACAAAAAATATTTTTAGAAAACAACCAAGATAACAAAAGTATGCTTATAAAAGTAACAGATGATGAACTAATAGAAAAAACGGGAGGAATTATACAAGGAATGAGTGGAGCTCCTATAATTCAAAATGGAAAATTTATTGGTGCAGTAACACATGTATTAGTAAACGATTCAAAAATGGGATATGCTGTTTTTGGAGATATAATGATAAAACAGATGAGAGAGGTAAGTTAAAGTGAGAAAAAAATTAAGGGATAATAAAGGAATAACAGTAGCAGCACTTATATTAATTATTTTATTTCTAATATTAATAGCATTCTTAGTTTATGAAATTGTATATGTAGATGTTTTGGGAATAATGGGTACACGAAATACAGTACAAGCCGATACTGTTGTTGGAGGCTCAGGAACTAGGCCAACAAACACAGAAAACACGCAAAGTACAGAAAACACAGAACTAGCAGGAAATTCTTTATACCAAAATATGGAATATACAGACATATCAGGTTTATATAATGATGGAAATACACAAACTTCTTCGGTAGATAGGTATTATTATAATCAATTAGACGAATACGGAAAAATAATATATGATAGCTTTGATACCAATAAAGAAAATATGAAATCAGGAACATACACTATAGATTTTAATACACAATTTAGCGATTTACTAAATTTACCAAATGGAGAAAGCACGTTAAACCAAGCATTTCAATCGGCTTGGAATGCTTATACGTATGACAATATGGATGTGTTCTATATAGATGTAGAAAAATTGACCTTAACCACAAGGTCAATAGAAAATTTATCAATACATAGTGTGGAAATATCAAATGGAAGCAATAGCTCTTATTTAAAAGATACTTTTCAAAATCAAGACGTATTAGAAGGAAAGCTAAATTTACTAGAAGCAATGAAAACAGAAATAAATAGACAGTTAGAAGGACTTACTAATTATGAAAAAGTAAGAGAAGTACATAATTGGCTAATAGATAATATAGAATATGATGTAAATTTAGAAGCAGAAGAGCCTTATTCTATTTCAGGAGCACTAACAGAAGGTAAAGCTGTATGTGAAGGATATGCCAGATGCTTTAAATATATAATGGACGAATTAGAAATTCCATGTGTATTAGTAAGTGGAACTGGTACAAACTCAAATGGGGAAACAGAGTCACATGCTTGGAACTATGTGCAATTAGATGGGATTTGGTATGCTATAGATGTAACTTGGGATGACCCTATAATAGTAGGAAATGGAACAGTATCCGAAGATACATATTATAGGCACTTTTTAAAAGGACAAACTACATTCTTTGAAACACATCAGCCAGATGGATACCTATCAGAAAATAGTATTATGTTTACATTTCCAACTTTAAGTGTGGAAGATTATGAATAAAATACTTGCATTTGTAGGAAAGATGTGGTAAAATACTATATGTCAATACCTTATACTTAGTTTTAGAAGAATAACACCACTTTAACTCAGTTTAAGGCAAATATGGATTTTAGGAGGTGTAATTATGACAACAGAAAGAAAACAAGAAATAATAAAAACATATAGAAGAGACGAAAAAGACACTGGATCTCCAGAAGTTCAAATTGCTCTTTTAACAGAAAGAATTAACGAACTAACAGAACATTTAAAAGTTCATACTAAAGACAACCACTCAAGAAGAGGTCTTTTAAAAATGGTTGGTTCAAGAAGAAATTTACTTAACTACTTAGCAAGAAAAGATGTTCAAAGATATAGAGACATCGTTGAAAAATTAGGATTAAGAAAATAATTGTGCGTATTGGACGTTTAGCATTTGCTTAAACGTCCATTTGCAAGCAATACATTAATTCATTTAATTACATTTGGTTACATTTAGACAAAAATATAATTAAAATATAGTTAAAAATAATTACTAGCACAAAAAAATTAGTAAGTAGCTTGTATAATGTGCTTTTGTCATCTCAGGGGACAGGTCTATTTGTGCCAACTTTGTCCCATTTAGACCTGTCACTTTAGTGCCAAATGGCACTAAAGTGACAGGCACCAAAGTGCCAAAGCATAGTATAGAGGTTACAACTAATTTTGTGCTAATAATTAAAAAAATATAATAAGAAAAAAGAAAGGAGTAGTATGACTTTTATAAAGTAAAATAATAAGTCATACGCAAAAAAATTATGTTTAAAAGTTATAGTACAAAATTAGCAGGAAGAGAGTTAACTATCGAAACTGGAAAAATTTGTGGTTTAGCAAATGGAAGTGTAGTTGTAAAATATGGAGACACTGTAGTAATGGTAAATGTCACAGCTGCAAAGGAGCCAAAGGAAGGAATAGACTTTTTCCCTTTATCAGTAGATTATGAGGAAAAGCTATATGCAGTAGGAAAAATACCAGGTAGCTTTACAAAAAGAGAGGGAAAACCATCAGACAAAGCAATACTTACTTCAAGAGCAATAGATAGACCTTTAAGACCATTATTTCCAAAAGATTTTAGGAATGATGTATGTGTTACTGCCACAGTTTTATCTGTAGAACAAGATAATAGTCCTGAAGTATGTGCAATGATTGGTGCGGCTGTAGCGCTAGAAATATCTGACATACCATTTAATGGACCAACTGCAGCAGTAGCAGTAGGATGGGTAGATGACCAAATAGTTATTAACCCAACAGTAGAACAAAGAAATAAAAGCAAATTAACTGCAACAGTAGCAGGAACACTAGAAAAAATTACAATGATTGAAGCAGGTGCAGATGAAATACCAAACGAGAAAATGCTAGAAGCAATAAAAACTGCACATGAAGAAATAAAAAATATTTGTCACTTTATATCAGAAATAAAAGCAGAAATAGGAAAACCAAAATTCGAATATCAAAGCTTTGCAGTAGAAAAAGATTTTTATGATGATATAGTAGCAAACTTTAAAGACAGAATGTACCAAGACGTACAAGCTACAGATAAGGAAGTAAGAGACGCCAACATAGACAAAATAACAGAAGACATTAACGCATATGTAGCAGAAAAATATGGTGAAGATGCTGTCGAAGAAAGAAAAATGGAAATTGCAGATAGTATACATGACTTAGAAAAAGCTTGTGTAAGAGAGATGATATTAGAAGAGCATAAACGTCCAGACGGTAGAAAGATAGACGAAATAAGACCACTTTCTTGTGAAGTTGGAGTACTTCCTAGAACTCATGGAAGTAGCATATTTACAAGAGGACAAACTCAAGTAATGTCTGTGGTAACACTTGGAATGAAGAGCGAAGAGCAAATGCTTGATGGTATAGATGAAGAAACAGAAAAAAGATATATGCATCAATATAACTTCCCATCATACTCAGTTGGAGAAGCAAGACCATCAAGAGGACCAGGAAGAAGAGAAATAGGTCATGGTGCCTTGGCAGAAAAAGCATTAGTACCAGTAATTCCATCAGAAGATGAATTTCCTTATGCAATAAGAGTTGTATCAGAAGTACTTTCTTCAAATGGTTCAACCTCACAAGCAAGTATTTGTGGAAGTACTTTAGCACTAATGGATGCAGGTGTTCCAATTAAAAAGCCAGTCGCAGGTATTTCTACAGGATTAGTTACAGATAAAAATAATCCAAGTAGATATATAATGCTTACAGATATTCAAGGAATAGAAGATTTCTTCGGAGATATGGACTTTAAGGTTGGTGGTACTAAAGATGGTATTACAGCAATTCAAGTAGATATTAAAATTGATGGACTAACTTATGACATTATAAAAGAAGCTTTTGAAAGAACAAAGGTAGCAAGAGACTATATATTAGACAATATAATGCTTCCTGTAATAGACAAGCCACGTGCAGATATATCAAAATATGCACCACGTATAGTAACTACAAAAATTAATCCAGAAAAAATAAAAGACGTTATAGGTACAGGTGGAAAAACAATTAACAAAATAATTGACGAAACAGGTGTAAAAATAGATATTGAGGATGATGGAAGAGTTTGTATTTACTCAAGTGACATGGAAAGCGCACAAAAAGCTTTGAAAATGATAGAAGTAATTACTAGAGAAATAGAAGCAGGAAAGGTATATGATGGTGTAGTTAGCAGAATAATGTCTTTTGGTGCATTTGTAGATTTGGGGGGCGGAAAAGAAGGTTTACTTCACATTTCAAAAATTTCTAGCAAGAGAGTAGATAAAGTAGAAGATGTACTTTCAGTAGGAGATGAAATTACAGTTAAAGTAACAGACATAGACCATCAAGGAAGAATAAACTTAAGTATGAAAGAGTTAGAAGTAGGAGATCATTCAACAAAAGGGGACGGGCTTAAATTGTAAAAAACTCCTAAACAATAGAGCCAGTATGTATTTTTAGATTTTAAATATATACTGGTTTTTTCAATATAATAAGATACAAACCTTAGGGAATATGTATATTTATCAAATTTTTTTGTTCCTTGGTGTCGCACTCGCTTCAAAGAAGCTCGTTTGGTCGCTTACGTGTCACTACAAAAATTTTTTAAATATACATATTACCTAAGGTTAGGATTGTAATTTCTACAAAAACATCTAGTAACCGAAAACAATTAAAATTTTCTTAAAACTGTTGTAAAAAATCAAAATAATTGATATACTTATGTTATTGAAAAGTGCAGTATAAATTTTTCAAGATATATATTTTTTAGGAGGTATTATTATGGAAGAAAATAATAATGTTGAGAATGTACAAGAAGTTGCAAATAATGTAGAGAATCAAGGAGAGGTAACACTAGAAAATTCAAATATAAAAATAGCAGATGATGTTATAGCTGTAATAGCTGGTGCAGCAGCATCAGAAGTGCCTGGAGTTGCATCAATGGCTGGAGGATTTGCAGGAGGAATTTCAGAAGTATTTAGTGGAAAGAAGAACTTTGCAAAAGGTATTAAAGTAGAAGCTGGAGAAAAGGAAACAAGAATAGATGTTAACATAATTGTAGAATATGGTGTAAGAATACCAGATGTAGCATTTGAAATACAAAACAGAGTAAAAAAAGCAGTAGAAAGTATGACTGGACTAAAAGTTGTAGATGTTAATGTTCATGTACAAGGAGTTAATACTGATAGTAATAATATGGAAGAAATAAAAACAGAGGGCTCTAATAAAACAGAATAATATATTTTAAGGCACTTTGAAATATTATTTTCATTTTAAATATAGTCTTAATGTTTGAAATAAAATAATAAAAAAGTGCCATTTATAAGCTTATAATTAGAAAGAATTAATATATAAAAGTAGACTATAGAAGGGATGATGAAAAAATATGAAAACAATAGAAAGAATATCATTAGCATTATTTTCAAGTTTAATACTTATTATGTCTGTAATATTATGTTTAGCTATATTTGGATGGATAGATACAGAGTTATTAGGAAGCATATTTAATGTCGCAATAACAGATAGCATAACTTCAAAAATATTATTAGTGTTAGCAATAATATTTATATTATTAGCAATAAAATGTATTTTCTTTGATTCTACTTCGAAAGAGCAGGTGGAAAACAAAAATGGGATTTTACTTGAAAATTCCAATGGAAAGCTTTTAATAACAAGAGAAACAATAGAAAATCTAGTAAATGCAGTAGTAAGAGGATTCGACAGTGCTGAAGAGGTTGCTACAAAAATTGAATTAGACAAAGAAAACAACCTAATAGTAAATGTGAATTTAGTAGTAAAAGAAAATGCAGTAATAAAAGAACTTACATCAAATCTTCAAACTAAAATAAAAGAAGTAGTAAAAAAATCATCTGATTTAGAAGTTAAAGAAGTAAATATAAAAATTAAGAATATAGAGCCAGTAAAACCAGAAATTATAGAGCAATAAGAAAGAAAGGAAAGTCGGTGGTGATATATGAACGATTTTAAAAGCTTTATGTCACAATATGGAGGCATGATAGTAGGTATACTAATAGCGATAGTGTTACTATTAACAAGATTTTATATGTTAATAATAGCAATAATTTTAATAGCTGTTTGTGGATATGCAGGACATTATTTTCAACACAATAAAGACTCTGTAAAAGAAAAATTAAAGAATTTCATAGATAGATTATAATATGTAAAGGGGAATAGTAGAAGCAAAATGAGTATGTCAGATAATAGAAAAATAGCATTTGAAATAGTATATAGCTTAGTGGCGCAAGACACTAAATACGAAGAGTATAAAGAAAATGTAGATATGTTTTTAGAAGCAAGAGATATACATGGAAGAGCTACAACTAAGTATATAAAAGATGTTGTATATGGAACAAAAAGACATGGAAAACAAATAAGGAAACAAATAGAAAGTTGCTTATCTGAAAAATGGACTTATGAGAGAGTTTCAAAAGTAAACATAGTTATATTACAAATAGCAATATTTGAAATGTTATACTTAAAAACACCATATAAGGTAGTTATAAATGAAGCAGTAGAACTTGCAAAAGCTTTTGGAGATACTAAATCTCCAAGCTTTGTTAATGGAGTTTTAGCGACTATAGTAAAAAATAATCAATTAGATAATAAAGGAGAAACAGAGGAATAATGCCATCATATAATGCAATTAGCGTAACAGAGTTAAATAAATATATAAAAGATAAAATCGACAAAGACGAAATGCTAAATAATGTATTTGTTAAGGGAGAGATATCAAATTACAAGCATCATTACACAGGGCATTTGTATTTTACTTTAAAAGATGAAAACTCTTTAATAAAATGCATAATGTTTAAAGGATATGCTGCAAACTTAAAATTTGAGCCAAAAGATGGTATGAAGGTAACCATATTTGGTAGCGTATCTGTTTTTGAAAGAGATGGTGTATATCAAATATATGTAAAAGCAATGCAAGAGGACGGAATAGGAAGCTTATATAAAGCGTATGAGGAAATGAAAGCAAAACTAGAAAAAGAAGGGTTATTTGACCAAAGCCATAAAAAGAAAATACCACTCATGCCAAGGTGTATAGGCGTACTTACATCAAATACAGGTGCAGTAATTAGAGATATAATAAATGTATCTACTAGAAGAAATCCAAATGTATATATAAAACTATTGCCAGTACCAGTGCAAGGACCGGGAGCAGCAGAAAAAATAGTAGATGCAATAAAATTAATGAATGAAAAGAAATTAGCAGATGTAATTATTGTAGCTAGAGGTGGAGGTTCATTAGAGGACTTATGGCCATTTAACGAAGAAATTGTAGCTAGGGCAATATACGATTCAGAACTTCCAGTAATTTCGGCAGTAGGACACGAAACAGACTTTACAATAGCAGATTTTGTAGCAGACTTAAGAGCACCTACTCCATCTGCAGCAGCAGAGCTTGCAGTACCAAATATAGCAGATATAAAATTAAAACTTGAAGGCTACAACAATAGGTACAAACTAGCATTAAAGAAAAAAGTAGAATTTATGAGACTTAGATATGAAAAGTGTATGAATAGCCGAGTATTTAAAGAACCTTTACAAAAAATAAACGAAAAATACATATTAATAGATATGAAAGTTAAAACAATGCAAAATAGCATATCTAATATATACAATAGCAAAAAAACAAATATGATAAAGCATATAGCAAAATTAGATGCTTTAAGTCCATTAAAAACATTAACAAGAGGTTACTCAATAGTGCAATCTAATGGGAAAATTGTAAAATCTGTAAGTCAAATAAAAAAAGATGACGAAGTAGATATACGATTAATAGATGGTAAAGCAAAGGCAAAGGTAATGTAAAAGGAGGGATACATATGAGTAAAGGTTCAAAAAGTTTTCTTGTAATAGTCGTAATTGTTCTTCTAGTTTTAGGAATAGTTTGGGCAGTCTACGAAAACTATAAAACAGAGCCAGCAAATATAAATGCAACCACAGATTTGCCAGATGAAAACAAAGGAATTGATAACATAATTAATGATTTTGTGGAAAATGAAATGATAAATACAGTAGAAGAGGCGAATGTGGTCGAAGATACTACGACAGACAATGAGGAAGTTAGTGCTAATAATAGTAATTCAAATGAAAATAGTGACAGTTCAAGCAGTGGAAATTCTTCAGAAGTAGTTGAAGGAACTTCTACATCTAGGGAAGAAAGAGCAATAGAACTAGCTAAAGAATATTATGAAGAAGAATATGGAAACTCTGATGATTTATATTTTAGTTATGAAGGTGTAAATGGAGAAGGAAAACATATAGTTAGAGCAAGTTCAAATGCAGTAAATGTTGCATTTTTAATAGTTGACCTAAATACTGGACTTGTGACAGAAAAATAATAAAATATTGTAAAAAGAAAACGATGAAAGGATTGAAAAATAATGCAAGAAACAGTAAGCTTTGAAGAAAAAATGAAAAAGCTAGAAGAAATAGCAACAGAATTAGAAAAGGGAGACTTAGATTTAGATACTTCAGTTTCTAAATTTGAAGAAGGAATGAAAATATCAAAGGAATGTAACGAAATGCTAGAAAAAGCAGAGAAAAAAATAACAATGCTAATCAAAGGAGAAAATGGAGAATTAGCAGAAGAAAAATTTGTTCAAAATGAGGAATAAAAAATATGATGGGGATAATTTCAGAATATAAATATTTAATAGTACCGTTTGCAACATGGTTTTTTATACAACTTTTTAAATTGATATATGATTTAGTAACAACAAAGCAATTTAATTTTAAAAGAATACTAGGAGCTGGGGGAATGCCTAGCTCTCATTCGGCAGTTGTTGTTTCACTATGTACAATGATAGGAAAAAATTATGGAATACAGTCCGCAATATTTGGATTATCTGTAATATTTGCTTTTGTAGTAATGTATGATGCAGCAGGTGTAAGAAGAGCAGCAGGAAAACAAGCAAAGTTGCTAAATAAGATAGTTCAAACACCAGGGCTAACCAATGTAGAAGTAACTGAAAAATTACAAGAAGTATTAGGCCATACACCAACGCAGGTTTTTGTAGGAGCTCTAATAGGTTTTATTGTGGGAATGATATTTGGGTAAGACTTTAGTTATTCTTTATAAATAAAAAAATCTAATTTATTATAAAGATAGGGTAATCCCCTTAAAAAAAAGTATTTCAAATATGTCGGTATGGCTACTTTTTTAGGGTATTATTCTACCTTTATATGTTACTAGATAATGGTTTTTATAATATAATACAAACATTCGGTAATATGTATATATGTCGAATTTTTTCGCTCCTTGGTGTCGCAAACATATAACCAGAATTAAAAAATAAATTTTTTAATTCTGCTCGTTTGCTCCAAATCGCACTCGCTTCAAAAAAGCTCGTTTGGTCGCTTACGCGTCACTACAAAAATTCTCTAAATATACACATTACCGAATGTTAGAAACTAAATTTCTACAAAACCATTATCTAATAAGCTTTACATATATAAACTGTATTTTTTTCTTGCTATTCTTTTAATAATAATGTATAATCCTTTTGAAAGGAAAGTGATTTAGGTGGAAGATGTAGAAATTGCTAGAAATACTAAATTAGAAAAAATTGATATAATTGCCAATAAATTAGGTATAAACGAGGAAGAGTTAGAACCTTATGGAAGATATAAGGCAAAGATAAATTTAAAAATAAAAGAAAGATTGCAAAGTAAGCAAAATGGAAAGTTGATTTTAGTAACAGCAATAAATCCAACACCTTTAGGAGAAGGAAAAACTACAATGGCAATAGGATTAGCAGATGGACTTCAAAAGATAGGTAAAAAATCCATATTAGCACTAAGAGAGCCTTCTTTAGGACCAGTATTTGGTATAAAAGGAGGAGCAACAGGTGGAGGACATTCTCAAATAGCACCAATGGAAGATATAAACTTACATTTTACTGGTGATATTCATGCAATAACTTCTGCAAATAATCTACTTTCTGCTATGATAGATAACCATATATATTTTGGAAATGAACTTGGTTTTGATAGAGTTACGTGGAAAAGATGTGTAGACTTAAATGATAGACAGCTAAGAAAAGTAGAAACTGGTTTATCAGGTGAGAAGAATATTGTTCCAAGAGAAGATGGATTTGATATATCTGTTGCATCAGAAATAATGGCAATATTTTGCTTAGCGACAGACATTAAAGATTTAAAGAGAAGAATAGGCAACATTATAGTTGGATATACTAAAGAAAATAAGCCAATAACTGCAAGAGATTTAAAAGCAGATGGAGCTTTAACTGTTTTATTAAAAGATGCAATAAATCCAAATTTAGTACAAACTTTAGAGCATACACCAGCTATAGTACATGGCGGACCATTTGCAAATATTGCACATGGATGTAATAGCATTATAGCAACAAAATTAGCATTAAAACTTGGAGAATACGTAGTTACAGAAGCAGGCTTTGGAGCAGATTTAGGAGCAGAAAAATTCTTAGACATAAAATGTAGAAAAGCAGAAATAAAGCCAGATGCAGTAGTTTGTGTAGCAACAATAAAAGCACTTAAATATCATGGTGGAATGCCAAAAGAAGAAATAAAAAATGAAAATATAGAAGCACTAGAAAGAGGAATACAAAACTTATTAAAACATATAGACAACTTAAAAAACAAATTTGGATTAAATGTAATTGTAGCAATAAATAAATATACACATGATACTGAAAGAGAAATAGAATTTTTAAAAAACAAATTACAAGAATATGGTATAGATTTAAGCTTAGTAGAAAGCTGGGAAAAAGGTGGAGAAGGAGCTATAGACCTAGCAAATAAAATTGTAGAATTAACACAAAAAGATAGTAAACTAAATTATACATATGATTTGGAAGAAAGCATAAAAGACAAAATAAATGATGTTGCAACCAAAATATATGGTGCAACTAGAGTAAAATCTTCTAAAGAAGCAGATGAAAGAATAAAGCAAATAGAAGAGCTTGGATTTGGAAAACTTCCTGTATGTATAGCAAAAACACAATATTCGCTATCTGATGATCCAAAAAATTTAGAATGTTTAGAACCATTTGAAATAAATGTTCAAGACATAATATTAAAAGCTGGAGCAGAATTTGTAGTAGCAATAACAGGTAAAATAATGACAATGCCTGGACTTCCACGAGTTCCAGCAGCAGAAAAAATTGACATAGATGAGGATGGAAACATAGTAGGAATTTTTTAAAAATATATAATTATAAATAATGTATAATAAAAGAGCAAAAAGAATTTTTAAAGCTAAAATAATAAATAATTGTATAATAACACTAATTCTGGATAAAATAAATTTAAAATTATTTTATCCAGTTTTTGTGCAAAATTTGCAAGAAGGGACGGGCTAGTTTTGTAAAAAACAGAAAGTATGTAATATAAAAATGGCTCAAACTGTATAAAAAAGGGAGGTTTATATGGCAATTAAAATAAAACGAAATTTAAAAGCTATATTGGCTATTTTTCTTGTAAGTACGATATTTGTATCATATAATGTTTTTTTTAGAAGTAATGAATTATTTGCCTTATCTAAATATGGCTCAAGGGGAGAAGAGGTACGAACTATACAAACCAAGTTAAAGAGATGGGGGTATTATAAAGGAAGTGTAGATGGTATTTATGGTAGCCAAACATTAGCAGCTGTAAAGAAATTTCAGCAAAAGAATGGACTAACAGTAGATGGAATTGCAGGAACTAAAACATTACAAGCAATGGGAATATATAATTCATCAGGAAATAGTTCAAGTAGTAATTCGAGTTCATCAACAAATTCCAGCGACTTAAATTTGCTAAGTAGACTAGTATATGGAGAAGCAAGAGGAGAACCGTACACAGGACAAGTAGCAGTTGCTGCAGTTGTATTAAATAGAGTAAAAAGTAGTTCTTTTCCAAATACAATAGCAGGGGTAATTTATCAAAGTGGAGCATTTGACGTTGTATCTGACGGGCAAATAAATTTAACACCAAACGAAACTGCAAAAAAAGCAGCACAAGATGCTTTAAATGGATGGGACCCAACAAATGGGGCAATTTATTATTTTAATCCGAGTACAGCAACAAATAAGTGGATATGGTCTAGACCGATGACTGTTACAATAGGTAAGCATAGATTTTGCAAGTAAAACCGTACAAAACCGTATAAAAAGCACTTGAAAAAAGTGCTTTTTTCGTGTAAAATATATAAATTGAAGATAGAGTAACAGATAATTTATAATATTAAAAAATAGTTGATAAACTTGTATAAAAAATACTTTATCAAGTATAAATACACCGTAGTAATAACAATACTACTAGATAGGAGCAAAAATGACTAAAACAGAGATAAATGAAGAATTAGAATATATAGAAAAAGTAAAAAATATAAATGAAGGAAAAAATTTAAAATACAACATATTTACAATGGGATGCCAACTAAATGAAAACGATTCTGAAAAAATTTGTGGTATGGTAGAGCAAATGGGATATACCAAAACAGAAAACATTGCTGATGCAAACCTAGTTATATACAATACCTGTTGTGTAAGAGAAAACGCAGAGGAAAAGCTATTTGGAAAACTAGGAGAAGTAAAAAAACAAAAAGAGGCAAAAGGCACAATTATTGCAATAGGTGGTTGTATGATGCAAGAAAAACATATTGTAGATAAAATAAAAAAAAGCTACAAATATGATGTAATATTTGGTACACATACCTTACATAAATTTCCTAAAGATTTATATAATGCAATAATGGAAAATAAAAGAATAACAGATATTTTAGATATTGACGGAGAAATAATTGAAGGGCTACCAATAAAAAGAGATGATAGCATACGAGCATCTGTTACTATTATGAATGGTTGTAATAATTTTTGTACTTATTGCATAGTTCCTTATGTAAGAGGAAGAGAAAGAAGTAGAAACCCAGAAGATATTTTAGAAGAAATAAGAAGTTTAGCAAAACAAGGTTACAAGGAAATTACACTTCTTGGACAAAATGTTAATTCGTATATGAGAGTAGAAAGAGAAAAAGGACTATGTACAAGCAAAATAGACTCATTTGCAAAACTACTAATAGAAGTAAACAACATAGAAGGAATAGAGAAAATAAGGTTTGTTTCTCCACATCCAAAAGATTTTACAGACGATGTAATTGAAGCAATACGTGACTGCGAAAAGGTGTCAAAGTTCGTACATTTACCCTTACAATCTGGAAGCACAAGAGTTCTAAAAGCAATGAATAGGGTATACACAAAAGAACAGTATTTGAATTTAGTAGAAAAGATGAAAGAAAAAATACCAAATGTTAAATTTTCTACAGATATAATTGTTGGATTCCCAGGAGAGACAGAAGAAGATTTTAAGGACACTTTAGATGTAGTAAAAAAGGTTAAATTTGAGCAAATCTTTATGTTTATATATTCAAGAAGAGTAGGCACGCCAGCAGATAAAATGGAAAATCAAATTCCAGAAGATATTAAACATAAAAGATTTGATAGATTAAAAGCATTGTATGAAGAACAAATTGAAGAGAATAACAAAGAGTACATAGAAACTGTTCAAGAAATTTTGGTAGAGGGATATAGTAAAACAAACACTGACTATTTAACAGGAAGAACAGATTCAAATAAAGTAGTAATTTTTGAAGGTAATAGTAGTTTAATAGGAAAAGTTGTACCTGTAAAAATTGTTTCTGGACACATGTGGTATTTAAAAGGGAAAGTATTAGAAGAAAATTAAACAGTATTTTAAAGTAAATAATGCATATAGGCAACATTTGAAAATTGGTAGACTATTGTATAACCAAAGTATTCAATTCAAAGAAAGGATGATGCAAATGGAATCAATAAATATAGAAAAAGTTATAAATGAAATAATAGATGGTATGAGTTTAAGAGAAGCTGGAAGAAAGTATCAAATAGACAGAGAAAGCTTAAAAGATAAGTGTATGGAATACTTTAAAACAAATCCAGAAAAATTAGAAGCTTTTGAACAAGCAATAAGGAACAACAAAGTAAATAGTACAGCTATATCTATACCAGACGAAACATTAAAAAGTATATGTATAGATTTGTGTGATAAAAAGGATAATATTAGAGCTATAGCAACTAGAATGAAAGTAGACGAAGACACTTTAAAGGAAAAGCTATTTCAATTTTTAAGTAAGCCAGAACATTTAGTTTTAGCACGCAAATACATAGCATATCAAGCAACTTTACATCCAGATTATTCTCATATAAATTTTAAGGCATTAATAGTAGAAATGATAAAGAATAATATGTCACAGGGGCAAATTGCAGAAGAGTATGGAATACCTGCAAGAACAATTGGAAGAGAAATAGAAAAACTAAAGCAAGAAGATGGATATGAAAAATTATATGATATATGCAAAGAATATTCATATAGAAAAATGAAACGAAAGCCATTTACTGAATTTGAGCAGTTACTTATGCAAGCAGTGGTTGAGGAATATAGTGATGAGGGGCCAATTTTAGTAGATGGTGGCATTAATAAAAGAAAAATGCAATATGAAAAAGCAAAGAAAAATATAGAATTAGCAAACAATATTCAAGGTACAGAAAAAGATAAAGCAGAGGCACTAGGAATAAGTGTAAGCACATTAAGACGAAATAAAATATTTGTTGAAAGATATGAAAGAGAACAAGAAATTAGCGACAATAAGCAAAAATAGAAAGAAGGAATAAATATGGCAGAATACTCACCAATGATGCAACATTATTTAGATATGAAAGAAAAATATAAAGATTGTATTTTATTTTATAGATTAGGCGATTTTTATGAAATGTTTTTTGATGATGCAATAAACGTATCTAAGGAATTAGAACTTACACTTACAGGAAAAGAGTGTGGTCAAGAAGAAAGAGCTCCAATGTGTGGTATACCATATCATGCAGCAGATACCTACATAGCAAGGTTAATATCAAAAGGTTACAAGGTGGCTATTTGTGAGCAACTAGAAGATCCAAAGTTTGCAAAAGGAATGGTAAAAAGGGATGTAGTAAGGGTTGTAACACCAGGAACTGTAATAGAAGCCAACTTATTAGAGGACAAGAAAAATAATTATATAATGAGTGTATATAAAAATGGCATATATTATGGTTTAACTGCTTGTGATGTTACAACAGGAGACTTGCGTACAACAGAAATAAAAGAGACTAATAATTTTTCTTCATTATTAGATGAAATTTCAAAGTATTCTCCAGCAGAACTTGTAGTAAATCCTATGATGTATGATTGTAGTGAAGAGATAAGCAAAATTAAAGAAAGATTTGAGGTATATATAACTAGATTAGAGGAAAAAGAATTTACCAATAATTACGAGAATTTGGCAATTAAATATAAAATTGTAGATGATGAAGAAAGACCAGTAGAAGATCTATCGAAATATATGTTATCAGTTTCAGCTACAAATGCTTTATTTACATATTTGTTAGATACACAAAAAAATAATTTGGAGCATATAAATAAAATTGTTGTATACAGTATTACTAAATATATGTCACTAGATATAAATGCAAGAAGAAACTTAGAAATAACAGAAAAGCTAAGAGATAAAACAAAGAAAGGAACACTACTTTGGGTTTTGGACAAAACCTCTACAGCGATGGGAGGAAGACTACTTAGAAGATGGCTAAACAACCCACTTATAGATGTATCTAAAATAAATAAAAGGCTAGATGCAGTTGCAGAGTTAAAAGACAATATTATTCTTAGAGGAGATATTTTGGACAATCTAAAAAAAGTGTATGACATAGAGAGACTAGCAGGAAAAATATCTTATGGTAGTGCAAATGGAAGAGATTTAATATCATTAAAAAGTTCTGCAAAGCAATTGCCAGAAATAAAGAAAATATTGTCTCAAGCAAAATCTAGCTTGCTTACAGAATTATATTCGGAGCTTGACACACTAGATGATGTATATGATATAATAGACAAGACAATAGTTGATGAGCCACCAATCAGTGTAAAAGAGGGAGGGCTTATTAAACTAGGGTATGATGAAGAAATTGACAAGTTAAAAACTGCAACTACAGATGGAAAGAACTGGATTATAAACCTAGAAGCAGAGGAAAGAGAAAAAACAGGAATAAAAGGCTTAAAAGTAGGATTTAATAAGGTATTTGGATATTACATAGAAGTTACAAAATCAAATATATCTTTAGTTCCAGATAGATATATTAGAAAGCAAACCCTAACAGGAGGAGAAAGATACATAACAGAAGAGCTTAAGAACTTAGAAAATCAAATCTTAGGTGCCGAAGAAAAGGTTGTAAACTTAGAGTATAATGTGTTTGTAGAAGTAAGAGACAAAATAGAAGCACAGATAGAAAGAGTTCAAAAATCAGCAGGAATAATAGCTACATTGGATTGTTTATGTTCTCTTGCAACTGTTGCAGAAGATCAAAATTATGTAAGACCAGAAGTGGATAATAGTGGGGTATTAGACATAAAAGATGGATGCCATCCTGTAATTGAAAAAATCTTGCCAAGTGGAAGTTTTGTGCAAAACGATACATATTTGGACAAAGCCGAGAATAGACTAGCTATTATAACAGGACCAAATATGGCAGGAAAATCTACATATATGAGGCAGGTTGCACTAATTACTTTAATGGCTCAAGTGGGAAGCTTTGTACCAGCATCTTATGCTAGAATTGGAGTAGTAGACAAAATATTTACAAGAGTTGGAGCATCGGATGACTTAAGTATGGGGCAAAGTACATTTATGGTAGAAATGATGGAAGTAGCACAAATACTTAAAGAAGCAACAGCAAATAGCTTAGTAATACTAGACGAAATAGGAAGAGGAACCTCAACTTATGACGGACTATCAATAGCGTGGGCAGTAGCAGAATACATATCAGATAGAGAAAAATGTGGTGCAAAAACACTATTTGCAACACATTACCATGAACTAACAGAACTTGAAAACAAACTAGAAGGAGTTAAAAATTACTCTATAGCAGTAAAAGAAAAAGGAGAGGACATTATTTTCCTTAGAAAAATAGTAAAAGGTGGAACAGATGAAAGTTATGGAGTGCATGTTGCAAAACTTGCAGGTGTTCCACAGACTGTTACAAAGAGAGCAAATGAAATACTAAAATCAATAGAAAGAAAAAATGTATTAAACAATAAAAAAATGGAAAAACAAGAAAAAGGTGTAGCAGACGGTCAGCTTACAATGTTTAACTACAAGCTTGCAGAAATAGCACATGAGTTAGACAAAGTAGACGTAAACGAGCTAACACCAATAGATGCATTAAACACATTAGTGAAGATAAAAGAAAAAATGGCATAAAAGTTTTGTCGGGTTTAGGGACAGGCTCTTTTCCGACAAAGTTGTCGGACTCGGGGACAGGCTCTCAAATAAACGACTGTCCCTAAACCCGACAGAAGTGTCGGAAAAGAGCCTGTCCCCAAACCCGACATAGATAACAAAAAAGGAGGAATCTTATTGAAAGCAACAGAGTTTTTTAAGGATGATAAAGAAAAAAATATACTTGCATGCAAGTATAAAAATGAAATTGTATCGTTAGATACTGAAATTAAAGATACTAACAAAGTTTTACCAATAGATATTACAACAAGAGATGGTAGAAGAGTTTATCAAAGAGGCATACTTTATGTAATGGGAATGGCATTTAATAGAGTCTATCCCAAGGCTCTTTTAACAGTAAATTGTCAATTATCAAATTCAATTTTTTGTAGTGTAGATAATATGAAGGTTACAACAGAATTAGTAGATAATATAAAAAGAGAAATGCAAGATATTGTTAATAGTAATTTACCAATCAAGAAAATAGAAATGAGCAAGGAAGAGGCAGAAAAGTTCTATCAAAAGGAGAAGACTTTAAGAGGTAGATTACAATTGGATAATAAGTACAAAGACGAGGTTTCTCTTTACTTTTGCGAAAATTATTACAATTATTTTTATGGTGTAATGCCAATAAGTACAGGATACATCAAGCTTTTTGATGTTATAAAATATCATGATGGATTTTTACTTCGTTATCCGGATAAAAAAACACCAGATAGAATTGATAAATATATAGAAACTAAAAAATTACTACACACTTTAGAAGAATATGAAGACATTCATAGAGTGTTAGATATAAATACTATATATAAGCTAAATAAGAAAATCGAAGAAGGAAAAGAAAAGGAACTTATTCTTCTTGCAGAGGCATTACATGAAAAGAAAATATCCGACATTGCAGATAAAATAGTTAGAAAAAAAGGTGTTAAGCTTATTCTTATTGCAGGACCATCTTCTTCTGGAAAGACTACATTTGCGCAAAGACTTGGCATACAACTTAAATTGAATGGAATTAAGCCAATTACTATTTCAGTAGACAACTATTTTGTTGAGAGAAAAGATACACCTAGAGATGAAAACGGAAACTACGATTTTGAAAGGCTTGATTCAATAGATTTAACATTATTCAATGATCATTTGTCAAAGTTATTAAGAGGCGAAGAGGTACAACTACCAATATTCGATTTTAAAACAGGTACAAAATCGTTCACAGGAGAAAAAATTAGAATGAGAAATAATGAAGTACTTGTTATAGAAGGAATTCACTGCTTAAACGACAAGCTAACTTCTGCAATTCCACTAGAGCAAAAATACAAAATATATATTAGTGCATTAACTGTACTAAACATAGATTATTACAACAGAATTTCTACAACCGATACAAGGCTAATTCGTAGGCTAGTTAGAGACTACAATTTTAGAGGATACGAAGCATTGCACACATTACAAAACTGGGATATGGTAAATAGAGGAGAAGAAAATAACATATTCCCATTCCAAGAGCAAGCAGATAGTATGTTCAATACATCTTTAATATATGAAATATCAGTTTTAAAAAAATATGCTATGCCTCTTTTAAAAGCAATTGATAATACTCATCCAGAATATTCGGAAGCAAAAAGTTTGTATGAATTGCTTAAATATTTTGATGATATAGGAGATGAATTTATACCTAAAAATTCATTACTACGTGAGTTTATTGGTGGAAGTATATTTAACGTATAGGACAATGTAAAATTGCTACAATATACGAATATATTTAAAAAGCGAAAACAGGGGGAAAAATGGGAAGAAAATTTACAGAAATAGATGAGGAATTTATATGTGAAAATTGTGGGGAAAAGGTTAAACCATTAGGATACTCGTGTAGAAACCATTGTCCAAAGTGCTTACATTCTAAGCATGTAGATATAAATCCGGGAGATAGAGAGGAAAAATGTCATGGAATTTTAGAGCCAATAGGAGTAGAAATTGATAGTAAAAAAGGATATGTAATAATATTTAGATGCAAAAAATGTGGCGCAATAAGGAGAAACAAAGCAGCTAAAGATGATAACATGGACTTAATTATAAAACTTACAGCAAGGCATTAAAAAGACAGTTATAAAAAGAAGAGTGAAGGAATATTAAATTTATTCTTGCACTCTTCTTTGGGTTAGCCTGTCCCCAAACCCGACAAAGGTGTCGGAAAAGGGACTGTCCCTAAACCCGACATTTTGTCTATCTGTTGCATCCGCAGTTGCAGAATAATATTAAGAATATAAGTATAAAGAATAACATACTGTTATCTCCACAGCCACATCCTCCAAAAAGATTTCCTAGAAATCCACCATTGTTGCAACAACAATTTCTGTTCTCGTCTTGCATATTTCAAAACCCCTTTCTTATTGTTTATATATAATATGAGTTCTTTTATTTTTTGTTACAACGTAAATGTTAAGATAATCGTTTTTACAAGGTGTGACTTATTAGTGCTAAGTATTTTTATGTTAGAGTAGGCTTATAAAAAAAGTATGAAAATATGGAATGGAGAGTACTTTGAGTTAGAAATTCTTAAATAATTTTATGGAAAGAGTTCATCTCTGATGGAAGGGTGCCATAAAATTATTTTAGAATTTCTACGAAAAAGTAGCTGGACCGACATATTTGATATACTTTTTTTAGAAGTTTACTCTAACATCTGGTAGCTATTTATGATTGTCACACCTTGTAAAAACGATTATTTTGTATTTGTTTGATTTTTTGAAATATATGTAATATAATTAAACTGACCAATAAATATACAAATAAAAGGAGTTTAATATATATGAAAAGAGATGTTGAACTTTTATCACCTGTAGGAGACTTTGAGTGTTTAAAAGCTGCTGTACAAAATGGTGCAAATAGTGTGTATTTTGGAGCAAATTTATTTAATGCAAGAGCTTCTGCAACAAATTTTGATTTTGATGAGTTAGAAAAGGTAATAAATTATTGTGCTTTAAGAAATGTTAAAACACATTTAACTTTGAATATACTCATAAAAGATTCTGAATTTAAAGAAGCAGTAATGGTGGCTAAAAAAGCATATGAATTAGGAATAGATGCGCTAATTGTACAAGATGTAGGACTGGCTAAATTTTTAATGAAATTATTTCCGGATTTACCTATACATGCAAGTACTCAAATGACAATTCATAATTTAGAAGGAGTACAAGAACTAGAAAAGCTAGGATACTCTAGAGCAGTGCTTTCTAGAGAACTTTCTATACATGAAATTGAATATATATGTAGTAATTCAAATATAGAAATAGAGACCTTTATACATGGAGCTCTTTGCATTTCATATTCTGGACAATGCTTTTTTTCTAGTATGGTAGGTGGGCGTTCTCGGAAATCGTGGTAGATGTGCTCAACCATGTAGACTTCCTTATGAATTGCTAGAGAAAAAAGAAATAAACCATAAAGTATCAGAAAAAATTATTGATAAAGGATATTTAATAAGCCCTAGAGATTTATGTTCTCTAGAATATCTACCACAACTAATAGATGCGGGAGTCAAATGCTTTAAAATAGAAGGAAGACTCAAATCACCAGAGTATGTGGCAATAGTTACAAGAATATATAGAAAGTACATTGATAAAGTATTAAATGATGAAGAATATGTTATAGATGAGGAAGATAAGCTAGAATTAAAACAAATCTTTAATAGAGGAGAGTTCTCTACAGGACATTTATCCAATTCAGCAAATAAATCTCTTATATTCAAGGAAAAACCAAACAATATGGGGCTGTATTTAGGAAATGTAGCAGGATACAACAAGTTAAAAGGACATATTAAAATATTGCTAAATCAACCTATTTCAGTTGGAGATACAATAAACTTTGAAAATGAAAATACAAAATACAATGTTTCAGAACTTATGATGAATAATGCAAATATGCCAAACGCAAAAAATGGAGATAAAGTTGTAATAGGCAGGATGAAGGGCAACATTCATATAGGAGATAAAATATATAAGTTATCAAGTAAAGAACAATTAACAAAAGCGGAAAAATCTTACGAAGGTGAAAACATAAAACTTCCACTCGAAGCAAGTATAAAAATAAAAAATAATGAACCTATCACAATGAAGGTTTCTGTGCAGAATGCTAAGCAAAATTTATATAAAAATATAAATGTAGACATATCATCTTCGTTAATACCAGAATTAGCTAAAAATAATCCAATAACTAAAGAAAGAATCATTTCACAAATATCAAAAACTACCAACACACCTTTTGAATTTAAAGAAATAAATGTGGAATTGGAAGAAGGATTATTTATACCAAGTATAAAAGAATTAAATGAAATAAGAAGAATGGCACTAACTAAGCTTGAAAATATAATAATCAGCAGAATAAAAAGAAATGCACAAATAGATGAAGAAAAGTTAGATAGAGTATACGACAAGTATACAAAAAGTTTCTTAAATAAATATTCTCTTAATGAAGTTACAATAAATACTGAAAACAATAAAAATAATACAGAAAAGAATACTAGCCTAAACAAAGAAAAATGTGATAAAGAATTAGTGGCATATTTTAATATAATAAATCCTGAATATGATTATTCAAAATTATCAAAAAAATACATAGATAGTGTATATATACCTTTAAGATATTTTATGAGAAAGGAATGTACTGAAGCACTAAAACAAATTACATCTAATTTTAAAACATATATATACATGCCTGCAATTATTAAAGCAAATTACAAAAATGTTATAAAACATAGTTTAGAAGACTTGATAGAAGAATATAACATACAAGGATTTGTAGTTTCAAGTTTAGGAGATTTAATATTACTAGAAAAATATAAAAGAAAATATGAACTTATAGGAAATTTTACATTAAATTGTTTTAATACTACTAGTATAAATATATTTAGAAGTTTAGGTTTAAGCAAAATAACACTATCACCTGAATTAAATTTAGAAGACATTACAAATATACATAATACCGAAAAAGGACATATTCCTTTAGAATTGATAGTATATGGCAATGTTCCAGTAATGAAAATGAATTATTGCGTATTAGGAGTATCAAACAAATGCTATCCAGATTGTATGATGAGGTGTAGAACCAACAATAAATATTATTTAATAGATAGACTTGGATTCAAATTTAGAATTCTACCAGATAATGTGCAAACAGTAACCACGATTTTCAATAGTAAAACTACTTGCATTACACATATAGAAACAGGAATAAACTCACTTAGAATAGATTTGTTAGAAGAAAGCATAGACGAAATTAACGAGATTGCGAAAGCAAGCTCTACGGGTGCTAAACTAGAAGGTAAGCAGTATACTTATGGCAACCTAAATAGAGAAGTGTAAAATGTCAGGTTTAGGGACAGGCTCTTTTCCGACAAAGATGTCGTACTTGGGGGCAGGCTTTATTATAAGAAAATAAATGAACTAAAGCCTGTCCCTAAACCCGACAAACTTGTCGGAAAAGAGCCTGTCCCCGAAACTGACACTTGACAAACACTGCACATACTGATAATATTATGCTTGAACAAGAAGAAGGAGTAATATTAAAATATGTTATTATATCCAAAAGAATATTTTAATAGCGTAAAAGATATAAATATAGATTTTCTAAATAAGAATAATATAAAAGGACTAATATTAGATGTAGACAACACACTAATTAGCTTAGATAGAGTAATGCCTAATGGAGTATTAGAATGGGCTGAAGAAATAAAAAAAAATGGAATAAAAATATGTATTCTATCTAATAGCAACAAAATAAAGAAAGTCGAAACTGTCGCAAAAATGATAGAAGTTCCATATATCTTTTTTGGTAAGAAACCACTAAAGGCTGGCTTTTTGCGTGCTAAAGACATATTGAAACTAAAGGAAGAGAATATTGCAGTAGTAGGAGACCAGATTTTTACAGATATTATAGGGGCAAATAGGTGTAATATGTTTTCTATTTTAGTCAAGCCCATTGAAGAAAAAGATTATTTAATAACTAGAATAAAAAGGCCAATTGAAAAATTTATTATAAAAAGATATGAGAAGAATAAAAGAAAAAAAGAATTAAAGTAAAAGAACTAAAAGATGTAGGGAGTAAAGATGTTATAATATTCCCAAGAAACTAGGAGGAAGAAATGTATATTAACGATTTGCATATATTAACTTACGTAGTAGCAGGAATAATAGGATTATTTGTAGGACAATTTATAGATTGGTGCAACTTAAGATTACCAGAATACAAAAAGGTATTCTCTAGAGATTTTTATAAAGAATATCTAAAAAATGCTAAACCAAAGTATTTACTGATGGTAATTGTAGTAATAGCATATATTGCATTACTATATTTTAATGGACTAACTATAGATACAATAAAATTTATGTTGTTAATCCCAATGCTTATAATAGCATTTTTGGTAGATTATAGATTACAAATTATACCAAACAGACTAACACTTACAATATTTGAAGTTGGACTTATTTTTACATTTGCAGAAACTTTATTAAACATAAATGTAGGAATAAATATATTTGTAAATAATTTACTAGGAATGTTAGTTGGTGGAGGCATATTCTTGCTTATTACCTTAATAGGTGGCATTATTGCAGGAAAAGAAGCAATGGGCTTTGGAGATGTGAAGCTAATGGGAGCACTTGGACTATTTTTTGGCTGGTTAAATATGATACTTATATCAGTTATGGCATTCTTATTTGCTGCAATTGTAAGCATAATAATCCTTATTTCAAGAAAAAAGAAAATGAATGAATATATTCCATTTGGACCCTTTATAGTAGTAGCAAGTATGATACCAATGTATTTAAGTACATCTAATTTATTATTAATTTTATTAAAAATATTTTCATTAGGTACATATTAACTAAAGATTTGAACATAATATAGATAAAAATTGTAGTAATAGTATTAAAAATTAAACATATAAATAGATGAAGTATTATCTGTAATAAAAGGGGGAAGTTATGTGAATCCTAAAATTAAGTGGCTAAGAGATAAAATAAATATGGAAAATATGCAAGGGATAATAATATCAAATCCAGTAAATATAAGATACCTTACAGGATTAACAGCAGAGGGCGTACTTTTAATTACAAGAAAGGAAAATTTTTTTCTAACTGATGCAAGATATTTAGAAGAAGTTAAGTCTACTCTAACAATTAATGACGAAATAATTGTTAATGATATAACAAATATTACAAGAGACGATTATGAAAACTTTTTCTTGTTTTGTGAAAATGTTGGGTTTGAAGAAAATTATATAACTTATGCTACGTACAAAAAATACATTGAAAGGTATAAAATAAACAATTTTGAAGAAACTGAAAATTTAATAGAAAAGCAACGAATGATTAAAGACGATGAGGAAATAATGTTAATAGAAAAGGCTTGCTACATTACAGATCAATGCTTTAGTTATCTTTGCAATTATATAAAAATAGGAATGGCAGAAAAAGAAATTTCATATGAAATAGAAAAATTCTTTAGAGAAAATGGTGCAGATGGACTAGCTTTTGAAACAATTGTGGCATCAGGCAAGAATTCATCTAAGCCACATGCAGTTCCTACAGATAAGAAAATAGAAGCAGGAGATGCAATAACAATAGATATGGGGTGCAAATATAAGGGATATTGCTCAGATATGACAAGAACTATATTTGCAGGATATGTACCAGTTCAGGCACAAAAAGTTTATGATTTAGTTTTAAAAAATGAATTACAAACATTAAAAGAATATAAAGAGGGTGCTAGCATTAGAATGGCATCAAAAATGGTAGAAAATGACTTTAAGTTAAATGGATATGATTTATTACATAGCTTAGGACATGGTGTAGGATTAGACATTCACGAAATGCCATTTATAAATAGTAAAAATGATAGCACTTTTAAAGCAAATATGGTAGTAACAAATGAGCCAGGAATATATATACCAGGCGCATTTGGAGTAAGAATAGAAGATACAGTGTTAATTACAAAATCTGGATGTATAAATTTAACAAAATCGGATAAAAATTATATAGTAGTAGATAAATAGTGAATAAAACACTTGATTTTGCTACAAGTATGTGGTAAAATAATGAATGTTAAAAATTATGTTAATTTGAAAGGGGTAATATATATGGCAGAAGTATATATGGCAGGAGATTTTAGAAACGGAACAACATTTGAAATGGATGGAAACGTATTTAAGGTAGTTGAATTTCAACACGTAAAACCAGGAAAAGGAGCAGCATTTGTTAGAACAAAATTAAAAAATGTTATAACAGGAGCAGTTTTAGAAAAAACATTTAACCCATCAGAAAAATACCCAGGTGCAGAAATAGAAAAAAGAGATATGCAATATTTATATAATGATGGTGATTTATATTATTTTATGGATAATAATACATATGAGCAAATACCACTTAATGCAGAACAAATTGGAGATGGCTTAAAATTCTTAAAAGAAAATATGAACGTAAAAATATTATCATTTAAGGGAAACGTATTTTCAGTTGAGCCACCAATGTTCGTAGAATTAGAAGTTACATATACAGAGCCAGGATTTGCTGGAAACACAACTACAACATCAGGAAAACCAGCTACATTAGAAAACGGATACAAGCTTACAGTACCTTTATTTGTAAATATCGGTGATGTTATAAGAATAGATACAAGAACTGGCGAATATATGGAAAGAGTATAGGAAGGAAGCTAGAAAATATGTCTGATATAAAAGGTAAATACAAAAAAATATTAGAGGATTTGGAAAACAATATTAAGAATCCAGAAGATTTAATCTATACCAAGGAAAAGGTTATAGAACTAACTACTATCTTTATGGATATAATAGATAGATTAACAGTTCTTACCGATGCACGTATAAAAGAAATAGAAGAAAGGCAAGAAGAAATAAATTCTAAAATAGAAAGCGTTCAATCAATGGTGGATGAAATTGAAGGAGATATTTATGAGGATGAAGATTCTTATGAATTTGAAATTGTTTGCCCATACTGTAATTATGAATTTACCACTGATATAGCAGATGAAGAAAAAGATGAAATAAAATGTCCTAAATGCAATAACATTATTGAATTAGATTGGAACCAAGAAGAAGAAAGTGCTTGTGATGGAAATTGTTCACATTGCTATGGCGAAGTAGCAGAAGATGAGGAAAAATACACAAGCAAAGATGAAGATGACGACAAAGACGATAAAAATGAAGATGAAGATATGTAGTAAGAATAGACTACAATTTAATCTTTAATATAAAAGACAAGCAATGTATGGTTTAAAATTTAAACTATACATTGCTTGTCTTATTTTAAGAATCAAATAAGCTCAAGGGATTTATGTACTCACCATCTACTCTCACACCGAAATGTAAATGAGGGCCTGTAGTTGCGCCATTTGTAGGGTTACCGTTTTCATCAAAATATTGATTACCTTTTACACCATAAACATTTTTTGGACCAACATAACCAATTACTTGTCCTTGAGTTACAAAATCTCCAACATCAACAATATAATTAGGAGAAACGTGGCAATAGGTAAACTTTATATTACCAGAAGTTAGAGTTATGGTATAGCCACCACCACCTAAAAAACTTGCAAAAGTAATTTCGCCAGAAGTAATAGCAATAAGTTTAGTACCCTCGGGAGCACCAATATCTAAACCAGAGTGATATGAAGATGCTCCGGCTAGTTGGAGAGGCTCTATAACCAAAATATGAAGTTATACTATTATACCCTGGAATAGGCCATGCATAGCCAGAAGAACTAATATCCAATATAATAGATTCTGTGCTAGAATAGGATACAAACTCATTAGGGAACATAGGTATAAAAAATACAGAAATAAACACACTAAGAAATATAATAAATACTATTAAAGTTCTAAAAGAAACAAAAAAGCTATTAGACATAACACAAAAACTCCTTTATTAGTTTAAATAAAATGTGACAAAACACACATCTTTAATCTAATAGCCCCCGAAAAATATTTAATCTATTTTAATATCTTTATTAGATGATTTAAAAGCAAAAAACTTACTAATAAAGAAATTCAAAATAATAACAATTACTGTTATTAAGCATTTACTTATAATTGTAGGAATAGGAAGATACTTAAACATTAAAGAACCACCAAATGATTCTATAAACATAGTAAGAAGTCGCCCTAAAATAAACTTACAAAACTCAATAAGCTTTTCACCAAAACCTTGTGCTTCAGAATGAAAAACTAAATCTTTATTTGTAAAGTAAGCAACCAAAACGGCTAAAATAATAGCAATATTGTTTGCAGTATTTTCGTTAATATGTAAAAATTCTGTCATTACATAAAAAGAACCAATATTAACAACTGTAGTTAATACACCAAAAATTGCATATAAAATTATTTCTTTAGTTAGAAACTTTGAAATAATTTTATTAGATAGTAATTTTTTTACAAATCCTTTTTTATCATCTTTATTAGAAGTTTTAATAATTGCTTTATCATTATTTTCTCTTTTCATGGCACACCTTTTTATATAATATTTTAATTGTATAAGAAATAATATAAACATAGTCTTATACAAAAAAGTTAAAATAACTGTCTAACAAAAAATGTACAATTATTTAAATTGTACATCAATGGTTTGGCAGGGGTACTAAGACTCGAACTCAGACTTGTGGTTTTGGAGACCATCGTGCTAACCATTGACACTATACCCCTATAAAACTTACTTTTATATATTAGCACAAAAAAATAATTAATGCAATATTAAATTGAAAAATAAAATAAAAAAAATTTAAAAAATGTATTGACAAGAATAAATAAAAAGTTTATAATAATAACTGTTCCACAAAAAAATAAAAAATGCAGGTGTAGTTCAATGGTAGAATTCCAGCCTTCCAAGCTGGCTATGCGGGTTCGATTCCCGCTACCTGCTCCAAATTATAACAACTTACGAACTATAAGGTTTGTAGGTTGTTTTTTTATATATACAAAAAATGTTCTCTTTCTGGAAAGGAGGACATTTTTAATGCTTGAATTTAAGATAATACAAGAACTAAAACCTAATGAGGAATTATTGGAAATTATTAAAAATTATAATTACACAATTAAGAACGGAAAAATTAAGCATTTAATGGCTACTAATTTACAGTTTATAGAGCCTACTGAATATCTAATTACATATCCAATAACTCTTACAATACTAGAATACAAAGTAAATGAAATATCTAGTAAACCATTCTATATTAATGAATATCAGCAGAAGTATAATCTAAAAGAAGTTAAACAAATTCTTATAGAATTGAAAACTTAGCCTTCATATTATGCCATTCAACTTAGGAGTAGGGAATAATTCTATTGTCAAATTTTAAATACATTAATTTAAGAAATTTCTTTCAAAGAATAGAAATTATAAATTTTAAAATTTGACTTGCAAAAATGCTTTTTAGATAGGAAACATGTGAAGGAGGATATTTTTATGAGATGTGGAGTTTATGTAAGAGTATCAACAGAAGACCAAAGAGATAATGGTTATTCTATTGATTCACAGTTACGAATGATAAAAGAATATTGTGAAAAGAATAATTACGATATTGTAGATATATATAATGATGCAGGACATTCTGGAAAAGACCTAATGCGACCAGAAATGCAAAGATTATTAAAAGATATCAAATC
>CALXWT010000002.1 GCA_944392445.1 uncultured Clostridia bacterium
GCTATAATGTTTTCTCTAGAGAATTCCATTCCCGTTTCTTTCTTTAATGACGTAGCAATTTTTTTTAATTCTTCTGGGAAACTTTCTCCATTTATATTAATTCCTATTCCAATTAGTAAATATTTTATATTTTCACCATTTGAGATTATTTGAGTTAATATTCCCCCCATTTTTTTACCATTTAGCATAATATCATTTGGTTCTTTAATATCTGTTTTTATTTTACAAATTTTATCTATTGCCTCTACCACGCATTTTGCAATATCTTTAGTTAGATGATTCAATTTTTGAATACTACATTTTGGATATAATACTAAGGTAAAAGAAATGTTGTTGTTTTTTTCGGAATACCATTTTCTACCATGTGTTCCTATTCCTCCTGTCTGTTTTTCAGCTAATACCATTGTTCCATCTTTTATACCATTTTCAGCCAAAATTTTTGCCTGAGTTTGTGTAGAATCTATTTCATCAAAAAAAATTATATTTTTACCAATAATTTTTGTTTTTAAAATTTTTTTTACTTCATTTTCCATATTTCCACCCTAATTTAGTATAGCATTTACAAGTAAATTTGTCTATTCATACATAATATTTTATATATTGGTACATACTATAAGTATAAACTTAATATGTATACGTTTACTTTATTGTTTCTGTAAATTATTTCGTATACATGCTATATTCATTTCAGATTTAGGAAGAGGTGATATAAATGGCATTAGATTATAACATAATTGGTGAAAGATTGAAAAAGGCAAGAATTGACAATAATTTAACACAAGAAAAGCTAGCTGAAAAGTTAGATGTTTCAATCGCATTTTTAAGCAGAATAGAAAGAGGAAGTTCACATATTAGTCTAAAAAGACTAAGCCAAATTTGTGATATTTTAGGTATTAGTGAAGGAAGTATTCTTAATGGTTCATCAAATAATTCTAACACTTACTTAGTTTCGGAATTTGATGATATACTAAAAAATACAACTCCTGAAAAGCAAAAGCTAATTTATAAAATAGCAAAAATTATAAATGAGGATTAAACATCTTTAGAATATTTATAAAAATATTATCTATAATAATGTATTATAGGTAATATTTTTTTACTTTTTTGTTGATATTATAGAGTTTTTATGATATGCTTATATGTGCGAAATAATAAAAAATACAATAAACAAAATTATTGTTAGAATATGGAGGTTTATTATGGATTTTAAGCAATGGGAAGGCTTTAATAAAGCCGGAGAATGGACAAAAGAAATAGACGTTAGAGGATTTATCCAGGTCAACTATACACCTTATGAAGGAGATTCAAAATTTCTTGTAGGCGCCACAGATAAAACAAAAAAATTATGGGACAAGGTTCTAGAGCTTTATAAAAAAGAAAGAGAAAATGGTGGAGTTTTAGATGCAGATTGCAAAACACCATCTTCTATAAATGCTTATGATGCAGGATATATAGATAAAGATTTAGAGGAAATAGTAGGTCTTCAAACTGATGCTCCTTTAAAAAGAGCAATTATGCCAAATGGTGGTATTAGAATAGTTGAAAAATCAGCTGAAAGCTATGGGTTTAAAGTAGATCCAGAAACAGAATATATTTATCACAATTTAAGAAAAACACACAATGATGGTGTATTTGAAGTATATACACCAGACATAAGAGCTGCTAGAAGCTCTCACCTACTAACTGGTCTTCCAGATGGATATGGACGTGGAAGAATTATTGGTGATTACAGGAGAGTTGCACTATATGGTGTAGATGCTTTAATTGCAGAGAAAAAAGTGGAACTTGAAATTTTAGATACTGATGAATTCACAGAAGAAATTATTAGAAATCGTGAAGAAATTGGTGATCAAATTAAAGCATTAAATGACTTAAAAGCAATGGCAGCAAAATATGGATTTGATATATCAGTTCCAGCTTCAAATGCAAAAGAAGCCATTCAATGGTTATACTTTGGATATTTAGGTGCGGTAAAAGATCAAAACGGTGCAGCAATGAGTTTAGGAAGAACTTCTACTTTCTTAGATATCTTTATTGAAAGAGATCTACAAAATGGTACTTTAACAGAAGAGAAAGCACAAGAATTGATGGATCAATTTATTATAAAATTAAGATTAGTAAGATTCTTACGTGCACCAGAATATAATGAATTATTTAGTGGAGACCCAGTTTGGGTAACAGAAAGCATTGGTGGTATGGGTGTTGATGGTAGAACATTAGTTACTAAGAACTCTTTTAGAGTACTTCATACATTAGATAACTTAGGACCTGCACCAGAACCAAACTTAACTGTATTATGGTCAAATAATTTACCAAAAGGATTTAAAAATTATTGTGCAGATATTTCTATAAGAACTTCATCAATTCAATATGAAAATGATGATTTAATGAGAATTACTTTAGGTGATGATTATGGAATAGCATGTTGTGTTTCTGCAATGAAAATTGGTAAACAAATGCAATTCTTTGGAGCTAGAGCAAACTTAGCTAAAACATTGCTTTATGCTATCAATGGTGGTAGAGATGAAAACTCTGGAAAACAAGTTGCACCTAAATTTCAACCTATAACTTCTGAATACTTAGACTATAATGAAGTTATGGAAAAATTTGATGTAATGATGGATTATGTAGCAAAAATATATATTAAAGCATTAAATGCAATTCATTATATGCATGATAAATATTCATATGAAGCATTAGAAATGGCTTTACATGATAGAGATGAAGATATTTTAAGAACTATGGCATGTGGTATAGCTGGTTTATCAGTAGCTGCTGATTCACTATCTGCAATAAAATATGCTAGAGTAAAAGTTATAAGAGATGAAACAGGCTTAGCTGTTGATTACCAAGTAGAAGGAGATTTCCCTAAATACGGAAATGATGATGATAGAGTCGATAGTATAGCTGTAGATATTGTTAAGTCATTCTTAAGAAAATTACAAAAGCACCACACATATAGAGGTTCAAAACATACTCTATCAATACTAACAATTACATCAAATGTTGTTTATGGTAAAAACACAGGTAATACACCTGATGGACGTAGAGCTGGAGAACCATTTGGACCAGGAGCAAACCCACTTCACGGAAGAGATTCAAACGGAGCTTTGGCTGTAATGAATACTATAGCAAAACTTCCTTATGAATATTCAGAAGATGGTATTTCATTTACTTTCTCAATTACACCAGCAGCTTTAGGTAAAGACGAAGAAACTAAAGTTAATAACTTAGTAAGTATGCTTGATGGATACTTTAAACAAACTGGACATCATATAAATGTAAATGTATTTAATAGAGAATTATTATTAGATGCAATGGATCATCCAGAAAATTACCCACAACTTACAATTCGTGTATCTGGATACGCTGTTAACTTTATTAAATTAACAAGAGAACAACAATTGGATGTTATTAATAGAACTATTCATGAGAGAATTTAGACTTTGTGTGGACAAAAGGGACACTCCTTTTTGTCCACGGTTTATTTAACTTTATATAATTTATTGAACAATAGAATCAGTTTATAAAAAGGACGAGGGGCTTATACCATTTGTTCATATGGAGGAATTTATGGTCGAACAGAACTCAAATAATCAAGTAAAAGCAAGGATTCATTCCTTTGAGTCTTTTGGTGCAGTAGATGGACCGGGCATTAGGTTTGTAGTATTTTTTCAAGGGTGTGGTCTTCGTTGCAAATACTGCCACAATAGAGATACTTGGGCAGTTAATGCAGGTTTAGAATACTCTTCAGATGAATTAATTGCAAAAATTTCAAGGTACAAAAATTATTTTACAGTATCTAACGGTGGGGTTACTCTTTCTGGAGGCGAACCACTTTTACAACAAGATTTTTTACTTGAATTACTACCTAAGTTAAAGAAATTAGGAATTCATACAGCAATCGATACTTCCGGTAATTTTCCTCTTACAGATAAGATGAAAAAAATTATTGATTTAGCAGATTTGTTTTTGCTTGATATAAAATGTATAAATGATGAAATATGCAAGGATTTAGTAGGAGTCTCAAACAAACTTGAACTTGAATTTGCAAAATATTTAAGTGATATAAATAAAGATGTATGGATAAGGCAGGTTCTAGTTCCTGGAATTACTGACCACGAAGACGATTTATTAAAACTTAAAGATTTTCTAGCTACTCTAAAAAATGTAAAAAAAGTAGAAATACTTGCTTATCACGATTTAGGCAGGTTTAAATGGGAAAATTTAGGTTGTAACTATGAACTTGAAGATGTGCCTAATGCTACTACAGAAGATGTGGCTAGAGCCAAAAGAATATTAGGAATACAATAACTTTTATAATTTAACTAATCGTCCTACTACTAAGTGAGAATTTTATAACCATTAGAAGACTTTACACTAAAATGTAAAGTCTTCTATTTTTTAGCAATATTTATCATAATCATTGTAGCAACAACAAGTATCTTTTGGCTCTTTACAACATATTAAAGTAATTATTCTAATTATTAGTAATATAACTAAAATTGCTAGTATTGCTATTATTGCTCCTAAGCCTAGTGCAGTAACTAAGCCTGTTAGTCCACCAACTAATACACCTATTACAAAAGTTAGTAAAGAAGTTAAAATACATACTATTAAATCTACGCAACATTTTTCCTTTTTGCAACATTTATTTTGTGTCATAGTCTCTTACCTCCTAAGTAGTATTAAGTAACACTACCTAATATATAGTATGCTATAATTCGACATTTAT
Source organism: uncultured Clostridia bacterium (assembly GCA_944392445.1). Classification (GTDB taxonomy): domain Bacteria; phylum Bacillota; class Clostridia; order TANB77; family CAG-508; genus CALXVA01. The sequence continues at coordinate 4,736 of CALXWT010000002.1, forward strand.
TTACACTTTTACGTTATTTTTTAATACATTACTTTGTAAACATTTTTGCTTTCTCTTATTACACAAAAAATAAGAACCTGACCCGACATATCAATCAAAGATTGCAGTCAGGTCGGGTACCCCAGAACCTTGTTGTCTTCTACAATAAAAGCGACCGCAGTCGCTTATCTACGTCGATTTATGTTTTCGACAACTTTTTATCCGAATAATCCTCTCTTTTTAACAGGTGGTTGTTCATTCATTGTTTTTGCAAGTTCTACCATTAGGTCTCTTTGTTCTTTAGTAAGTCTCTTTGGCACCTGAACAAGTACAGTAAATACAAAATTTCCTTGTGAACCATTATTTATGTTCTTAAAGCCCTTTCCTCTAATCGTAAATTTAGTTCCTGGCTGAGTTCCATCTGGAATTCTATATATTTCCTTCGAACCATCAACCATAGGTATTTCCAAGTCAGCTCCCAATGTTGCTTGTGTAAATGTAATTGGAACTTCACAAAGTACATCTTGGCCTTTTCTCGTAAATATACTATGCCTTTTTATATGTATTGTTATATAAAGGTCTCCCTTTGCACCACCTTTTTCACCAGGCTCTCCTTCGCCTCTTAATACAATTGTTTGATTTTCATCAATACCTGCTGGAATCTTTACAGAAACACGTACTTGTTTTCTAACAATTCCTTTACCTTTACATTCCATACAAGGCTCTGGAATAATTTCACCTGTTCCATTACAATTTGTACAAGGTCTTACAGTTTGCATTTGACCAAAAATAGTGGTTTGCGTTTGTTTTATTTGTCCTGTTCCGTGACACATTGAACAAGTTTGCTTTTTAGTTCCTGGTCTAGCTCCATCTCCCTTACAAGTTGGGCAAGTTTCATTTCTTGTTAAATTTATTTGTTTTTCTGTCCCTAAAAAAGATTCTTCAAATGTAATATCTAAGTTTGTTCTTAAATCAGCTCCTTGCTTTGGTCCGTTATTATGTCTAGTATTACTTCTTCCTCCAAAGCCACCACTAAAGAAAGAAGAGAAGATATCTCCTAAGTCGCCGAAATCACCAAATCCGTCAAATCCTCCTGAAGAAGAATATGAATAATAACCATTTCCTCCTCCAAAAGGACCACCAGCTCCTCCTCCAAAACCTTGGCTTGGATCTGCTGTTCCAAATTGATCATACATTTTTCTTTTTTCAGGATTAGATAATACTTCATAAGCTTCATTTACTTCTTTAAACTTTGCTTCTGCTTCTTTTTTATTATCTGGATTAGCATCTGGGTGATATTTTTTAGCAAGCTTTCTATATGCTTTTTTTAATTCTTCATCGCTTACGTTTTTATCTACTCCCAATATTTCATAATAATCCTTATTTGCCATATACTTCTCTCCTTCAAAAATCTTATTATCATAATGTTTGAGGTTGGAGCTTTTTTCCAACCTCTAAACATATCTTTCCTCTATTCTGTAATTTTTTAAAGAATTGCATTTTGGCTAGGCACGTGAAGCCAAAATTTATTCTTTCTAGCTAGTTGTGAAAAGAATTGCGTTTTGACTAGGCGAACGAGCTAGAAAGCCGCAGGCGTGCTTTTTGCACGCCAAAGGACTTTCGACGCGATGTTCAACAACGTCAAAACCAATTATCTTCACAACTACTTTTTGTCATCCTCGTCAACCTTATAATCTGCATCATAAACATTTCCGTTGCTATCAGTATGTGGTTCACTATTATTTTCTGCATTTGCTCCTGCAGTTCCATTTGCATTCGCATTATTTGCTGCATTTTGAGCTTGAGAATAAACTTTTTCAGAAATTGAGTAGAATACTTGTGTTAATTTTTCTGTTGCAGACTTAATAGCTTCAACATCTGTTCCTTCTAGTGCTTTCTTTACATTTTCTATTTCTGTTTCAGCTTTAGCTTTTTCTTCACCACTTATCTTGTCACCTAAATCTGTAATTGTTTTTTGGCAGTTATATATTAAGCTTTCTGCATTGTTTCTAACTTCAATTTCTTCTTTTCTCTTCTTATCCTCTTGAGCGTGTGCTTCTGCATCTTTTACAGCTCTATCAATATCTTCATCTGTTAAGTTTGTACTTGCTGTAATTGCAACTTGTTGACTATTTCCTGTTGCCATATCTTTTGCAGATACGTGAACTATACCGTTTGCATCTATATCAAATGTAACTTCAATTTGTGGTACTCCTCTTGGTGCTGCTGGAATTCCTGTTAATTGGAATCTTCCTAAAGTTTTGTTGTAAGCAGCCATTTCTCTTTCACCTTGAAGTACATGTATTTCAACACTTGTTTGACCATCTGCTGCTGTAGAAAATACTTGTGATTTTTTAGTTGGTATTGTAGTATTTCTTTCAATTAGTTTTGTAAATACTCCACCTAATGTTTCAATACCTAGTGATAATGGTGTTACATCAAGTAAAACTAAGTCCTTAACATCTCCTGAAAGTACACCACCTTGAATTGCTGCACCTATAGCAACACATTCATCTGGGTTTATACCTTTATCTGGCTCTTTTCCAGTAATTTTCTTAACTGCTTCTTGAACAGCTGGAACTCTTGTAGAACCACCAACTAATAATACTTTGTGTAAGTCTGCTGCTGTAATTTTTGCATCTTTTAGGGCATTTTCTACTGGAATTTTTGTTGCTTCTATTAAATCACCAATCAATTCTTCGAATTTTGCTCTTGTTAATGTAACATCTAAGTGTTTTGGTCCATTGCTATCGGCAGTGATGAATGGCAAGTTAATTTGTGTTTGTTGCATACCAGAAAGCTCAATTTTAGCTTTTTCTGCGGCTTCTTTTAAACGTTGCATAGCCATCTTGTCTTGTCTTAAATCTATTCCATTTGATTTTTTAAATTCATCTACTAAGTAGTTGATAATTCTTTCATCAAAATCATCTCCACCTAAGTGTGTATTACCATTTGTTGCTAAAACTTCGAATACACCGTCACCAATATCTAGTATAGATACATCAAATGTACCTCCACCTAAGTCATATATCATTATTTTTTGATCTTGATCTTCTTTATCCATACCAAATGCTAATGCTGCTGCTGTTGGCTCGTTTATAATTCTTAAAACTTCAAGTCCTGCAATTTTACCAGCATCTTTTGTAGCTTGTCTTTGGCTATCACTAAAGTATGCTGGAACTGTAATAACAGCTTGTGTTACTTGTTGTCCTAAATAATTTTCGGCATCTGCTTTTAATTTTTGTAATATCATAGCAGATATTTCTTGTGGAGAGAAACTATCTCCATCTATATTAACTTTTTCATTTGTTCCCATTTTTCTTTTTATAGATATAACTGTGTTATCTGGATTAGTAACAGCTTGACGTTTTGCAATTTGTCCTACTAATCTTTCTCCATTTTTTGAGAATGCAACTACAGATGGTGTTGTTCTATTTCCTTCTGCGTTAGGAATTACAACTGGCTCTCCACCTTCCATAACTGCAACACATGAATTTGTTGTACCTAAATCAATACCTATAATTTTTCCCATAATAAATCTTCCTTTCTTTAAGATAACGTTTTGGCGAATTATATATTTAAATTTTAAATAATATCTATATAAAATATATAAGCAACATCTCGCCCCATTTTACTTATATAAAATTAAAAACAAATTTTTCTTTTCTATAGAATTGAAAAGAATTGTATTTTGGCTAGGCACAAGAATTAAAAATTTATGAAGCGTACTTTGTGTACGCTGATTAAATTTTTAATTCACAGTAACAACGCCAAAATCAATTATCTTCAATTCTAATTTGCTACAATAACCATAGAATGACGTATTACCTTATTACCTATCATATAACCTTTTCTATACTCTTGTACTATTTCTTTTTCTCCCTTAGAAGCATCTTGTACACTACTTACTGCTTCATGTAACTCTGGATCAAAAGTTTTTCCTACAGTTTCTATTTCTGTTACACCTCTTGCTGATAATACATCTTTAAATTGCTTTAATACAAGTTCTATTCCTTTTTTGTATTCTTCATCTTTTGTCTCAGCTTCTACTGCTTTTTCTAGGTTATCTAATATTGGTAAAAAGTTTGAAACAATGTCTGCTATAAGAGAATTATACAATCCATCTCTTTCTTTTGTGTTTCTTTTTTTATAGTTATCAAACTCGGCTGCTACTCTTTTCAATCTGTCTTCGGTTTCGTCTATTTGTACTTTTTGACTTTCTATTTGCTTTTTTAATTCGATAATTTCATCGGCTTTTTTATTATTTTCATTTTTCTCTGCATCCTGAACTTCGTTTTCCATTATCTTCTACCTCCGTATTATTAACTTTTTGAAAAATTTGATATTTTATTTTGCTAATTTTTTAAACATATTCTTTTACTCAGAAGCTTTTAAAAATATTTTCATTTTATTTTGCATCATTCTCCATTAAGCTTTTTGCTAATATATTTCATTACTGAAATAACTTTTGAATAATCCATTCTAGTTGGCCCTATAATTCCTATAGTACCTAAATCCTTATTTTTATACCTATGTTTAAAAGTAACTATACTAAAATCTTTAAGCTTTTCATTTTCGTTTTCATTTCCAATATATACATTTATATCATTTGCGAATCCAGTATTTAATAAATCTGCTACTATTTCTTTTTGGTCTAATACATTTATAAAGTTTTTAGCCACTTCTAAGCTTTTAAATTCTGGCAAATCAAATGCTTTATTGGCTCCCTCTAGATATATTTCTTCTTCTTCATTTATAGCCTTATTTAGTTGTTCCATTATTGGTTTTATTACATTTAAGCTATAATTCATGTGTGAAAAAATATATTCTTCTAATGGTTTGTCTATTTCATCTAAAGGCTTTCCTTTTAATTTATTATTAAAGATAAAATTTAGAGTTTCTACCTGTTCATTTGTAATATCTTCATCAAATTTAATAATTGTTTCCTTTATTATTCCTGAATCTGTTAATATAACTGCCATTAGCATTCTAGTTCCCAAAAGCACGAATTTTATTTCTTGTATATTTTGTAATTGTGTTTTTGGACCTATTGCAACTGTTGTATAATGAGTTACTTCTGAAATAGTACTTGTAGCTATTTTAGTTAGGTCTTCCATTTCGTTTACTTTATCCATCAACTTAGCTTGAATGTATTTTATTTCTGCTAAACTAATATTTTTATCATTCAATAATTCATCTACATATAGCCTATATCCTTTAGCAGATGGAACTCTTCCACTTGAAGTATGAGTTTTTTCTATATATCCTATTTTTTCTAGCTCTGCCATTTCATTTCTTATTGTAGCACTACTTAAATCTAATCCATATCTTTTAGTAATACTACCTGAACTTACTGGCTCTGCTGTATTTATATATTCTTCTATAATTGCTTGTAATATTTTCTTTTTTCTATTATCCACTTTCGCACCTTCTTTTAGCACTTGTTCTTTTGGAGTGCTAAACTTTATATATATTATATCCATTTTTAGCAAAAGTCAATACTTATTGCTAATTTTAATTGTGAATTTTTTGTGAAAAGCATTAAACTTTTTTAATTTTTTTTCTAAAATCTATTGACATATAGTCGAAAATGTTTTATACTTTTAATTGCGTTTGAGATGCGCCCTTAGCTCAGTTGGTTAGAGCAACCGGCTCATAACCGGTAGGTCCAAGGTTCGAATCCTTGAGGGCGCACCATTTTTATTAAATAGATATTTTCTATTTAGTAATTTTATATTTTGGGTAGGTGGCCGAGTGGCTAAAGGCGGCAGACTGTAAATCTGTTCTCATTTGAGTACGATGGTTCGAATCCATCCCTGCCCACCAATAAAGCAAGTTTCGACTTGTTTTATTTTTTGCTGTTTTTACTCCACCTCAATTTCCACAATATCCCACACACTTACATTCTCTTTCCCATCTATTTGAATTCTCTTTTTTGTATAATCTATATTAGTTACAATTCCTATTTTTTCTATATATTTCTTATTTTTATAAAACTTAATCTTAGCCATTCTTCCATTTTCTAGCCTATTTAAACTGTTTTCTAGTTCTTCATAACTATCTTCTGTAAGTTCTTTTTTAGCCTCGTATTCCGTTTCTTTCTCTTTTAAGGCTTCTCTAAAACCTACTAAGGCGTCAAAAGGTAAAAATTGTTTTGCTCTACTTACTCTACTTGCCATTTTATCCTCCTTTCCCAATTCATTTTCTATTTATTTTCCATTTCATAATCCTAAATTTAGATAACTTACTAAAAGATTAGCCTTAATTTTACTCCCCACCATTGTGCCCACCAATAAGTGTATTTCTAACTAATGTTGTTGCACCTTCTTGTAAATCCATTCCTCTTAAGATTTTATTCTTTCCCATTTCACTTTTTATTCTATTTATTACTAATTCTAATTTTCTTTCTTTATCTAGCTTTTTTTGATCCTTAAATAAATTTAGTTGCACATAATCATTTTCTCTTACATTTGCAAAACTAATACCTATTCGTCTTATTCCAATGTTTCTATTTGTGGTTCTGTCATAAAGCCTTAGAAAAGTACTTACTAAATCAGAATATACATTCGTATAATTATTAGTTCTTTCTGTGCCTCCTGTTGCAGGAATAACATCTTTTGAATATCCTACATATAATTTTACTGTATCTGTAGATAAATTCTCGTCAATTAGGCGTAAGCTGCCTAATTCTACCATTTCTTTTAAAACTAATCTTGCTTTTTCAAAAGAATAATCTTCAAACAACACTTGACTATTGCTAATGCATCTTGCTTGTGGCTTGTATTTTTTTATATCTTCAATAGTACAGCTTTCTCTTCCCCACGAATGGTCTATTAAGTATTCTGCATTAACTCCAAATTCTTTATATAATTTCTTTGGCTCTGCATTGGCTACATCATACATATCATATAATCGTAGTTTATTTAGTCTTCTTTCTATACCATGCCCAATTTGCCAGAAGTCTGTAAGTGGCTTATGATGCCATAATTCTTTTTTATATTTTTCTTCATCTAAATATCCTATATTACTAGCACTATGCTTTGCAGTAATGTCTAACGCAACTTTTGCCAGATACATATTAGTTCCAATTCCAGCAGTAGCTGTTATCCCATAATTTTTAAATATATCTTTTATAATTGTTTTTGCGAGCTCTACTGGTGTTAATTTATACATTTTCAAATAGTTTGTAGCATCCATAAAAGCTTCATCTATAGAATATACATGAATATCTTCTTTCGAAAAATATTTTAAGTATATTGCATATACATTAGCAGAATATTCTATATATTTTTTCATTCTAGGAAGAGCTACAATGTATTGTATATTTTGTGGTATTTCATATATTCTACATCTATTTTTTACTCCAAGCATTTTCATTTTCGGACTTACTGCTAAACATATTGCGCCCTTTCCTCTGCTTGGATCTGCAACTACCAAATTAGTGTTAAATGGGTCTAATTTTCTTTCTACACATTCAACAGATGCATAAAATGTTTTTAAATCGATACATAAATATGTTCTTTGCATTTTTACCACTATCCTTTTTGCATTTACTCATAATCATATTATACTATTTTGTTTTCAAAATGTAAACACTTGTTTGCATTTTTGATGTGGTAATTTTTTACATTATTAGATATTTTTTCCTTTTTATTCCTATTTATTAGTTATGACTACATTTATGAAAGATCACGATAATAAGTACTTTTTTTATTCATTAGAGCATTTATTATTGTAAATATACTTATGCTAAATAAGCTATCAAAGTTTTGCTTAAGATAAAATGTAATCTTACTGAAAATTATTGATTTATGCCAATACTAAAAAGTATTGCAATTATTTTTAAAATTTTTATATTTATATTTCTCCTTTTTCGCTAGGAACTCTACATTCCCCCTTTACTATAAATCAAAAGAACATCTACTTAATTGTAAATGTTCTCATTCTATTAATAATTTTCTTTATTTTATCTGAGATATTTGGAGTAATATTCTTTGCATTATTATTAAAATTTTCAAGTTTATTTGCAATATTTTCTTTATTAACTCTAATTACCTTTCGCCTCTTATATAATTTATTTTTTTACTTCTATCGTATATCCATCTGGTATAGCATTTGCTAATATTCCTTTTATAAGGACTTCTGACTGTTGGTTTGCTAATTCTAATATTCCTGTATTTGATGCTTCTTTTTTCGCATCTTCTTCTGCAAGTGCTAATGCTTTAGCTAAATCTTCTTTTTCATTCACATTAAATAAAGAAAATCCTGTACCATAGAATTTAAGATTATTAGGATCAACTTTAACTTCAAATATTTCTGCATCTGGTATAGTAATTAATATTTTTTTCTGTATTGGATCTGATTCAATTTTTACATTTTCTAAATTAATTCCTGCTCTTACTGTCGCTGTAAAGCACATTGTGAAATCAGATCTATTAAAAACATATACCCCTTCATCATGATATTCTGATAGACCAGTAATCTTAAGTTTTGCAGTTGTCAATTCACTAGACTTCGTTAATATCTGTGTTAAAAAAGTTGTATCTACATCTGCTTTTTTATTTATGCCAACGGTAATAAACAAAACTATAATTACTATGATTATTGCTCCAATTATTATTTTGGCTTTTTTACTTAAATTTTTCAAAAATGTCTTAATTTCTTTTCTTTCTACAACAACTTTTTCCTTTTTTGTTTCATCGTTCATATCTTTTCCTCCTTAAAAAATACATATTATTAGAGCTCTAATTATTATAAACAGCACTATAGTCCCTAATATAATTGCTAATATTTTAGATATTCCATTGTTTTTTCCTTTTTTAGACATCCTTCCACCTCCTATAACAGGCATTGTTTTTTTCGCGAATTTTCTAGTCTCTAATATTGTTCTCAATACAAAGTATCTTTTTCTTCTTTTACTACTATACCACAAAAGCTGCTTTCTCGCAATTATTCTACATATTATTTTCCCACTTAAATGATAATGTAATTTTTTTCTCATTGCCAAGCCTTTTTTATCTTGCTTTGAGAGTTGCTTTTTATATTCAATCTAAAATCTATTTAAAAAATATCTTTTTGAGACATTTCTATCGTTACTCTTTCTAATTTTACCATGTTCTACCAACAAAATTCTGTTAGAGAATTTTTCTTTTAGAAAATTAAGCGCCGTAACTCGATGTTACGGCGCTAACTTATGGAACGTTTATCGTACTCGATGTTTTTGGATAAAATCCTTCTCGCACCACTCGTGCCTCTCGTTCTCATCTGCTTTGTACGCTACAAAGCTCATGAAAACAAAGATAAGTCCTGCTACAACCAATGCTAATATAGTTCCGTCGTAGTAGAACAGATACAGGCAAAATGCCATTGCAATGATTGAAACAATCATTGCGAGAATAAATAAAATTTTCCGTCCCATTTTTGTTCCTCCTTGAATTCACAAGTAGTTTTTGTACTAATAGCTTTTGCTATCAAACTATATTATACCACAATTTACATAATTTTACAATTCTTTACGAGATTTTCTCTTGAATTATTAGAATATTTTTTTATTTTTTGCTTATAATAATAATAGTTTTAAAATTTTAATCTGCTCATAGGGAGGAATTTATGAAAATTATTGATAAAATAACTCTTGCTTTAGTTATAATTGGTGCTATTAACTGGGGATTAGTTGGGATTTTTAACTTTAATTTAGTAGATACCATATTTGGAATGATGTCTATTCTAAGTAGAATTATATATATATTAGTTGGCATTTCTGGTTTATGGACAATTAGATTATTATTTGTAGATTATGACTAATGTAAATAAAAAGATGGAAAATTTTATATAACCATCTTTTCTTTTACATTATATATAGTTAAGTTTTTTAGCATAAATTTATATAGAATAATTTATGTTTTTATTAATATCTTTACTCGTCTTCTCCTCTACCTTCTGGTAATGCATTTGGTATTTCTAATACAATTCTAATCTTCATTACATATTTTATTGCTTTTACAAATTTACTGTTTTTGAAACGTTGCCACAATGAAGGTTTTACTTCTACTCTTGTTTGTTCTATATATTGCTTGTTTTCTTCTACTGTTTCTGGTAATATAGGTGCTTGAACTTCTTCTACATTTTCTTGCACTACAGTCTCCATTGGTTCTTCTGGTGTTGGAATTAATTTTAAAGCATCTGCCACTTCAATTCCTATATAGCTTAAAGCTTTTGATCTATCCTCTATCCTTTCCATATCTATTTCAATATGTAGGTTTGTCTCTAAATTTCCAATTCTTGCATTTATTAATTTTACTGCATCCTGATAATTTTGAGATGTTGTGCCTTTTGACCTTCCTATAACTCCAAGAGTTTCGATTATATCTTCAGAGAAGTCACTTGATATTTGTTTTACTGTATCTTTCCAATCGTCTGATTTATTTTCCACAGCGTCTAAAGCATCTTTTAAGCTAGCTGCTAATGCAATATTCTTCTCTCTTTGTCTTATTAAATCTTCTATTTTTTTAGTATTTTCTTCAAATTGATTTGTTGCATACTCAACTAACCCATAGGCTGCCTTATATACACTTATTGGGAAATTCTTTTTCTTAGGATACTCTATTAAATATGTTTTTATAGATTCTATTAAATCTTTAAAATAGGCATCATCTTCTAATTGGATGATTTGCTTTTTACTATTTGGATTTATTAATTTTTGTACTTTATCAATATTTGATAAAATTTTCTCTTCCGTGATTACCATTCTCACGTTTACTATGCCAGATCTAGACATTGTAAACCTAACCTCCTTTGTCCTATGTAATGCTTATTTCCGTAAGTAATTTTTATTTATAGGATTACCTCTTACTTTACATTATCATTGTATTACAAGTTTTATTTTAAGTCAAGTACTTTTTTGTAATAATTTGTCTTTTTTGTTACTGTCTAATGTTTTTTGTAAAATTTAGGTCTTAAACCTAGGTAATATGTATATTTAGAGAATTTTTGCAGTGACGCGTAAGCGACCAAACGAGCTTCTTTGAAGCGAGTGCGATTTGGAGCAAACGAGCAGAATTAAAAAATTTATTTTTTAACTCTGGTTATATGTTTGCTTTCGCCAAGGAACAAAAAAATTTGATAAATATACATATTACCTAAGGTTTGTACCATATTTCTTACTTATCTTTTTTTATTTCTTCATATCGTTTTATTTTCATTGTAGTTGTTTTAACGAAATCATCATGTTTGATTTCCAATTTTTTAATAGCTTTGTATGAGGTTAATTCTTTGTTTACTTCTTTTACCTTATCCCAAATTATTTTATATACTTCTTCCTCACTTAAATCTTTTCTATATTTTTCTTCTATTACCTCATAATTTGGAATAACTTTAGCAGTAATTATTAGCTCTTTTTCTCCTTCTACTTCTTTACCATAAACCATGCATTCTTTTATTTCTGTATGTTTAGAAAGCATTAGTTCTATTTCTTCTGGATATATGTTTTTTCCGTTTTGTGTTACTATAACATTTTTACTTCTACCTGTTATATACAAGAAACCGTCATTATCCATATATCCAATGTCTCCCGAGTGGAACCATCTTTCTCCATTTTCTTCAAAAATTGCTTCTTTTGTAGCCTCTTCGTCCTCATAATATCCAAGCATTAAAGTCTTACTGCAAATTAGTACTTCTCCTTCTCCATTTTCGTTTGGATGGTCTATTCTTAATTTTGCTCCTACTACTGCTTTACCTGCAGAACCAACTTTTGTTTCAAAATCTGGTGTTAATGCAGCAATCGGTGCAGTTTCTGTTAATCCATATCCTTGTAAGAAAAGTATGCCAATATCTTCTACCCACTTTCCTATTTTAGCATCTATTGGTGCTGCTGCTGAAACTATTATTCTCAATCTTCCACCTAGATTTTCGTAAATTTCATTAAATACTTTTCTTTTTATATCCACGCCAACTACTTTTAGTGCATTTGTTACATGAATCATTGAATTTACTAAACCGTCTTTTTTGCTCTTTTTGATGTTGGCATTTATTTTTCTATATAAGCTTTCAACAAGTAATGGCACAGTTAATAGTGCTGTTGGTTTTGTTTCTTGCAAGTCTGACACTATATGTTTTAAACCTTGGCACACACTAATAGATGCACCAATTCCGAATGGTAGTAAAAATCCTATTGATGATTCATAAGTATGGTGTAATGGTAGTATTGACATTAACCTATCATCTGGTGTAAGTTTAACATATGCAGTTGCTGCATTTACGTTTTGTGCTAAATTTCTATTGCATAGCATAACACCTTTTGCATTTGAAGTAGTTCCTGATGTAAATATTAAAACTTTAAACTCGTCAGGATCTATTTCAATACTCATAAAACTATTATCTCCACCATTTACCAAAGCTTTTCCTTCTTCTATTAAATAATCTAAACCTACAAATCTTCCGTCTATTTCTTGGTCAGAATTCATTTGTATAAAATATTTCACATCTGGTAAGTTTTCTGATACTTTTTTTATAACGTCAGCTTTTTTTGTAGAAAATATTACTGCCGATGCTCTAGCTCTTTTTATAACATTTTCAATTTCATTTTCTGGTAATTCCTTATCTACAGGAACTGCAATTCCTGCACCACAAAGCATTGTCATGTATGATACATACCAATGGTGTGTGTTTTCTCCTATTATAACAATTCTTGTATCTTTTAAATTTAATTTTCTTGTTAATGCAGTTCCAAGTCCAATTACCTCATTTTTAAACTGGTTATATGTAATTTCTGTCCAATCACCTTTTGGATTAAATTTTTCTAATAAGAAAGTCCTATCTGCATATTCTTTTGAAGAATTAATAAATATTTCTTTTACTGTTTCAAAAGAAGTTCCATCATAATTTTTAGTTCTCTTTTTCTTTTGATTTTCTTCTGCTTTCTTTACTTTTTCGTAATCCACTTTTACTTCATCGATTTCATCAAGTTCCTTTAAATGAAACTTTGGAAATTTAAAATTTGGAACTTTAAAATCTTTTAATATTCTCATTTAATATTCACTCCTATATTTTTATATGTGCTATGCACGTAACTTCTTAAGAAAAGAATTGTCTACTTCTTCAAAAATTGTTTGTACATCCACTTTATTATGTCTCATTTTATATATATAACTTGAACAAGTAAATCCAAATATTCCAGAAGCTATAATATCTGAATCTCTATCTACTATTTCGTTCTTTTGTATCCCCTTTTTTACTATCTCTTCTATCATATATATATATTCAAACACATATTTTTTGCATAATTTACTTCTCTCGTCATTGCCCCAAATTTGGCTTAATATTATTGTTATAAAGTTTTCGTATTTGAATAGTATTTTTATTTGTATTAAAACTATTGCTCTAATTTTATCTAGTGAATTAGTCATTTTATCTGTTTTAATAGTAATACTGTTTTTTAAAAGCTTCATTCCTTCATCAACTAAGAAATTAAAAATTTCTTCTTTGCTTGAAAAATGATAATATAATGTTCCCTTTGCCACACCTACAGTTGCAGTTATTTCTTCTATACTAGTTGCATCATAACCTTTTTCTGCAAATAGTTGCATTGATGTTTCAAAAATCTTTCTTTTCGTTTTATTCATTTACTTCACCTTTACACAAAAAACTATATTTATTATATAATTTATTAGGAAATTATGCAAGTGTTTATTGGATTTTTGACCTTTCGTTCGTTACTAGATAATGGTTTTGTAGGAAATTAGATTCTAAACCTAGGTAATATGTATATTTAGAGAATTTTTGCAGTGACGCGTAAGCGACCAAACGAGCTTCTTTGAAGCGAGTGCGATTTGGAGCACCTTTCCTGCGATAAAAAGAAAAATAAATTTTTCTTTTTATCATTAGCAGGGTGCGACATCAAGGAACAAAAAAATTTGATAAATATACATATTACCTAAGGTTTGCATCATATTATTTTATAAAAACCATTATCTAGTAACTTTCGTTCGCTATACAATAAGAAAAGTTGCTTCGCCTTATGTGCATTTCGCTTCGCGAATATGCACAGCCCAAGGAAACTTAACCTTGTTGTATAGGAAAAATCGAAGATTTTTCCTATACAATAAAATTAAGCGAGAATACTCTCGCTTTTACTTCTTTCCTCTATCCAAAGTATCTAAATTATCTAATGCCTTTCCTGTTCCTAAAGCTACGCATGATATTGCTTCCTGTGCAATCATAACATTTATTCCTGTTTTTACTTGCAATAGTTTATCTAATCCATCTATTAAGCATCCTCCACCTGTCATATATATTCCTCTATCACTTATGTCTGCCGCAAGTTCTGGCGGTGTTTTCTCCAGTACAGAGTGAACACTATCTACTATCATCATTGCTGGTTCTATAAGTGCTTCTAACATTTCGCTTGAATGAATAGTTATGTTTTTAGGTAACCCAGTAATTAAGTCTCTTCCTCTTATTTCCATCTCTGTATCTTGTATTTTTGGGTAAACACAGCCAATATTTATTTTTAAATCTTCGGCCGTTCTTTCTCCTATCATTACATTGTGCTTTCTTTTTATATATTTTACAATTGCTTCATCAAATTTATCTCCTGCAACTTTTAAAGACTCACTAACTACAGAACCTCCTAAAGATATAACTGCAATGTCTGTTGTACCTCCACCAATATCTACTACCATATTTCCGCATGGCTTAGATATATCTATTCCAGCACCTATAGCAGCTGCAATAGGTTCTTCTATTAAGAATACTTTTCTTGCTCCTGCTTGTGAAGCTGCATCTATAACAGCCTTTTTTTCTACCTCAGTTACTTGTGATGGGATGCATATCATTATTCGTGGAGAGAACACAAATTTACCGCATATTTTATTTATAAAATATTTTAACATTTTTTCTGTAACTGTATAATTTGAAATTACTCCATCCCTTAAAGGTCTTGTTGCTACAATATTTCCTGGTGTTCTACCAAGCATTCTTCTAGCTTCTTTTCCCACAGCTAAAACCTCACCTGTATTGTTATCTACTGCAACAACAGAAGGTTCTCTTAATACTATACCCTTTCCTTTTACATACGCAATTACAGTTGCAGTTCCCAAATCTATGCCTATGTCTTGTCCCAACTTAAACATACTTATATCTTTCCTTTCCAATATTTCGGATGTATTTCATTTTTATTACATTTGCGTTACAATTATATTACATTTATTATAAAATAGCAATTATTTTTTTTATTTTAAATAAAAAAACTACCTTTAATATTTATATTATATTTAAAGGTAGTAATTTTATACATTTTTTAGCTAATTTTCTAATTATTTCATAACACTTTTTCTGGCAATGTTAATAAATAAAAATGTTTTATAAAATCTCTTTTAAATTTTAACTCGTATGATTTTGTTTCACCTGCTGTTAAGTTACCTATTTCTATATACTCAATTCCTTTTTGTTCGTAATTTTCATCAAACAATACGAAACATAAATATCCAGCATTTATCTCGCTATCGCTTTCGTTTTTTACTTCTCCTTTTATATATCCATTTACATTAGTTGCTTTAGCCTCATTAACTGTAATAATTGGGTTTCCTGAACGTATGCTATATTCTGTAATATCAGTATACATTGTTTTTACTGCAAAATATGTTCCAACAGTTACAAATGCAAATAATAATATAAACCAAATGAGCCATCTTCTTAAGTTTCTTGTTTGTACTCTAGTGTCAATAAACCAAAAATCATCATAACTCATTCTACTTCATTCCCCTCTTCTAAAATTATTTACATTTTTCTAAATACACCAATTACTTTTCCTAGTATTTGGCAATCTGGAACTATTATTGGGTCCATCGTGCTATTTTCTGGTTGTAATCTTATATGGTCTTTTTCTTTGTAGAATGTTTTTACTGTAGCTTCGTCATCAATTAGAGCTACTACTATTTGTCCGTTTTCAGCTACATTTTGTCTTCTTACTAAAATAAGATCTCCATCTAATATTCCAGCTTCAATCATACTTTCACCACTTACTAGCAACATAAAGCATTGGCTATTTCCTGCAAAGTCAACTGGAACAGGTACAGTATCTGTTATATTTTCTACAGCAAGTATCGGAGCTCCAGCAGTAATTTTTCCTACTATTGGAACATCTACCATTTCTTTTCTATTGTAAAAAGCTTTCATTTGGTCATTGTGCTTACCTACTCTGGCTGTATCGTAAAAATCTTCTTCTTTTTTTAATACTCTTAAGGTTCTACCCTTTTGATTTTCTTTTTTAATATATTTCATTGCTTCTAGTTGTTTTAAGTATGAGTGTACTGTAGCAGTTGAGCTTAACCCTACTGCCTTTCCTATTTCTCTAACTGATGGTGCATAGCCATTTTTTTCAATTTCTTTTGTAATATATCTTAAAATTTGTTTTTGCCTTGTTGTTAACCCTTGCGTTCTTGGTTTTTTAGTTTTTTGAGTCTTTTTTCTTTTTGCTTTAGGCTTTGGTTTTGGTTTTGTATTATACTTTTTATGCTTAATCTCATCCTCCATCTATTCATCCCTCCAAATTCGATTTTACAATATAGTATCATACAAACAAAAAATTGTCAAACAAATTTTTGATATTTTTATTTTTTTCCACTTGCTTGTAACAATTTACTGCTTTAAGAATAAGCAAAGGATGTATATTTTAATTTTTTATTGGAGTGCTTAAGGTGGGGACCGACAAGTTTACAAACTGTTAAACGAATCGTAAGTGAAGTTTTTACAGTTTGTACGTAGTTGGGGGCCGGAAATAAAAAATTAAAATATACATCCTTTGCCAAAATAAAGCAGTAAATTGTTACCTTTAATCTTCCCACTCTAATTCGTAGTCGTCTATTTTTACAATGTCGCCTTCTTGTATTCCCATCTTTTTTAGTTTTTCGTTTACTCCTAAATTGTCTAAACTTTTTTGGAAGTAGTATAGAGATTCGTTATCTTCAATGTTTACTCTTCTCATAATTCTTTCTACTGCTTCTCCTTTAATTACAAATTTTCCTTCTTCTTTTTCTATTGTATATTCATCATCTTTATTGTCTAATGTATATACTTTTTCATTTTCTGTTTCTATTAAATCTTCTTTTGGTAAAGTTTTTAATATTTCTGATACGTGTTTTAGTAGTTCAGGTATACCATCACCTGTTGCTGCTGATATTTTAAATATTTCCATATTATGTTCTTTCGCAGTTTTTTCAAGTTCTTTATATAAATTTTCGTCTTGCAATATGTCCACTTTATTTGCAACAATTATTTGTGTTCTTTCACTTAATTTTTCACTATATTTTTTTAGTTCTTCGCTTATTGTATTAAAATCTTGTACAGGATTTCTTCCTTCTGAGCCTGATACGTCAATTACGTGAAGTAGTAATCTTGTTCTTTCTATATGTCTTAGGAATTGCAAACCTAGTCCTGTTCCTTCACTTGCACCTTCTATTATTCCAGGAATATCTGCTATTACAAAACTATCGCCATATTCAGTTTTTACAACACCTAGGTTTGGCTCTAATGTGGTAAAATGATAATCTGCAATCTTTGGAGTAGCCGAGGTTGTCATTGAAAGAAAAGTTGATTTTCCTACATTTGGAAATCCTATTAAACCTACATCTGCTAATAGTTTTAACTCTAGAATAAGTTCTTTTTCTTCTCCTTTTTCTCCATCTTGTGCAAATCTAGGTGCTTGCCTTGTTGATGTAGCAAAATGAGAATTTCCTTTTCCACCTCTTCCACCTGCTAAAATTAACTCCTTTTGACCCTCATGTGAAAGGTCGGCAAGTACTCTATTGGTTTTCGCATCTCTTACGATTGTACCTATTGGAACTTTTATATATAAATCCTCTCCACTCTTGCCAAATTTGTGCGCACCTTCACCATTTTTTCCATTTTCGGCTTTAAATTTTTTGTTATACCTAAAATCTATTAGTGTATTAGAATCCGGATCCACTTCAAAATATATGTCTCCACCTTTACCACCATCTCCTCCATCTGGTCCACCGGCAGCAACATATTTTTCTCTTCTAAACGAAATAGCTCCATTTCCACCATTTCCCGCTTTTGCAATTATTTTTACATAATCTGTAAACATTGTATTCTCCTTTTACATTTATTATTTAGAATATATACTTACGTTCTTTTTGAATATATTCTATTTTTTTACATTTCATCAAAATAATCTAGTCTCATTGCCTTTTTTACTTTTTTCATCGTTTCTTTTGCAGCTTTTCTAGCTTTTTCAGTACCTTTTATCAACAATTCATCTACAAGTTCTGGTCTTTCTTCATAGTATTTTCTTTTTTCTCTCATTGGTTTTAAAAATTCTATTATATTATTTGCAAGCTCTTTTTTACAAGCTACACAGCCTCTTTTACCAGCTTTGCACTCTTCACATACCTTTTTGCAATCTTCTTTGCTGGTAAATAAATTGTGGTAATATGCAACCATACATACATCTGGGTTTCCTTTATCGTCCTTTCTAATTCTGTTTGGATCTGTAACAGCACTCATAACTTTTTTAGTTATTTCTTCTGGAGTATCAGAAAGATAAATGGCATTTCCTAAAGACTTACCCATTTTTTCGTTTCCATCTAGACCTTTAATCCTCTTCGTGCTTGATAAAACAGCCTCTGGCTCTGTTAAAACCTCTCCATAAATACTATTAAATTTCCTTACAATTTCTCTACATTGCTCTATTAGTGGAAGTTGGTCTTCTCCAACTGGTACTATTTTACCCTCAAAAGCAGTTATATCTGCTGCCTGACTTACAGGATAACCTAAAAATCCATAAGTAACACTCTCGCCAAAAAGCTCTCTTTTCTGTGCTATTTCAGTCTTTACAGTAGGGTTTCTCTCAAGCCTCGCTATAGTAACCAAATTAGAATAAAATACTGTAAGTTCTGCTACTTCTGGTATCATAGATTGAATATATATAGTAGTTTTTTCTGGGTCAATTCCAACAGATAAATAGTCTAACATAACTTCTCGTACATTCTTTCTTACCTTTTCTGGATTATTAAAATTATCTGTTAAAGCTTGAACATCAGCAATTAATATATATGGGTCATATTCACCTGAATTTTGCATCTCTACTCTAGTTTTTAATGAACCAAAATAATGCCCAATATGTAATCTTCCTGTTGGTCTATCTCCTGTTAAAATTCTTTTCTTTTCCATAAAATTCCTCCTTGTCACTTTGGCACCTTGGTGCCTGTCACAAAAATGTCATTTGGCACTTTTAAGGACAGGTCTGCTTGAGTTTTGCTTCTTTTTAGCCTGTCCCCAAACCCGACAGACTTGTCGGAAAAGAACCTGTCCCCAAACCCGACATTATTTTCCTTTTACCTTGCCCTTAATTCCTAGTGTAATAAAGTAAATTGCTCCTGATAATATTACTATCATTGGTCCTGTTGGTATATTATAATAGTATGATATTATTAAACCTGCTACTCCTGAAAATAGAGAAAATATTATTGCATATAAATGGTACCATCTCATATCTTTTGCAATATTTCTACTTGATGCAGCTGGTAAAATTAGTAATGAGTTTATAAGTAGTATACCAATCCATCTTATCGAAATCATTACTACTATGGCTATTAGCACTACGAATATGTTGTCTATTTTTTTTGTTTTAACTCCTTTACTTTTAGCCAATGTAGTATTTATGCTTATCAAATGTAATTTGTTGAATGTGAAGTACCAAAATACTAGTACTACAATCGCAATTAAAAATACATATATTATTTCTGTGTCTGTAATGCTTAATATATCTCCAACTAGATAACTAGAGTATCCATTAAAGTTTCCTGCTTGTGCTAAAATTGCCAGTCCTATTGCTATTGCAATTGATGAAAACACACTTATTATTGTGTCAGCGCCATATGTTGTTTTATTTTTTACATAGTTTAATAAAAGTGCAAATCCTATTGCAAATATTATCATACCAATGTTTAAATTACTTATGCCTAGTAGGCTTCCGAATAGCAATTCCTGTTAATGCTGAATGCCCAAGAGCATCAGAGAAAAATGCCATTTTGTTATTTACTATCATCGTTCCCAATATTGCAAATATTGGTGATATTAAAATTATAGCGAGTAAAGCATTTTTCATAAATTCATAATTTATAAATTCAAATGGCAATATTACTTCTAATATACTATCTATTACTTCCATCTCTTCCTCATTTCTTTTTATTATAATTTCTTATATATCAAATTTAATTATTTAATCTTTACAAACCTTCATTCTATTTTACATTCATTTCATATGAATATTTTCCTTTAAATTTCCATTAAGACAACTCTCCAAATCTATTTTTAAACTCAAGACTTTTAAAAACGTCATCTGGTGTCCCCTCTTTTATAACTTCTTTGTCTAGCAAAATCACTTTATCTGCGTATTTTTTTGCTAGCTCTAAATCATGTGATACTAATATTATTGACATATCATATTCTGATTTTAATTTACTTATAATTTTATAGAATTCTTTTATTCCGTTTCTGTCAATGCCTGATACGGGCTCATCTAATATAAGTAAATTTGGTGTAGGTTTTGTAGCTATTGCTATAAGCACTCTTTGTAATTCTCCACCTGATAAGTCCCCAATACTTTTATCTATTAATGCATCTGCTCCAAAGATTTTTAAATGTTCTTTTACTTCATCATATATTTTCTTATCTTTTCTTAGGAATACTGGAATAAGTGTAATGCATGATGCGAACAAGTCGTAAACCGTTGTTGGCATGTGTCTTTCAATATTGATACTTTGTGGAACATATCCTATTTTTATTTTCTTAGTAACATTATCTTTTTGGTCTACGAACACAATATCTCCTGTATGCTCTATTTCGCCCAAAATTGCTTTAAGCAATGTACTTTTTCCTGCACCATTTCTCCCTATAATAACAGTTAATTCTCCACAATGAATATGAATATTAACGTCTTTTAATATTACATCTTTTCCTATTTTAACTCCAATATTATTTATTTTTGTACAGTGTAATCCACAAGCTTTCTCCATACACACCTCCATACTTTTAGTTAACTGCTTTTAATATTTCTATATTTTCTTTCATAGCATTTATATATGCATCCTTATCTAAGCTTCCTGTTAATCCTGAATTTAGCTCATATATTTCTGCATTAGTCTCATTTGCTATAGTCTCAGCATTTGCTCTATTATCGCTTTTATCTATTATAATAATTTTTATATTTTGATTATTTGCCACATCTATTATATTTCTTAATGTTTCTGCAGACATTGTGCTTTCTTCGTGGTCAGTTTGAATGCTTGTAAGTTGAAGTCCAATATCTTTTGCCATATACTCAAATGATTCGTTTAAACATATCGCTCTTTCGTTTGATAATTCGTCTAGTTCTGTTTGAAATTCATTTTTTAATCTATTTAGTTTGGCAATATATGACCTCTTATTAGCCTCGTATACTGATTCGTTTTTTGGATCAAGTCTTTTTAATTCTTCTGCTATTGTTCGTACTTGATCAATATAATTACTAATACTTGTCCAAATATGTGGATTAGTTTCCTCTCCATCTAATATGGTTGTTTCTATACCTGTGCTAGAATCAATTACCGTCATATCTTCATTAGCTTCAATTAGCTTGCTAATAAAACTTTCCATTCCCAAACCATTAGAAATAAAAATATCTGCATCTTCTACCTTTTTTATATCCTCTGTTTTTAACGTATAATCGTGTAGACACCCTACGTTTACATCAGCCATATTTTCAAGTTCTACATTGCTTGCTCCATCTACCAAATTTTCTGCAATTATATACATAGGATAAAATGAGGTTACTATTTTTGTAACTCCATCATCTCGGTTTAAATTAGTATTTCTGTTTATATTTAGTACAGCTATTAGAGTAATAACAGCTATTAGAATAATTGCAATGGACAAATATTTTATATATTTTGCATTTGAATTTCCTTCTAAAATATTATTGCCTTTTTTAATTACGTTTGGTTTTGAAGTCTTTTTTAGTTTTTCTTCTGAGTTTACTTTTGAAGCTTTGTCTAATTTGTTCTTTGAGTCTACCTTTGAATTTTCATTTGACTTTTTCATTATTTTTCCTCTTCTTTTATGTTTGTAATATTAAAAGTTTACAAACCTTATATTTTATACATTGTAAGTATTATAAACACTACACTATAATAATACCATTTTTTGTACAATATTTCAACATTTATATGGTATGGACTAAGATTTTTTGTTACTAGATATTGTTTTCGTAGAAATTTTGGTTCTAAATCTAGGTAATATGTATAAGCTTATTAAAAAAACATTATCTAGTAACAATTATTTTGCAAAAAATATAAGTGTAATTTTATTATAATAAGTTATTAGTTTAATCTATTATAATTTCATACACTTATATTTTTATTTATATTTAATTAATAACTTCCTTTTCTACTATTCAGCTGTATATGGTAATACTGCTATTTGTCTTGCTCTTTTTACTGCTAGAGTTATATCTCTTTGATGTTTTGCGCAAGCACCTGTTGCTCTTCTTGGAAGTATTTTTCCTTTATCATTAACAAATTTTCTTATTTGATCAGCATTTTTGTAATCTAATACTAAATCTTTATCTGCACATAAAGGACATACTTTCTTTCTCATTTTTCTGAATTTTGGATTGTAATCGCTATCAGAATTATTATTTCTATTATTTCTTCTATTCTTTTTGTTGTCTGCCATTTGCTTCTACCCCCTTCTGTCTAAATTTTTCTATTTTTTTCATACACATTAAAATGGTAAATCGTCTCCTGAAGATATTTCAAAATCTGAATTTCCACTAGGACTTGGCATTGCTCCAAAAGTAGCATCAAAGTTTGAAGAAGTTCCTTCTCCATCTCTTTTGCTATCTGCAAAATATGCTTCTTCTGCAACAACTTCTGTTACATAATGCTTTTGTCCTTGGTCGTCATCCCAGGTTCTAGTTTGTATTCTTCCTATTATACCAACTTGTTGACCTTTTTTGAAATATTTGCTACAAAACTCTCCAAGTTTTCCCCAAGCAACAATATTAATAAAATCTGCTTGTCTTTCTTCTCCTTGTCTTACAAATCTTCTATTAACTGCTAAACTGAAAGAAGCTACAAGTGTGTTACTTGTTTGAGTATATCTAACTTCTGGATCTCTAGTTAATCTTCCCATTAAAATTACTTTGTTCATATTTTACACCTTTTACCTTTCTTAAGGCCCCCGATTGAGTTTTAGTAATTTAATTACTATTTTTTTACAACTATGAATTTGATTATTTCGTCAGTGATTCTATAGTTTCTTTCAAGTTCTGCTATTAGTTTTGGATTAGCTTCAAAGTCATATACTACATAGTATCCTTCTTTGTTTTTGTTAATTTCATAAGCTAATTTTTTCTTTCCTAATTCATTAACTTGTTCTACTTTTCCATCAGTGTTAATTAATGTTTGGAATCTTTCGATTAACTCCTTTAGAGCATTTTCCTCAACATTAGGATTAACAATGATAACACTTTCGTATTTATTCATTCTTTTACACCTCCTCGTGGATATATAACCTATGAACTAGTCATAAGTAAGGATTAAAAAATAGCAACGCTATTTTTCTAACGCTACTATTCTATCATCTATTTGTAAAAAAATCAAGTAAAATTTGGCAAATTTACATAATTTTTATTGCTGTATAATGTTTTGTAGAAATTTATATTCTAAACGTAGGTAATATGTATATTTATCAAATTTGACACATTTTCAAAAATATAGTAATATACTATCTATAACTTTAAGAATAGCTTTACAAATAATTAAATTCTTAAGGAAAGGAGTTTTATTTTTTAGCGCCTGGACACAGAGTTAAGCAATGCAAATAATAGATTTGTTGTAATTCTGCTAGCTTTTAGCAAAGTTCAAAGCACCTGTGTTGACGAGGTAGAGACTTATCGAAAGATTCGGCGGATGGTCTCTTGGTACTAGATTACTACCATAAATATTAGTCAAAACCTTGCAGTGATGCAAGTATACAAAGCTAATAGAGTAGTCTTTATTTGTAATGCTTTCTTGAAATTAAATGCTAAGAAAAGCAATCTACACGCAATAATATGAATAATTATTAGCATAGTTTTATAGTTTTTTAGCACAAAAATGTGTAACTTATTAAAGTTTATTTAATAAAGGTACATATATGTTTTAAGGAGGTATTTTTATGTGTGGTATTGTAGGATACGTTGGTAGCAAAAAAGCTACACCTATATTAATTGATGGTCTTTTATGTTTGGAGTACAGAGGTTATGACTCTGCCGGAATTGCAACTATAGAAAAAGATGTAATTAAGGTTATGAAGGATAAAGGTAGAGTAAATAACTTGTATAATTTGGATGGAATAAATGATTTAGAAGGAACTGTAGGTATTGCGCATACTAGATGGGCAACACACGGTAAACCATCTAAAGAAAATTCTCATCCTCACTTGGACAATAGCAATACATTTGCAGTTGTTCATAATGGTATTATCGAAAATTATTCTGAACTAAAAGATTTTTTAAGTTTAAAAAGATATAATTTTATTTCTCAAACAGATACAGAGGTTATTCCTAATTTAATACATTATCATTATACAAACGGACCTGAATCTGTAATTGAGGATAATTATGAAAGATTTTTAACTGCTGTAAAGTCTGCCGTACAAGATTTAAAAGGAAGCTATGCAGTTGAGGTTATTTCCCCTCTATGCCCTGATGAGGTTATTGTTGTTAGAAAAGATAGCCCACTTGTTATAGGAAAGGGCACAGATGGAAATTATATAGCATCAGATATTCCTGCTATATTAAAGTACACCAAAGATTTTTATTTATTAGATGATAATGAATTTGCAGTAGTTACAGCTGATAAAGTTAAATTTTATGATAATAGTTTAACAGAGCATAACAAAGCTATTAAAAATATTGAATGGGATGCAAATGCAGCTGGAAAAGATGGATATGAAGATTATATGCTTAAAGAAATTTTTGAACAACCAACAGCTATACGAGAAACAATCGGTTCAAGATTTCGTTTAGGCGAAAAATGTTCTTTTGATGATATAGAAATTTCTAAAGAATATTTAAGTAAAGTAAATAAAATATACATTGTTGCTTGTGGTACAGCAATGCATGCTGGATTAACAGGTAAAACCTTAATAGAAAAACTTTGCAAAATTCCTACTGTTGTAGATATTGCATCAGAATTTAGGTACAGAGACCCACTTATTGATGAAAATACACTATGTATATATATAAGTCAATCTGGTGAAACTGCTGATACTATTGCTGCTTTAAAGCTTGCTAAGTCTAAAGGTGCTAAAACACTTGCAATCTCTAATGTTATAGGAAGTTCAATTACAAGAGAAGCTGATTATTCTATATATACTCATGCAGGTCCAGAAATTGCCGTTGCTTCTACCAAAGCATATACCTCACAAGTTGTACTAATTGCAATTCTTGCAATGTATTTTGCAGAAATATTAGGAACATGTGATGAAGCTTGCATAGAAGAGTTAAAGGCTGATTTAATAGACTTACCTTCTAAGGTAGAACAAATATTGGATAACACAGATGTAATTAAAACTTTTGCAAATAAAGTATATACAGAAAAAGATATGTTCTTTTTAGGTAGAGGTACAGATTATAATGTTGCTCTAGAGGGCTCTTTAAAATTAAAAGAGATAACATATATTCACTCTGAAGCAAATGCAGCTGGAGAATTAAAACATGGTCCTATTGCACTTATAGAAAATGGTGTAACAGTTATAGGAATTATTACTGACGAGAAATTAGTTGAAAAATCTATTAGTAATATTCAAGAAGTTGTTACAAGAGGAGCTAAAACTTTAATTATTACAAATCAAATATTACCTAACAGCCATTTTGATTATGTAATAAATATTCCAAAGACTCCCCCTCTAATTTCGCCAATACTTTCTGTTGTTCCAATGCAACTTTTGTCTTACTATATTGCTAAGGCTAAGGGATTAGATGTAGATAAGCCACGTAACCTTGCTAAATCGGTTACAGTAGAGTAGTTTGTATTAATTGATGTTACAATAAAAATTTGAGTATAATTTTAAAAGAGGTTGATTAAAATATGCTTGAACAAAAGCACGAACATCAGCCTCTTATCTTTGTTAAGTTTTTATATTTGTAATTATGTATATTTTTATGATTTATATAATAAAAATTTAATTTGATTTACCCGTAAAATTATTTTTAAAATTATAAGTAGTAGTGCCCCTGGTAACCCCAGTAATCCTACAAGGACAGATGTTAATATATTTAGTCCAATATGGAACCCAAAATTTGCACCAATTAAATTTATAATAAATATACACACGCCACCAAGAACGGAATTAAATACCAATTTCAAAATGTTTTTTAGTGGCCATATAAAAATTCTCCCTAAAACAAATAAAACAATTATACAAGTTAAAAAAGTTATAATAATATTAAAATCCAAAGATAACCACCTCTTTATTCATTTCTATGATTAAATTTGGACAAATATTACTATGCCTTATTCTTTCTTATATAAATTTCATTTATCATATCTAAAACTATGCCCTTCTTTTGCGCTTTTTTCATTAGATAATCTAATTTTGTTTGATTTGCTTTTATTTGATACGAATAGTAATCTATTAGCCCCTCTTCTGCAAATTCAAAATTCTTTTGAGCTGAATCCAATTCATTTTTAGTTTTTATTATACTTACAATAAGCTCTAAATTTTTCTCATCTTCTGACTTGTCCTCAATTTTATTTTCTCTAACATATTCTTGATATGACATAAGCATCCTCCTATTTTCATAAACTAATTATTACCATTATATGCAGTTACTGTAAAATTATTCGTTATAAATTAAGTGTGTTATGTGTGTTAAATAAGCTAAAATTTTACACACATAATACACTTAATTTAGCAATAATTTTAAGCCTTATGCCAATTTTTCTTGATTTTTCCATAAAAAAATGATACTATACTTACATATATGTTTACAGTTTAAGATAAATAAAATAATATTAAACTTGTTATAAAGGTGATATTATATAATAATAAAATTATTTAAAAGCATACAAATGCTTTAGTTGGAGGTTTATATGATAGACATTAAATTTTTAAGAGAGAATCCAGATGCAGTTAAAGAAAACATCAAGAAAAAATTTCAAAACCATAAACTAGTTTTAGTTGATGAAGTTTTAGAGCTTGACAAGAAAAACAGAGATGCAAAACTTGCAGGCGATGATTTACGTATGAAAAGGAATTCTTTAAGTTCTGAAATAGGTAACCTAATGAAAAATGGAAAAAAAGATGAAGCCGAAAAAATAAAAGCCGAAGTTCAAGAAATAAATAAAAAACTTGAAGAAAATGAAAAATTAGAGGTTGAATATTCTAGCCAAATAACTGAAAGAATGATGAAAATTCCAAATATGATTCACGAGTCTGTTCCTATTGGCGAAGATGATAGCAAAAATGTAGAAATAGAAAAGTTTGGAGAGCCAGTAGTTCCAGATTATGAAATTCCATATCATGCAGACATAATGGAAAGTTTTAATGGTTTAGACTTAGACTCTGCACGTAGAGTTGCAGGAAATGGATTTTACTATTTAATGGGAGATATTGCAAGACTTCATTCTGCAATTTTGTCTTATGCAAGAGACTTTATGATAAATAAAGGCTTTACTTATTGTGTGCCACCTTTTATGATTCGTAGTGACGTTGTTACTGGTGTTATGAGTTTTGAAGAGATGGACGCAATGATGTATAAAATAGAGGGTGAAGACTTATATTTAATTGGAACTAGTGAGCATTCTATGATAGGAAAATTTAAAGGACAAATTCTAAAAAAAGAAGATATGCCATATACTATGACTTCTTATTCTCCATGTTTTAGAAAAGAAAAAGGAGCTCATGGTATAGAAGAACGTGGTGTTTACCGTATACATCAATTTGAAAAACAAGAAATGATAGTTGTTTGTGAACCAGAAGATAGCTGGAAATGGTATGACAAATTATGGTCATATACAGTAGAACTATTTAGAAGTATGGATATACCTGTTAGAACACTTGAATGTTGCAGTGGTGACCTAGCAGATTTAAAAGCTAAAAGCTGTGATGTTGAAGCTTGGAGCCCAAGACAAAAGAAATATTTCGAAGTTGGTAGTTGCTCTAACCTAACAGATGCACAAGCAAGACGTTTAGGAATAAGAATTAAAGGCGAAAAAGGAAACTACTATGCACATACTTTAAACAATACTGTAGTTGCTCCACCACGTATGTTAATTGCTTTCTTAGAGAACAACTATAATGAAGATGGTAGTGTAAATATACCAGAAGTACTTCGTCCATATATGGGTGGAACAGAAAAATTAGTACCAAAGAAATAGCAGAGTGCGTGGACAAGAGGGACTACTGCCTTTTTGTCCACACTTTTGCTTAATTTTTCTTTATAATAATAAAATATTTATTACTTCATAAGTTTGTGGACAAAAAGGCAGTAGTCCCTCTTGTCCACGCATTTCAAAAAAGTAAGGAGTTATTTTAGATGATAATTAAAAATCCAGAATTTAAGATTTCTGCAGTTAGTCCTAAGCAATATCCAAATGATGGTTTACCTCAAATTGTTTTAGTTGGTAAATCCAATGTAGGTAAATCTTCTTTTATAAACACTATGGTAAATAGGAAAAAACTTGCTAGAACAAGTAGTGAGCCTGGAAAAACTAGACAAATAAATTTTTATAGTATGGATAACAAGTTTTATTTTGTAGATTTACCCGGATATGGATATAGTAAGATGTCTAAAGAGGAGCAAGTTCGTGTTGGTAGCTTTATAGAGGAGTATTTAAGCAAATGTAAAAACATTGCTTTAATAGTATTTTTAATTGATATTAGGCATTCTCCAACAGAAAATGATAGGCTGATGTATAATTATGTTATAAATGCAAATAAGCCTTGCATAATTATAGCAAATAAGGCAGATAAAATTGCTGTAACTAAGGTGGATGCACAAGTTAAAGCTTTGCAAGATGAACTAAATCCACTAAAAGATTTTACCTTTTTACCATTTTCAGCAGAAAGACGCATTTACAGTGAGAAAGTTTGGAAAGAGATTGAAAAATTTATTTAGTTCTTGTACAATTTGTGCGATGTTGGGGGTCGAAAAGAAAAATTTTAAGCCTACTTTACTTGTCTAGTATATTTTTTATGTAAATCCATTGACTTTACCAACTTTTTGTACTATAATATATGTTATCAGGTTTAATTACTTGAAATAAATTTTCGAAAGGAGCCATATATAATGGCAACAAAAAACGTAACCCGGAAGATTTTGATCTTCGTCCTGCCCAGTGATGAGGCTGGAAAATCCTTCAAGGACTATGCTTTCGAGCATGTCCACACCAACCTCGTTCAGTTCACTGTTGCGAACAGCAAAGTGGACCGTAAAAGGGTCCTGGTTCGTGGTACTGGGTCCTTCATGTTCGATACGAACATGAAGGAAGAGCTGGTGAGTTATGCTCATCAGCTCGGTGGATATCTTGCAAAAGAAATCCACTAAGCCTAAACACGTTTAGTTCCTTTCAAACTACCGGGAGTCCATTGGACTCCCGGTTTCTTTTAATTTAATTATTTTTTCTTATATATTTTTATAATTTACATAACACTTTTCTAATGTGCTTTTGTAACATGTACTTATTTAATTTTCAGCATCTTTCTCTTCTTTTTCCACTTTTCTTACTATCATCTTAAGTGCTTTCGGTCTTTCCAACATTATTGTATGTCCACAACCAAGGCACTTTAATTTAAAGTCTACACCTACCCTAGTAATTTCCCATAACTTACTTCCACAAGGATGTTGCTTTTTAGTTCTTACTACATCTCCTACATTGTATTCCATTACCAGTCCTCCATTTACCTCTTTATTAAAAATATGTATGTTTACTTATTAAAAATAAACATACATACTAATTTTATTAAGTCCTATTATCTCATTGCTTTTTCTAAACGTTTTGTCACACTATCTTTGCCTATTACTTGCATTATTTCGTACATATCTGGAGTATTTGTTCTTCCTGTTAAAGCTACTCTTAATACTGTACTTACATCTCCAACATGTGCTTTGTATGCATCTGGGTTTGCTTTATATTCCTTTACCTCTTTTGCATAGCCTAGTTCTCCTGCTAATTCCTTTATTCTGTCAAACCATGCTTGCTTATCGTCATTTTCATTATAATATTTGTCTATGTACAATTTTAAAATTTTATTTATATCTTCTTTATCATTTATTACTTGGTATGGATATTCCATATCTTTATTAAAGAAAATATTATCATACATATACTCTATATTATACTTCACATCTGACCATTTTGATATGTCTTTTCTAGGCTTTTTATTTCCTCTTTCTATTCCAAATACTTTTAGAGCATAATCTTTATCTTCCAAAATTTTCTCTAATTCTTCATCATATTCTTGTGCCCATTTAAATGAGTTTTCGTATACTTCTTCAGCTGTCATTCTAGATATTACTGTTTTTCCTATATCTAGTAATTTAACCATATCAAATAAAGCACCACTTACACTCATTTTGTTTAATTGAAAATCAAATTCATCTAAAGACTTATCTGGATTTGCTCTTCTCCAATTTTCAAATGTAGAGTTTGCTATATTCAAAAGATATTCTTTCACAGCATCTACTGGTATTCCCTCTTCTTTGTAATAGGTTACTGCTGCTTCTGGGTCTTTTCTCTTACTTAATTTACGTTTATTTCCATTATCGTTTTTCATTATTGGTGAAATATGTGCATATTTAGGTGCTTTAAATCCTAACTCTTGGAATAATTGTAAATGTAAAGGAACAGATGATAGCCATTCATCACTACGTATTACAAGTGTTGTTCTCATTAAATGGTCATCTACTGCATGAGCAAAATGATATGTTGGAAGGCCATCTGCTTTTATTATAACTATATCTTGGTCATTTTCTGGAAAATCTACATTTCCTTTTATTAAATCGTGATGTTTTATTTTTCTGTCTTCTCTACCTGGAGATTTAAAACGAATAATGTAATTTTCTCCATTTTTTATTTTTTCTGCTGCTTCTTCTACACTTAAGTTTCTACATTTTGCCCATACACCATAATATCCTGTCCTTACTTTGGCACTTTCTTGTTTTTTTCTTGTTTCTTCTAGCTCCTCTGTAGTACAAAAACATGGATATGCTTTTCCTTGCTCTAACATATATTTTGCATAAGATTGGTATATTTCTTTTCTTAAAGATTGTTTATATGGTCCATAATTTCCCTTTTCTTCAGTTTCTGTAACCATTCCTTCATCTGGTAATATATCAAAATCTTTTAAGGAATTTACTATTCCTGTAACACCATTTTCTACTTCTCTTTTTTGGTCTGTATCTTCTACTCTTAAGAAAAATACACCGCCTGTTTTTTCAGTCATTTCTTTTGCAACTAAGGCTTGGTATAGTCCACCAATATGCACAAATCCTGTTGGGCTTGGTGCAAATCTAGACACAACTGCTCCCTCAGGCAAATTTCTTTCTGGATATTTTTCTTCGTAGTATGAAATGTCCTTTGCGTCTGGAAATATTAAATCTGCTAAGTCTTTATAATTCATAAAATCTCCCTCTCTTTTAGTGTGGACAAAGGGACTACTGCCTTTTGTCCACACTTTCTAACTATAAAATTATTGATTACTTACTTTAATCCGTGGACAAAAGGCAGTAGTCCCTTTTGTCCACACTAAACTTCCATTATTATTGGAAGTATCATCGGATTACGTTTTGTTCTTTGGAATATATAGTCTCTAAGGTCATCTTTTAATGTTGATTTTATTGTTGACCAATCTCTTACTCCCTCTTCTTCAAAAGTTCTTACTTCTTGTTTTATAACTCTTTTTACGTCATCCATTAAAGTTTCAGATTCTCTAACATATACAAATCCTCTAGATACAACGTCTGGTCCTGACACGATTTCTCCTGTAGAACTATCCATTGTCATAACTATTACTATTAATCCATCTTGTGATAAATGTTGTCTATCTCTTAATACTATGTTTCCAACATCTCCAACTCCTAAACCATCTACTAGTATTTTTCCTGATGGAACTGAAGTTGTTATTTTAGCTTCTTTTTTGTTTAGTTCTAGTGTTTTTCCGTTTTCTAGTATAAATATATTTTCTGCTGGAATTCCCATTTCTTTGGCTGTTTCTGCATGTGCTCTTAGTTGTCTATATTCACCATGAACTGGCATAAAGTATTTTGGTTTTGCAAGTGAAATTATTAGTTTTTGCTCTTCTTGGCAAGCGTGTCCTGATACGTGAACATTTTCTAATGCACTATATATAACTTCTGCGCCAATTTGCATTAAGTCGTTTATTACATTTGATACCAATTTTTCGTTTCCTGGAATTGGAGTAGCAGAAATTATTACCATATCATTAGGAGTAATAACTACTTTTTTATGCTCTCCTGCTGCCATTCTTGTCAGTGCAGACATTGTTTCCCCTTGACTTCCTGTTGTTATTATTACTAATTGGTCATCTGTATAATTTTTTATCATATCTATGTCTATAAACATGTTCTCTGGTGCATCAATGTAACCTATTTCTCTAGCAGTTTCAATCATGTTTATCATGCTTCTACCGCATACAGCTATTTTCCTACCATATTTTTCAGCAGAATTAACTATTTGTTGCACTCTGTGTACGTTCGAAGCAAAGGTTGCTACCACTATTCTTTTCTTATTATTTTGGAATAATCTATCAAACACATCTCCTATAGTTTTTTCTGACATAGTATAGCCTTTTCTTTCAGAGTTTGTACTATCTGACATTAGTGCTAATACTCCTTTGTTGCCAAGTTCAGCAATTCTTCCTAGGTCCATTATTTTGTCGTCTATTGGTGTAAAATCTACTTTAAAGTCTCCAGTGTGTAATACTACACCTACTGGTGTATGTATTGCAAGCATTACAGAGTCTGGTATACTATGGCTACTTCTAATAAATTCTACTTTTATATTTCCAAAGTTTATAGTTTGTCCTTGTTCTACTGTAACTAGTTTTGTAGAAGCAAGTAATTTGTGCTCTTCTAGTTTGTTTTTTATTAGTCCTACTGTTAACCTAGTAGCATAAATTGGTATATTTATTTGCTTTAGCACATATGGAATTGCACCTATATGGTCTTCGTGTCCGTGTGTTACTACTAAACCTTTTATTTTATCCTTATTTTTCTCTAAATATGTTACATCTGGTATTACTAAGTCTACACCTAACATATCATCTTCTGGGAATTCTAGTCCACAGTCTACTAAAACTATTTCGTTTCCATATTCAAATACTGTTATATTTTTTCCTATTTCGTCTAATCCACCAAGTGGTATAATTTTTAAATTATCTTTTTTAAATTCAAATTTAGGTGTATTACCTCTTTTCTTTGATTCCATTCTTCTTGGTAGTTCTTCTCTTATTTCATTTGGGTTTTGTCTGTTTCCAACTTTCACTTCTTTTTCGCTAGGTTTGGTCTCATTTCTTAATTTTCTTTCATTATAGTTATTCTCGTTTCTTGTTTCCTTTCTAGTATGTCTATTTTCATTTTTTACTTCTTTTTTATTAGTTTGCCCTTCTTCTTTTTTACTATTTCTCCTAGGCATTCTTCTTTTTTTTGTTTCTGTTTTTACAAAAACTGTTTTCTCCATTGTATCATTGTTCTCCATCTAAATTTAATCTCTCCTTTTCTAATTTTTTTCGTTTTTACGTTACTAAAAAACAAATTTATATACAATTAAATAATAAAAAAATCTCTTTTATTTATAATTACATTTTATCCATATTTCTTATATGTATTCAAACTTTCTAAATCAACATATAAAAACAAAAGTAATTTATATAATATTATAAATTACTTTTTAAAAATATTTCGCACAAAAACATTATAAAATCGTTTTACTTATAATTCTATTTTTCCACTATCTCATAAAATATGCCTATTATATTTTCCGGACCATAAGCATATTTCTATATTATCTATAATTTTATAATCTCTATTCTAATAATTTACAATATTATATTTTTTAAACTATATATAAATCTCTTCTTTACCGTATTTTGGTAACAACTGTAAACTATTATACTATGTTTTATTATGTTTGTCAAATCTGGCTACAAAATTGCGCCAATCATACCAGCATCATTCTTTAGCTCTGCTAGTACTATTTTAGGTACATCATCTTTGTTAAAGGTATATTTTCTTTTTTGCATTTCGGTTACAAGTTTTTCGTAGAATAAGTCTTTAAAATATACAAAGCTACCTCCAAAGCTAATTGCTTCTGGCTCAAAAATATCAATTACATTTGATAGTCCTATTATGAGGTTATCTATATATTCATCTATTAAATTTTTAATTTCATAGCTATCTTTATTTCTCTTTATTTCTTCTAGTAGCTCTTCTGATGTTATATTATCTATGTTTAATATTTTTTTTGCCTTTTCTTTAAATCTTTTCATCGCACAATAAGTCTCGAAGCATCCTTTTTTTCCGACAATTACATTGTTCTCCATTTCTCTCTATTACAAGATGTCCTAATTCAAAGCCTATATGTTTATTTGCTTTTAAAATTTCACCATTTAAAAATACTGCTGAGCCAATTCCTGTACCTAAACAAAGAAATACAGCATCTTTATATGTTTTTAAAGAACCATATTTAAATTCTGCTAGTCCCGCTGATTTTGAATCATTTTTTAATTTTATTGGTATATTATGCTTTTGAAAAATGCCTTTAAAATCCAATTTTTCAATTCCAAGATTAACTATGTTTGAAATACTTAAGTCATTAACTTTTGGGTTTCCTGGACTTGCTATTCCTATTAGTTCTATATTGTATTTTTCTTTAAACTTGCATATATAAGAATCTATTATATCTAAAATCTCGGATGATATATTTTCGTTCTTTTCTATATCCACTTCAAACTTTTCTACGATTTTATCTTTATCATTTATTAAAGCAATTCCAATATGGCTTCCTCCTAAATCTATGCCTATTTTCATTTTTCATCATCCCTTTCTACAAAAAGATTTTAATAAATTTATGAAAATTATATCATATTAGTAGTTATTTGAATAGCTTTTTGATTTTATTTAAAACTATTTTTTTACTAGTTAATATGTATATTTAGAAAATTTTTGCAGTGACTCGTAAGCAACCAAAAAAGCAATACAAATTTTTTTAAATTCATATTGCTTTTTTTATTTATAAAAATTTTATTAAAAAATATACCTAAATTGGCAAATCCACCGCATCAAATATCCAAGTACCCATATATAATTGTATACAAGGAACAATTATAACAATTACTAAGAATATTAAGAATACACCAACTATTGAGTAAACAATTTGTGGTAATACTGCCATAACTTTTTGCATTAAGTTGTTAATATCTATTTCCATATATTCAACTAACTTTCTCATCATTTCTGGTAAGTCTGTTTGCATACCTATTTTTAACATCTCTGTTTGCATTGATGAGCAAAGTCCTGAATTTTCAAATGGTTCTATCCACGATGCACCAATTAATATATTGTTTATTGCTGTTTCTATAATTGAAAGCATAACATAATTTTTGGCTACTGCTTTACTTACCTCCAATGAATCTTGAATTCTCATACCATTTTCTAAGTTTAAAAGCATTGCTCTCATAAATCTTGAGAAATCCATAGCAAATATTAATTTACCAAATACTGGCATTTTATATTTAAAATAGTGGAAATTATATTTTCCTCTCGGAGTATTTATATAGAATATTATTACTCCTACAATTGCTGCTATAACTATTACTGGTATATACCATATCTGCATTAATTTATTACAGAAGTCCACAAACCACAAAGTTATTTCTGGAAGAGTTTGAGTCGTTCCTGTTTCAGCAAAAGCATCTTGTATTAACGGTATAATATATGCAACACCAAATATTATCAAAGCTATAATTGCTAGTAGTTGCAATACATTTGGTATTATTATTTTTCTTAATCTACTCCCCGTAGAATCAACATCCTCTAAGTATTTTACTGCTTGTTCTAATGATTGTGTTAAGTTACCAGACATTTCTCCTACTTTAATCATGTTTATATATATATATGGAAATATATTAGAATAATATTCCATAGTCGTATACATATAATCTCCGCCCCTCAACTCCAGCTAAAATATCTTGTAAAACTCCTTTTAGAGTTAAATTATCTGTACTATCTATAATAGTGCTTAAGGCATGTATATTATTAAAACTTGCTCTTTTTAAAAGATAGAAATTTTGAGTAAAAATTATAATATCTCTCGTTGTTATTTTTTCTTCTCTTGATAGCGCTAAATTTACTCTTTCTTTTAGCGAAGGTTTTGCAGTAGTTCTTCCGTTCATTATATTAGCGGAATTTGCTTGTTTCATAATGTCATCAATATCCATTATATTCTTTCTGTTTGCTTTAGTCTTTTTACTTCTATATCCTACTTGCACTATGCTTATTGGTAGTAAATTACTATTTTTTAGCTTCTTTATAAGAGATTTTTTACTTACGTCCTCTACTCTATTTCGTACAATTTGTCCCTTTGAAGTTACTGCTTTATAAATATATTCTGGCATCTTTCTCTCCTTTCTACATTTTTTTATACACTA
Organism: uncultured Clostridia bacterium; assembly: GCA_944392445.1. Classification (GTDB taxonomy): domain Bacteria; phylum Bacillota; class Clostridia; order TANB77; family CAG-508; genus CALXVA01. The sequence goes on from CALXWT010000002.1 coordinate 41,429, forward strand.
TAACTATTGTCTGTTTGATTACTTCTTTCCCTTTTTATTTTTAATTGCATTATAGTTCTGTTTAAAGTTTCTAAATTTTTCTCTTCTATTTGTGCCTTAGCTTGGTCTAAAGTTATTATATCATCTACAAAAAGTTCTGACAATGAATTTATTAATCCGATACTTCCTTTTTCTAGATTACTTTGTATTGCATCTTCTATTTCTGATACGCTTATTTTTTCTTTTCTTATTATACCAGACACCACGTTATCAACTACCATTACTTCTGGAACTAATACAAGTTCCCCGTTTTTTCCTGGTAATAGTCTTTGAGAAATAACTAGCTTTAATAATGAAGCTATTAAGAATTTAACTGTTTGTTGGTCTCTTATTTCGTAGAAGTTTACCATTCTGTCGATAGTTTCAGCACAAGTTTTTGTGTGAAGTGTAGCAATAACTAGGTGTCCTGCTTCTGCTGTCTCTATAGCTGCTTCCATGGTTTCTCTATCTCTAATCTCTCCTATTACTAGTATATCGCAGTCCTCTCTTAAGCAGTTTTTTACACCATCACTATAACACAAACAGTCTCTACCTGCTCCAACTTCTTTTTGTACTATAATAGATTTTTTACTTGTATGCTTATACTCTACTGGGCTTTCTAGTGTAAGTATTTTTTTGTTTTGATGTTCATTTATTTCATTAATTAGAGCATTTAATGTTGTTGTTTTACCAGAGTTAGTTTTACCAGTAACCAGTATTAACCCTTGTGGCTGATATGTCATTCTTCTTACTATATCTGGTACCCCCAAGTCCTCATACTTTGGTAATTCGTTTTTTATAAGTCTTAGCGTAAATAGTGGTATCTCATCAGATAAAGAAATATTTACCCTTAGACGTATATCTTCAAAAACAAACGAAGTATCTAACTTTTTAGTTTCCTTAAATACCCTGTCTTTATCAATATTTCCTCTTACTAAATAGTCATATATGTCGTACATATCCTCCTCTACAAGTGGTGATGGACAATCATATTCAACTAATGTTCTTCTTATTCTTAGCATTGGTTTCAAATTACATATAAGATGTATATCCGAAGCATCCTTTTCCATTGCTGTTTTTATAATTTTATCAATATCTATCATTGGTTACCTCCCCAATTATTAATATAGTGCTAATTTATTATTTAGCTCACTCATATTTGTTGTCCCATTTATTACCTTTTTTATTCCATCTATAATTAATGGAAGATATCCTTGCTCGAGTGCAACTTTTCTAATGTCAAATGCAGATTCATCTTCAACTATTAGATTTCTCAAAGTATCATTTATCAATAGGATTTCAAACATACCAACTCTTCCGTAATATCCAGTATTATTACAATTCTTACATCCTACAGCATCGAATGTTTTCTTACCGTTTAAGTCAAATTTAACATTATATTTATCTCCTATTTTCTTTATAAATTCTTTTTCTTGTTCATTAAAATCTCTTTCTTTTGCACAATGTGGACATAATTTTCTTACCAATCTTTGTGATACTGAAGTTGCAAGGGTACTAGAAATATCATAATTAGATACTCCCATTTTTCTAAGCCTTGTAATAACTTCTATTGCATCAATGGTGTGTATTGTTGATAAAACATAGTGACCTGTTTGTCCAGCTTGCATTGCAATTTCTGCAGTTTCCTGATCTCTTATTTCTCCAACAAGTATAATATCTGGGTCTTGTCTTAAAACTGTTCTTAATGAATCGGCAAATGTAATTTTTGGGTCAACCTCTATTTGGTTTAATCCGTTAATTCTTATTTCAACTGGATCTTCAATAGTGGTTATATTTATTTCCGGTCTATTCAAATAATCTATAATACTATATAAGGTAGTAGTTTTACCTTCTCCCGTTGGTGCTGCTATAACAGTTATACTATTTTTCTTGTTAAAAGCTTCTTTTACTAATTTATCATCTTTTGGAAAACCTAAATCGAATATTGACCTTATATCCTCATTTTTCTTTAATAGCCTTAAAACAAATTTCTCTCCATATATATTCTTTTGAGAAGATACACGAATGTTATAATCAGGATACATTATAATTCTACCATCCTGTGATTCTTGCTTTTCTTGATGCATATTTGATATTGCTTTTAGTCTACCAATTATTTGAGCTTGTTTTTCTTTTCCTATGTTAGCTTCATTTATTAAAACACCATCTATTCTATATCTAACTCTCATTCCATCTTGCATTGGTTCAATGTGAATATCACTTGCTCTTTTTTCCATAGCTGTTTTTATAATACTATCTACAAATCCTGATGCATCTGTATTTAAATCAATTGTATCTGATGTAGATGAAAACGAGTTTAGTATTAAATCAATGTTTGTTTCAAAAGTAATATATTTTTCCATTACAAGACCTTTATTTAAAAGCAAAAGTCTAATTGTCTCAACAGCTCTTCTATTAGAAGTATCTGCAAAACATACTTTAATTTTTCCTCCTATTTCTTCAAAGGGTACTGCCTTATATTGTCTTGCTATATCTATTGATAAATAGTCTGCCAAATTTACTTTTATATCTGCCTCTCTTAAATATATAGCTTTTTCTTCTAGAATTTCTCCCATCGCATCTATTAATACATAAGGGTCGCATAGTCTTAATATATTTAGAATATCACCTATTTTTTTATTAGGTTCTGCTTTTTGATAGTCTAATGCTCTTTCGATATCCTCTTCAGTTACAATTCCTCTTTTTACTAGCTCTATTCCTAATGGTTGTCTTTTTTTTGAATCCATAAATCTTCTCCTTTCATTTGTTTTATATATTATATATTATCTACATTTTATAAAAATTTATTACCAATATTTTAGGGTAAAATCAATGTCTTGTGTCAAAGATTCTTCTTCATCTTCACCAATTTTTAGATTTACAGTAATTATATTTTTTGAAAATGAATTAACAGTGTATGGCCACATTGTAAAATTACAATCCATTACATATTCTGCAATTATTAAATCATCTCTATATATTACTCCATCTTGATATTTATAAGTTGGACCATTTTCAAATTCTATAGTATCACTAGTAACAGTTGCTGAACTATAATCTTTTACATCTGTAACAAAAAACATATTAAACTTATTAAATTCTGCAAGGTACTTAGGTGTATGTAATACTCCACCTATATTTGTATAAAAATAAGTACTTATTGTAGTCATAATTGCTATAACTATAGTAAGAGCTATAACATACAATACAAGAGAAACTAAAGTAACACCTTTTTGATTAGTTTTCATTTGCATTATTCTTCAGCACTCCTTTCTTTTTTGTTCTCACTACTTTTTTATTAGTCACTCTCTGTTTCTTTAATTTTTAGTTTTTGCACTTCATATTCATTTGTCTCTCCTTGTAGTGTATATGCAATTCTTAAATTTACTATTTTTATTAAATCTTCCTCGCCATCTTCATAATCGTTAAACTCCAAACTTATGTCAAACCCTTCTGGTATAGAGAATAGTCCTCTATAATACTCACCGGTTTTAGTTTGAGCTTCCTCATAAGAAACCTTATCAATATCTTCTAAAATTTCTACTGCATAAATTGCCATTCTTGCTGTTAATCTCGTTTCCATGTTTGTTTTATATACATAAGTCATTAATGCTGATATTGTACCAACAAATATTGTAATCATTATGCAAGCTCCAATTATATCTTGCATCGTAAAGCCTTTTTCAGATTTAAGTTTAATTTTTATATTTTCAACAATTTTTTTCATCATATCACCTAAAATTATCTATAAAATACTATAAAATTTGTTGCAAGTAGAACAATTATGTTAGAAACACACATATAAAAGCCAATAGGAACTTTTGGATTTTCTATTTTTACCTTTTTTACTACTTTACTCTGTTTCTTTTGTAATTTGCATATTAACAATTGAATTGATATAGCAAGTAAAGTAATTATAACTGTATAAATATATACTGTTTCATAAGTAAATAAAACCATAAGCATAGACAATATTAAAGTATCTATAGTATAGCTATCTTTTCCTTTATTTCGCAGATAAGCAATACTAAATAGAAGTAATAAGCAAGCTAATATTAAATAAATAACATATCTATAAATATTAGTATTATTTTCTACTATATATAGATATATCATATATAGTGTAACACAAATAAAGCCAAATAATAGAACTGGCTTTTCTATTTCTATTCTTTCTTTATCTATTCCTGCTATAATAAACAATGTTGCTATATATAAAGCTCCAACTACTAAATAAATTATTGTTTGGGCATTAAGTGTAAATAAGCTTAACTTAATAGAAAGAGCAAAAAACACAAAGACTAATCCAGATAATATTTCTAATAATAAATATCTTATTCTAATTTTTTTTCCACAATACCTACACTTTCCACCTAAAAAAGTATAGCTTAATATTGGTATCATATCTAGAAATGTTAATTTATGCTTACAATTTGGACAATATGAACGAGTGTGTGTTATATCTTGTCCTAACGGAATTCTATAAACTGCTAATGTAAAAAAGCTACCAAATAATGCTCCTATACAAAATATAAGTAAATACAATATATAGTCCATACGCCCTCCTTATTTTAAAATAGAGATTATACTTAAAATATAATTATATATTTTAAATTATATTTGAATAGTATAATCTCTTTTATTTTAGTTTAAAGAAATTTTAAACCGTTTAAAATCTTTTAAAAATTTTTAATTAGCTATTTTATGTGATTACTCAGTTTAATGCATTTTCAGATAATTGTTGCAATAAATTATCTATATTTGTAAGATGATCAGATTCTTCTTTTGATGCATTTGAGTATAACTCTGAACCTTGTTGTGCTCTTCCAAATAAGTTACCACCTATAGCAAAGTTGATTGATACTGTTGCTAATATAATTAAAACAACTATTGTTATAACTAATGCAACTAAAGTAATACCTTTTTGATTCTTAAACATAAAAAACTCCTCCTTTAAATTTTTTTGTGTATATCTATATAAAATAAATATAACCTAAGTTACTTATGAATTAAATATTTTACTATTTAATTCCTTCTTCATTAAAAAATGTGCCTGTTGAATTTTCATCTACTGTTCCTGAACCACTATTATTGCTGTTGTTATTTGTATTGGTGTTTTGACCACCATTTCCATCATTTGTGTTTGTATTATTTTCATCTGTTGTACTCTCTAAAGAGAATGGATTTGCTTTACCTTCTGTATAGCTTCCAGTTTGTTTATATATATTTAAGTCTGCATCTGTAACTTCATAAGTTACCTCTACCTTTTCTGTTTCTGTTATGTCTTCATTTATTTCATTCTTAACTTCGTCAGGCGTAGTATATGCTTCTCTTTCTGGTACAACTTTATTTATAGGAATATAGTCATAAAACAGTATTCCTAAAATTAGTAATATAGCTATACTTAAAAGTAATATTATAAAAATTTCTTTTATTACTGATTTTAGCATATTTACCTCCATTTCTTTTATTGTGCAACTACGTTTGTATTAGTATTATCTGTACTATTAGTATTATCTGTACTATTAGTATTGTCTGTACTATCTGCAGTGTCGTTAGTACCATCAGTTGTATTTTCATCTTCAGTTGTTCCACCAACAGTTGCTGTTGTATCTTCTATATTGATTCTAATTCCTTCTACAGTAAATGTTGCTTGTAAGTTATCTTCAGTACTAGGTGTTAAATGAAAATCATCTATTCTAAAATTAAGTTCACTATCTTCTTCTAATGCTGATACGAAGTCCATAATTGCTAGATATTGTCCTACTACTGTAAAGTCTAAATTCTTTGTAACTGAATCTCCAGCATCTCCAGTTAGAACCTCCATTCTCATATTTACGCCTTCAGTTCTTGCATGTCTTCCAACTCTTACCCACAAATATTCAATGTTATATGTTTCTTGTGTACTTGCGGCAGTTATTTCACTTTCGGTACTTACATTTGCCAAGTTATAATAGCTTGTTTTATTTGCTAATAATACCTCTATGTTTTCTTTTAATTCTGATTCTTTTGATTGTAAATCACTTTTAATCTTTCTATTGGTCTCTTCTATTTCTGTTGTTAAATTATCATTTAGTTCAAAAATTCCTCCTACACTTAAAACATTAAGTGAACCTATTGATAACCCTTGGGCGATGGTGAAATATGCCAGTACAATTAATAAGACTAATAAAATTGTAATTAATAATTTTCTCATGGCAAATCCCCCTCTATAACTATTTTAACAAAGTCGCCTTGTTTTTCACCTTGTGTTGATACAACATTATCTAATATTCCATCTTCACTTAGTCTAGCTTTAAAATATCCAAGTTCATCATAGTATTGTGATTGAGCATAAATTATAATGTGTCTATTATTATTGCTTGAAGTATTTTCTATTTCTGTTATTTGTACTGCTTGTGGTATACTAGAGGCAATTTGCATTAATAATGTTGGAATTGTTCCCTTTAAGCTTAAGTTGTCCTCTATTTGTGTATTAATATTTCTTAAATTATTCTCCATCTCTTGGTATTCGTTTGCTTTTTGTTTTACTCTATTTATATCGCTTTCCGCCATTGCAATTTGTGTATCTGTATATTGACTTACCGATTCTGTTTCTGCTATTTTTTCGCTTATTCTGTTATCCAAATATATAGCAAAGCCAGAATACAATATTGTAAGCATTAATACTCCAATAGTTCCTCTAAGTAGCCATCTTTCTGTTGCATCTAATTTACCTTTTAAGCTAACATCAATATTTAATTTTTTCTTGCTTTCTTTTTTGCCAGACCCTATATCTATTTTTAGCCAGTCTGGTATTTGGTCCGAAAAGCTTGGCTTTTTAAAGTTCATATTTTTTATTCCATAGCCCAATCCTTGCATTGCAACTGCTATAGCTGAATTTACTTCTATATAATCTTTAATGTTTATTTTTAAACTTTCTTTAATAAAATATGGCTTTAATATTTCACATTTTTTTCCTTGGAAAAATTCTTGGAAATATAAATCTATATTATTTACAACTGACATTGTTCCAGTTATATATATTTTTGAAAATTTTACTGTAGATGTAGTTACATAATCTTGAAGTTTTGTAACTATTTTGTATAATGTTGGCATTATATATTCTAAATACTCATTTTCTTCGTCCTGTAATTCTTTTCCCTCCATAGTATATATTGTTGTATTTTTGCAAATTTCATAAGCTTTTGAAAATGAATTTTCTTTTTTAGCAATTTTGTCTAAAATTTCCTCTGCGCCTTCTTCTAATTTGGTTACATTATATACTTTTTGATTAGTAATGGTTGTAATAGTTGTTTTATTTTCAATATTTACTATTATTATATTTTCTTTTGGCTTTATTTCTGCAACATTTGCAATGCTCATACCAATCGGAGTAATCATAGATACTTTATTATCGCCTAATACCTGTAGTGATTTTGTAATTGATGATTTGTTTGAAGAAACATGAATTGCTTTCACTCTATCTTTGTCTTCAATTTCATTAGAAATAGCAAATCTAGTTTCAAAAGCATTTTTATTTAGTTTTCTATCATAGCAATAAGATTCAAATTCAGTATCTACTGCTTTTTTTAAATCATTCTTATTTAATAGACTAAACATGTAAAAATAGTTGTATATTTCTTCTGCCAAATTGATACTAATTGGTATATTGTAACTAAATGTTTCTGATACTATTTGTTCTATTGCCTCTCCAATTTTTTCATAAAATTTAACACCGAAAGCCTCTACTTTTAGATTCTCTCGATCTTTAGTTACTTTTGCATATTTAATTACATTGTTTTCTATAAATAATCCTAAACAGCTTGACATTTTATTCTCCTTCGTTTTTATTTGCACCATTATTATATTTTGCAAAATGTAACAAAATAATACTTGTATTTTTTTCCTTTTTTAAAATTTTCTACAATATAATCACAGTTCTGTTATTATTTTATCTTTTTTTATAAAAAAGTCAATATAAATCATTATAATTTAATATAAATGTAATATTTTCGTAATATTTTTGTAATATTTGTTTTTAAATTTTATAAAAAAAAAGAATATAATCCTTTTTTCGACATTCTATTATACTAAAGAAAAATATAATAGAACTATTATTCCTAATATAATTCTGTAGTATCCAAATACTTTAAAGTCATGTTTTTTAATATAATCCATTAAAAATTTAATTACAAACATTGATATAATAAAGGATACTAACATTCCTACTATTAATATTGCTATCTCTGCAGTTGTAAATGCTAATCCAAATTTCAATAATTTTAATAAACTTGCTCCAAGCATTGTTGGAATTGCTAAGTAAAATGTAAATTCTGCTGCATTTGGTCTTGATAGTCCAATTAATAAGCCTCCAATAATTGTTGCACCTGAACGTGAAGTTCCTGGGAATATTGCAGCTAATAATTGGAATATTCCTATTATTACCGCATCTTTATATGTAATTTCAGAGCTTTTATCTTTACCACCTTTTTTATTTTTATTCCAGTTCTCTATTACAATAAAAGCTACTCCAAAAACAATTAAAGCAATTGCTATGCATATTGGATTATAAAATAATGCTTCAAAAACATCATCAAACAATATTCCTATAATAGCTGCAGGTATGCATGCAACCAATATTTTGCCCCACAAATTCATAATGTTTTTATCAAAAAAAGATAAAACTCCTTTTGATTTAATTGCTTTTTCTTTATTTTTTGTAAATGGCCATATTTGCTTAAAATATATTAAAATAACAGCAAAAATTGCTCCTAACTGAATAACTACTTGAAACATTGACCAGAACTCTGGTGAAACATTTTCAAATTTTATAAATTGCTCTGCTAAAATTAAATGTCCCGTACTACTAATAGGTAACCATTCTGTTATACCTTCTATTATTCCAAATATAATAGATTTTATAATGTCTAAAAACATATCTTTCTTGTATGATATATTTAATAACTTAAATAACCATACGACTCCTTTCTTTTTTTGCTTTTTATATTATATCATATATTATTTATATAATATATTAAATTTTTATTAATTTATCAATTGTTTCTTTTATATACTTTCCTGCTGTTCTTGGCATTTCTTTTCCCGGAATTCCTAGAGCAGTTATTACTTTTAGTCCAAGCTTATTTGCACTTTCTTTGTTAATTCCTCCTGGAGCAGATGCCACATCTATTATTAAAACATTTTTATTAAATAATTTTAGTTGTTCTTCTTCTAATATTATTTGTGGTACTGTATTAATTAATATATCAATCTTGTCTGCAAAATTTGATATTTCCGTATATCGTAATGGTATATATCTTTTTTCTCTTATCCAAGCTAAATCGCTTTCTTTTCGAGCTACGCAATACACATTGGCTCCTAATTTATTAAATCTGTCACATAATATCTTGCCAATTCTTCCAAAACCACATACAAGCACATTGCTTTCATGTATTGTTTCTTCTCTTTCTTCTATTGCGAGCTTAATTGTGCCTTCAACCGTTGGAATTGCATTTAAAATAGTAAGTTCTTCTACTTTTAGCAAATCTACTAAATCTATATTTTCTATTTTTTTTGTTTCTTTTTCGATATAGTAGTTTTTTGGAATTCCACCCGCAAAAAATATTTTACTTGAAGTTTCATTAAAAAGTTTGTTTTTTAATTCTTCCAGTTTAATTTCTTCATTTGCAAATGGAGCATTTACAGTAATTTTGTCTTTTGTAAAAGGCATGCCACTTACAATACAATTTGAATTTGCAATAACTTCTTCTAAGCTGTTGCATAAAAAAATGTTGTTAAACTTTTCATTGCTTCTATGTACTTCATCATTTATATTTTTATTATGTACTTTTGCCTCTGTCTGTTTGCTATAGCCTTTTTCTTTATCAAAATATTTTTCTAAACCATAAGTATATACGTTATAGTTATCTTTTGCATACATTTCTGCTAATCTTATAATACGCAAATCTCCACCTATTATAGATATATTCATAAACTCATCAGCCTCCTATAATTTTATTATATGACGGAGGTTTTATTTAAGACTAAGTGAAGTGTGTATTTTTTACTTTGGGTTTACGTTCCCCCAACATCGCACAGACTGTACAAACTTCTTTTTTACAATTTGTAAGCTTGTCGGTCCCCACCTTAAGAACTTCAACCCAAAGTAAAAAATACAGATGTTGCTCGGTCTTGATTAAAATAGATACTAACCTCTTTGCTTTTCGTTCTTTTCTATTTCTTTTTCCTTCAAATTTTTCATCATTTTTAAATCATCATTATTTAGTTCACTAATCAGCGAACAAGTTTTAGATAAATGGTTTAATGCTTTACGTTCTTTTAACAATAATTTAGTTTGTTTCTTTTCCTCCATTTTTTCTTTTTCTGGTTTTTTTATTTCATTTTTTATCGGAGTAAATACTGTCTCCTTTTGAGCTTTTTTATATATTTTAGGGTCTAATTCTACAGCAATGTTCATATAGTTTGTTGCTTTTTCTTTATCACCTTTTAGCATAGCTACTTGTGATAAATAATAATATGAACCTGCTTCTACATCTTCTCCCTTTAAACTTTCTTTAAAATATTGTTCTGCTTCGTCTAAGTCACCTGCAATTAGGGCAATCTGCCCTATGCTTAGTTTTGCATTATATAATAATGAATTTATCTCTGCAGCTTTCTCATAAAACTCTTTCGCTCTTTGGAAGTCATTTGTCATTGTAAATACCATTCCCAAGTTATAGTATAAATCATAATTTCCCGGATTGTATCTTAGTGCATTCATATATACATTTATTGCCTCTTTGTACCTTTCGTTTGCACATAAAACTTCTCCAAGTAAATTAGTTGCTTCATAATATTCTGGATTCTTTTTTAGTATATCTTGCAGTACTGTAATAGCCTCTTCTGACCTCTCTGTTTTACTCAAAAGTCTTGCTATATTGTAATTTAATTTAATGTCTTTATTGTTTATCTCTGTAGCACGTATGTATTCATCTACTGCTACTGAATATTTTTCTTCTTTTTCATATACCTCTGCTAAGGTTTTATGGCCTATATAGCTTTCTGGGTATTTATTTATTAGCTTAAACAAATAATCTTTTGCTTTTTCTGTATTTCCAGAATGTAATGCAATTTTTGCTAAAATAATATTTAGCATCTCTGGAAAATCCATTTTTGTTTTATATTCAGCTAATAGTATAATTCCTGGTATTGCTATTGCAAGAATATACATTATTATTTTAAAGAAAATATTAAAGGTAACATTTGAAAGTAGTTCTATAAAATTTATTACTATTCCTATAAATTCTAATACTAAAATGTATATATAGCTTGTATCATTTTTCTTAATAAATCTTCCAAAAACTATTATAAAAATAGCAAAAGCTAATAAATTAAAAATTATCTTTTCTATCACATCTTTTCACCACCTTGCCTACGTGGACAAAAGGGTCATTCCTTTTTGTCCACATTTATTTTTGCATATTCTTTTTTCAGTTCACTATTTAATCGTGTGAACAAAAGGCAGTAGTCCCTTTGTCCATGGTTGCAAATTTTTCGTCATATTTTTTCATACATTTTTCTATTATCTTTTCTGCTTCTTCTCTTCCAAGCATTCTGTCAACTGTAGTTGTTTTTCCTTCTAGTTGTTTATACACCTCAAAGAAATGCTTTATTTCGTCTGAAATATGGTTTGGAAGTGCAGATATATCATTATATACATTTAAGTATGGGTCTCTTTTAGAAATAGCAATTATTTTTTCATCCTCTTCACCACTATCATTCATTATTAAAACTCCTATTGGATAGCATTCAACTAGAGTTAGTGGTACTATTTGCTCATTACATAAGATTAATACATCCAATGGGTCATTATCTTCTGCGTAAGTGCGTGGAATAAAGCCATAATTTGTTGGATAATGTGTTGATGTGTATAGAACCCTATCTAGTTTTAACATTCCTGTTTCTTTATCAAGTTCGTATTTTACTTCTCCTCTTTTTGGTATTTCCACAACTCCTATAAAGTCTGTTTTTGTTATTCTTTCTTTACTTATATCGTGCCAAATGTTCATTCGTTATCTCCTCCTATGCGTGTGACAGTTGTGTGTCAGATTACTCATTATCTACGTCACATTTTCAAACAATATTGTAAAACAAATATGGAAAAATGTCTAGTAGTATGTTTTATATTATGTGCTTTATTTGTTACAATATAATGGTTTTATGCTGTATAATTTAAATCGACATATTTGAAATACTTTTTTTAGAAGTTTACTCTACCCATATAAACAGATAACAAGAATTATTTAAATTATATAGCATAAAACCATTATATTGTAACCTTAATTTTTAACAAGCTAGTTTGCTTTTATATAATTGTAATGTTCACTCAGAAAACTGCGTGCAAAGGGGAGCCGAGACTCTCGGCTCCCCCACAACCTTCTACAGGAGTTTTATCTCTGTATCAGAGTTGTAACGGCTTCTCGGATGAACTTCTTAAAGTTCTGCCATTTCTGGCAAAACTCCTTCCATTCCTCCTTTGCCATTGCGTCTTGCCTTAGCTCCTCACGGTATGCCTGAGGATCGTCTTCACCTGTTGTTTGGTCCTCTTCTTTCTCCTCTGGCACCTCATCGATTGGCTCTGTCTCATATACCTCTTCGGTATATGCTGCGTCACCAATCTTGGTCGGAGATTCTGCATACGCAGTTGCTCCACAGGCGAAGCTCACACTGAACAGTGTAATTGCCATTATCAAAATGGTCAACACCTTTTTTGCGAAGAGCTTCCGTTTTTCGTCTTTTCTCATGTTTTTTTACCTCCTGTCTCAGTAGGTTGTTTTTACTAAGTGAAACTTTTCCACTTAGTATCGTACCGAATGCACTTTTGCATTCAACTATATTATACCATAAAACAGTGAAAATATCAAAAGAAGAAAAGCTCTAACTCTAAGCTAAAACCTTCCTTCTTTATATTTTTATTTATGTTATTATTGAACCAATTTAATTATTTTTCATCAACTTTTCTTCTGCTCTTTGCACTGCTTCTCTCTCATCCCAGAAGTATTGCACTCCTTTTATTTCTTGATATTGTTCGTGTCCTTTGCCTATTAAAAGTATAATATCTCCCTCTTGTGCATTTTTCATTGCATATTCTATTGCTTCCTGTCTATCATCTATTGTTATATATTTTCCATTGCTTCTATTTAAGCCTGTTATAATATCGTTATTTATAGATTCCATTTCTTCAAAACGTGGGTTGTCCTCTGTAAGGATAGTAAGACCTGCATATTTTCCAGATATTTCTCCCATATCAAATCTTCTATCTCTTGCTCTGTTTCCTCCACCACCAAAGATGCATACTATTCTTTTTGGCTTGTACTCCATAATTGTTTCCATCAAATTTGTCATCTCATCTTCATTATGAGCATAATCTATAATTAACTTGTACTTATCGTTTGAAACTGCAAGCTCCATTCTTCCTTTTACGTATGCTGTTTCTAATGCTTTTTTCATTGAATCTACCTTTAGCCCCAATTCATTTGCTATTGTTACAGCACATAAGGCATTATATACAGAGAATCTACCTGGGATTGCGACTTCAAATTTATCATTTACTTTTCCTGTTACATCAAAGCCCATTCCTAAGAACTTGTCTGTCATAATAAATTTGATGTTTTCTGCTCTTAAGTCTACATTTTCTGAATTTATACCAAACTTTATTATATCGCAAGTATGGTTTTTAGTAACGTTTTCCCAATTCTTATCATCTACATTTATTATTCCAGTTTTGCATTTTTGGAATAACAAACTTTTGCAATACATATATTCTTCAAAGCTTTTGTGCTCATTTGGTCCTATATGCTCTTTAGAAATATTTGTAAATACCCCATAGTCAAATGTAAATCCATCTACTCTATGCATTTTTAGTCCTTGTGAAGACACTTCCATTATTGCATATTTGCAACCCTCTTCTACCATTTCTCTAAATAGCTTTTGGATTTCATAATTTTCTGGTGTAGTATTATGAAGAGTTATTTTTCTCTTTCCTATAAATGCACCAATTGTGCCAATTAGCCCAGCCTTTTCCCCATTTTCTTCAATCATTTTCTTTAAAATAGTTGAAGTTGAAGTTTTTCCTGCTGTTCCTGTAATTCCTACAACAGTTAGCTCTTTTGCTGGATATTTAAAATATGCTGATGAGATTTCTGCCATTGCTTCTCTTGAAGATTTTACCTTTATTACTGTAACATCTTCATTAGGAATATCTATGTCTTTTTCTACCACTAATACTTTTGCACCCTTTTCTATTACATCCGGTATATATTTATGTGAGTCTGATGTAGAACCAACTTTTGCTATATACATATCGTTTGGCTCTACTTTTCTAGAATCGTCTTTAATGTCTGAAATATCTACATCTAGGCTTCCTTTTACAAGCTCATAATCCACATTTTGTAACAAATCTTGCAATTTTGTAGTTCTATATTTGTTTATTATATCGTCTACATCAATTTCTGACTCGAATACTGTATGTGATGGGCCTTTCATAAACATTTTTCCTGTTTCTTCGTCCCAGTTAGTTTCTAGTATTCCACCTATTTGGTGAACACTTACTTTTCTATCGCATCTACCTGTTAAAACTGCTGCAACTGTAGCAGTACAACAACCTGTACCACAACCTATTGTTTCTCCTGTTCCTCTTTCCCATTCTCTCATTTTTATATTGTTTCTATCTATTACTTGGGCAAAAGTTACATTTGTTTTGTTTGGGAACAAGTCTATTTTATACTCAATAGCTTTTCCGTATTTTTCTACATCAAAATTATCTACATCATCTATAAACATTACACAATGAGGATTTCCCCACGATACTGCAGTAATTTTAAAAGTTCTGTCTAGTATTTTTACCTCTTGCTCTACAAATTCTTTCAAGTTTGTATTTACTGGTATTAATTTTGTATCTAATACTGGCTTTCCAATATTTGCTTCAATATTAACTGCTTTTCCATTTTCTACAGTTAATTTAACATGTTGAATTCCACCAAGTGTTTCTATTTTTAGTTCTGTTTTATCTGTTAGTTTGTGGTCATATACATATTTACTTAAAGACCTTAAAGCATTGCCACACATTTCTCCTTCTGTTCCGTCTGGATTGAACATTCTCATTCTAAAATCTGCCACATCTGATTTGCAAATTAGCACTAGTCCATCTGAACCTACTCCAAAGTGCCTGTTGCTTATATATTTTGCAAGCTCGTGCACATTATTTATTTTTTGATTTATTGCATCTATATATACGTAGTCATTGCCATAGGCTTGCATTTTTGTAAATCTTGTCACTGTTAATTCCTCCTATTTATGTTTACTAACGTAGAAATTGGGGACTGTCCCCAATTTCCTATTCCATAGCTTGTTTCAAATCTGCAATAATATCATCTGCATCTTCTATTCCTACAGATAATCTAAGTAATGTATCTGTAATTCCTAAAGCATTTCGTTTCTCTTCCGAAATTTCTGTATGTGTTCTACTTACAGGGTGAGTGATTAAACTTTCTACTCCACCTAAGCTTTCTGCAAATGTTATTAGTTTTAGGTTTGCCAATATTTTATTTACAGTTTCCATACTGTCTACTCTAAATGATATCATACCACCAAAGCCTGTGGTTTGTTTTTTAGTTACTGCATAGTCTTTATGGTCCTCAAAACCTACATAATATACTTGCTCAACCTTTGGTTCTTTACGAAGCCAATTTGCTACCTTCATTGCATTTTCTGCGTGCTTGTCCATTCTTAATGCAAGTGTTTTTAGTCCTCTTAGCATTAGCCAAGAGTCCATTGGTCCTAAACCTGCTCCATAAATATACATTTGAATTTCTAGCTTTTCTCCAATTTGACTATCTTTTACAACAACTATTCCTCCTAATACATCATTATGACCTGCTAGGTATTTTGTTCCACTATGAATTACAATATCTGCACCTAATGTAAGTGGTCTTTGGAAGTATGGTGTTAAGAATGTATTATCTACAACAACTAGTGCACCTATTTCGTGTCCTATTTTAGATATTTTTTCAATATCTGCAACTTTCATCATTGGGTTTGTTGGAGTTTCTATAAATATCATTTTTGTATTTTTCTTTATAGTCTTTTTTAGTAAGTCTAAATCTGATAAATCTATGCTATCATATTCTACTCCATTTACAGTTAATACTTCGTTTACCTCTCTAAAAGTTCCACCATATATATCGTCTGACATAATTATGTGGTCGCCTGGTTTAAGTAGTGAAAATACTAGTGTAGTTGCTGCCATACCAGAATTTACAGCAAATGCTCTTGTTCCTTCCTCTAAAATTGTCATTGTTTTCTCCAATTCTTCACGAGTTGGGTTTATGCATCTAGCATAATTGTATGGGTCTTTTTTCTCAATTCCACTATGCTTAAAGGTAGCAGTTTGGTATATTGGGAAGCTTATTGAACCAGTTACTGGATCTACACCTAATGCACCGTGTACTACTTTTGATGCTAATTTTAAATTTTCCTTTCTGTCAAAATTTTGATAATCTTTTGAATCTTTCATGTTTATTCCCTCAGTTTCTATAATATTGTAACAGTATACTCTTAATTAAGAATATAAGCCTGTTGGTTTAAACACGCTATTATTATATACTATTTTTTTTAATTAGTACAGAGTTTTTGAGGATTTATTTTTTGACAATTATGTTAATGTGTGATATGATAATTATCGTATAAGTAATATGCTTTGTATTACTTTTTTCGTCCTAACACATAATAATAAGGAGGAAAACATTATGAAACGGAAAGCTTTGGCAATTTTGATTAAGGAGATTATAAAGAGGAATTTAGCTATAATACTAACTTTTGCTCCTTCAGCCATAGGATTTGTAGTTACATTGGCTATCGGAATAATCAGTGGTAATGACATCGTCGCAACTATTTTTATAGCAATTGTGATTGCTATAATGTGCTTATTTCCATATGGTCTGATAATTTGTGTAATTGAAACATTCCTTCAATGGAGAAAAGAATACAATAACATTTTAGACAATTTAAATAATTGTCACGACGAAAACAAATAAGCACACGTTTCTCCCCCCACAGCACATTTTGCCGTGGGGGCTTTTTATTTCTTAAATATTAAATTCACTAAAATGCTATTAAGGAATCACTTCAATTATCTATATAGAAGAAGTGCAACTTTTTACGCACTCAAAAAGAAGGCTACCTGATTTACAAGTGCCTTCTTTTTGATGAATAGATTTTTTGGCCAATATTGTTTAAAAGTACTGCTGTTTTATGCTTTCCCATTGTTCCTACCTTACCCACAGGTAGGCAAAAACGAAAACCAGTATTCCTAAAACCACCAATGCAATGGCAGTTTTCCTGTCCTTTTCCATAAAACGCCGTATTCCCGCACTTACTAATATAAGTGCAAGAGCAATAAATGGAAACCAATGCATTTTCATATTCTTGCCATCCTTTCTCTAGTTTAGAGTGTAAGTATTTCATATATGTAAACTCTGCCCTATTCATAACAGAGATGTTTTAAAGGATTTATACAAATTGTATGCATATACTGTATCACAAAATTTACATAAAGTCAATTTAATTTTACTCAGTTCTCAATGCTTCTACCGGATCCTTTTTGCTTGCCATTCTTGCTGGTATTAAGCCTGCAATTATTGTAAGTACCATACTAATTACTACAAGTATTATTGCTCCTGCAGTTGGTAATTTTGCTATTCCAGAAATATCTGTTACTGCTTTTATTATCATATTTATTGGTATATTTAGTAAAAGTGTAACTCCTATTCCTAAAAGACCTGCGCATAATCCTATTATAAATGTTTCGGCATTAAATACTCTCGAGATGTCTTTTTTAGAAGCACCAATACTTCTTAGTATTCCTATTTCTTTTGTTCTTTCTAGAACTGAAATGTAGGTTATAATTCCAATCATTATAGATGATACTACAAGTGATATTGCCACAAATGCTATTAAAATATAGCTTATTGCGTCTATTATAGTAGATACAGAATTCATCATTGTTCCTACTATGTCTGTGTAAGTTATTACGTTTTCTTCTTTTCCATCATCACGTTGTTTTTGGTTGTAGTTTTCTATTTCTGTCGCAATTTGCTCTTTTGACTCAAAATCTTTTGGATATATGCTTATTGAGCTTGGGCTTTCTAAATCTACTACTCCCATTTTTTCTAGGTTGCCCTCATACGTAGCATTTGCATTTTCTGTGTATTGTTGCATTAAGTTTGCAAGTTCTTCTTCACTTAGCGATGCCATATACATTCTTTGCTCTTCTGTTAAACTAGAAAAATCGAATTTGGCATCCGTGTCTTCTGGAAATTCTATTCCTGTAAATATATTTATGTCTGGACTTTCTTTTTGTTCCTTTACTATTTCAGAATTATTTACTTCGTTTATTACATACTCTTTAAGTTCTTTTGTGTATCCAACAGTTGCGGACATTGCAGTCGCAACTGTTCCCTCTTTTGGTCTTATAATTCCTGCTATGCTTATTTCTTCTGCATCTTTTAATTTTTCTTTTATATAATCCTCATTTTCAGTATTATCTATCCAGATGTCTCCATCCTTTTCAAAATAATCAGTGTTTAATAATACCTTAAATTTAGTATTTAGTAAGTCATCATACGTATATGACTTAACATCTTCATCTTCTACTTCTTCGCCATCTAATATTTTTTGATATTTTTCTTCTAATTCGTCTTGGTCAAGTATTCCTAATGCATATAAGGTATAGTCATATATTTCGTTGTTTTCGTCAACAATTAGCACAACCTCGTTATAGTTTTCTGGCCATTTTCCTACAATTACATCATATTGTGAATGCAATAATTCGTCATTATCCAAAAGTTCTTGCCATACATCAGTCTCTGCAAGCATCATATTGCTCATACCCTCCATACCGAGTTTAGAAAAAATTTGGCTTGGATTTACTTGAACTACCCTGTCGTCATCTTCTTTATAAATGTTTAAGTCTAGGTTGTAACTATATTGAACTGCATTTATATAGTCCCTTATTGGGCTATTTTCGTCATCTAAATATTTTTTAAACTCTTCTAAATTGTTGCTTTGAATTTTGGTAGATATTGTACTTAACATATCGTTTACTATGTTTTTTGAGTATACTTTTCCCTCTTCGTGCTCGGTCTCTTCTGTTTCTCCCATAAGAGAGGTCATCATACTTGCCATATCAATGGTTTCTTCTTGCACGGTTATTGGATAAGATGAAAGAGTGTCTTCTTCTACCCTATTTATATATGCTTGCATACCACTAGATAGCGATAATATCAGTGCAATTCCTATAATTCCAATACTTCCTGCAAATGAGGTTAATATAGTTCTTCCTTTTTTGGTCATTAAGTTATTTAAGCTAAGTGATAGTGCAGTTAGAAAATTCATTGAGACTTTGCTATTTGCTTTTGAAGTTCTGTCCTCTTTTTCTTCCTCTTCTACACTATATGGATTAGAATCATCAGTTATTTTTCCATCCAGTATTTTTATAATTCTTGATGAGTATTTTTCTGCCAAGTCAGGGTTGTGAGTAACCATAATAATTAGTCTGTCTTTAGAAATCTTTTTTAGTATTTCCATTATTTGCACACTTGTTTTTGTGTCTAGTGCACCAGTTGGCTCATCTGCTAAAATTATTTCTGGGTCGTTTACTAATGCTCTTGCTATTGCAACCCTTTGCATTTGCCCACCTGATAATTGGTTTGGCTTTTTGTTTAGTTGGTCGCCTAGTCCAACTTGCTTTAAAGCTTCTACTGCTCTTTTTCTTCTTTCCTTTTTGCTTACTCCTGATAGCGTAAGTGCAAGCTCTACATTTGAAAGTATGTTTTGGTGTGGTATTAAATTGTATGATTGAAATACAAAACCAACGCTATGGTTTCTATAAGAATCCCAATCTCTATCTTTAAACTCTTTTGTAGACTTTCCATTTATAACTAGGTCGCCTGTTGTGTATTTGTCAAGCCCACCTATTATATTTAGAAGAGTGGTTTTACCACAACCACTTTGCCCTAAAATTGATACAAACTCGCTTTTTCTGAATTGTAGCGATATTCCTTTTAGAGCCTCAACCTTGCTATCTCCTGTGATGTACTCTTTAGTAATTTTTTCTAGTCTTAACATATACAAATTCCTTTCTATCGATTTATATTTTATTCTATTTACTTTATAGTGTATTTGTTGTTAATATTAAAAATACGTTAAATTGTTATACTGTTAAATAATACCATTTTGTTGATTTTTATTCAATAATTTTCACAATTTGTTCACAAAATTCATCGTCTATATTTCATTATGAATTCGTATTTATTCACCCATTTCACGATGGTAATGGAAGAAAGGCAAGATTATGGCAAACTATAATTCTTGCACATTGGGAAAAAGCTTTTACTTATTTACCTATTGAAAGTATGATAAAGAAAAATCAGGAAGAATATTATACTGCTATTCAAAATTGTAATAATGCTGGAAATTCAACTGAATTTATAGAGTTTATGTTAAAAGTTATTGACGAGTCAATAAATGATATGATGTTGGAGCAAAAAGAGACTACACAAGAAACTGCACAAGAAACTACACAAGAAAAAATACTTAATCTAATTAGGAAAAATCCAAGTATAACTCAAGTCGAAATGGCAAAAGCTCTTGATTTAACAAGAGATGGAATATCTTATAATATAAAAAAATAAAGGTATTATTGAGAGAGTTGGTCCTACAAAAAATGGTATATGGAAAATAGTAAAATAGTAAGTAAAAATCCCACGACGTAATTGTCGTGGGATTTTTACTATTTGTAAGCTTTCGGATATGCCGAGAATAATTACTTACTGTAATTTACAATTTGAGCCCGTCCCCTTTTGCAAATTACTTTACATAACATACAATAAAATACAAAAGAATTGTAATAGGCTACCTAATAAAATAAACAAATGAAATACGGAATGCATCCATTTATGTTTTTTACCTACGCCATAAAGAATTGCACCTATTGTATATGCAATTCCTCCTGCTACAAGTAGTACAAGTGCACTAGTAGGCAAAAGTACAGGAAGCAAGTTTGCTTTAAATATTATTGCCCAACCCATTCCAAGGTAGCAAATCATTGAGAATTTTTTGTATTTTTTTAAGTCTATAGCATTAAGTACAATACCTATTATTGCCATAGCCCATATTATACCAAATATTATCCAGCCTGTTGCCGTATCATATTCTCTAAAAGTGCAAAGTGCAAATGGTGTATACGAACCTGCTATTAGCAAAAATATTGTGCAATGGTCTAGCACCTGTAAAACTTTTTTGCCTTTACATTTTGGACTAAGCCCGTGATATATGCTAGACATAGTGTATAAAATAAGCATTGTTGTTCCATAAATTGCTCCACTTACCACACCATATCCATTTCCGTGAACTGCTGCCATAACCACACAAAGCACTATTGCAACAATTCCTAAAACTGCCCCCACTATGTGAGAAGTCATATTAAATATTTCTTCCCCTTTAGTGTATGTAGGCAAAATTCTATCTTTTAATTTTGTTCTTGTCATTTACAAACTCCTTAACTTTATGTTTTTATATAATACTTTAGTATTATGAAATCTGTGTGAAATTACTGTATAGAGTATGTGCAATTTATTCATTTATTATTTTATCAATTGAATTCTCTCTCATTTCCTTTATAATTCTACAACTATTATCTAGCTTTTCTTGTTCTTCTTTATCTAGGTCTAAGTCTAGCAATTCTCTTACACCATTTGAATTTATAATTGCTGGAATTCCAATGTAAATGTCATCTTGTCCATAAGCACCATCTTTTAAATATGTTGATACTGTAAGTATTGAGTTTTCGTTATCTAATACTGCTCTTACTATTCTATTTAGTGCCATACCTATTCCATAGTATGTTGCTTTTTTCTTTTCTATAATCTCATAAGCTGCATCAACTACACCTTTATGAATTTTGTTTAAATCAGATATGTCGTGGTTGTTATCTTTCATAACATCAACTATTTTTTTGCAACCCACATAAGCGTGTTTCCAAGGTACAAAAGAAGAATCTCCGTGTTCTCCCATTATATATGCATGAATATTTTTGCTAGATATTTTTAAATAGTCTCCTAATAAGTATCTAAGTCTTGCTGTATCTAGAACTGTACCTGAACCTATTACTTGATTTTTAGGCAAGTCAGACACTTTTGCTACAACATAAGTCATTAAATCTACTGGGTTTGTAGCTACTATTATAATTCCATTAAAGCCACTTGCCATAATTTGCTGAGTAATGCTTTTCATTATTTTTGTGTTTGTTTCTGCAAGTTCCAATCTAGTTTGTCCTGGTTTTTGAGCAGCACCAGCTGTTATAACTACTATTTGTGCATCTTTGCAATCACTATAGTCTCCTGCTTTTATTACCATTTTTTGTGGTGCATAAGGAAGACCGTGTGATAAATCCATTTCTTCTCCTATTGTTTTATCTTTATCCAAATCTACTAAAACTAGTTCGTTTATTCCACCTCTATTTAGCATTGAGTATGCCATACTCATACCAACAAAACCTGTTCCTACTAAAACTATTTTTCCTTTTTTCATAAAATCAATCCTTTCTTTGTAATCGTTTTAATAATCTAACATATTATACCACATTTTTTGAATTTTTAAACAGTATGTAGAAAATTTTTGGCAGTAGCTATTGCTTTTTTTCTGCTATCTCCATTTTGTGCAATTAAATAACACGCGTAACGAGTAAGTTTTATGTCATCAATTATTTTCTTCGCTCCCTTTGGCATTTTTATCGTTTTGCCGACGTCGGCAAAATGTTCCCAAATATTGATATTACTGTTTTTACAAGATTCTTTTGCTTTATCAATTACTTTCCCAAAATTTCCCCATTTACTATATTCTAACATTGTCATTAGTTCTCTAGCATACCAGAATTCAACCCCGTTTTCATCTAGATGTTTAATACTCTCAAAATCTTTTTCGGTTTTGTTTACTAAATTATTTGTCATACTTTCTTCATCTCCTTTACTCTTTTTTGGATTTCAACCAAAAATTTGTTTTATTGCTTCTATTTATATCATATTTCCGAGGTGTTTTCAATATTTTTGCGAAAGTTTGTTCAGTTTTTCTTTTGTTTTATAGCTTATTTACTTATAAGATTTTGCAATGAATATATAATTTTTAAACATACCCAAAAGCAAGTAATTCATTTATCACAATAAATTACTTGCCTTTTAGTTTTATTCATCATCTTTTAATAAACAAACTCTTTATCTTATTTAATATTCTTTTAAAGATATTCTCTTTATATTCTACAATTTGTTTTTCATTATTATTTGTCTTTACTTCATTCTCATTTAATTTTGTTGTTTTGTTTATGCTTTTATTTGCAAATACATCAGTATTATACATCTGCTGTTTTTTTAGTTCGTTTTTCTGTCTCGCTTCATTTTGCATTTTTATAATTTTCGTTCTTTGCTCTGGTGTTGCTAGATAATCTCTAAACAAATTAAATAGTATTGCTTTTGTTTCTGGAAGCATTGGTTGGTCTTTTAATTCTAATTCATCATCTAAGAAATACTCATATTCCTTATTTCTGTTAGTATCTAATGTTTCTATTACTTCGGGAGGAATTTTATTGTACTCTTCTTCATCTAAATCTTGCAAAATTGTATAAACTTCTGTATATGCATTTCTACGGTTGTTCACCTATATCCTCCCCTCTCTTTTGTTCTCTTTGCTTTACTAATTCTTGTAATTCTGTATATGCTCTATCTGCATTTTCCTGGTCTGTTAATGAACTAATTGAAGCTTCTACTATTTCTTTTGCTGTGCGATTTCTTTTTGGTTTTGGCTCTATTCCATATTGTCTCAATGTAGCTATTTTTTCTCTGTATTCTTCTGGTACATTTTCTATTGGTTTCCCTACATATTCTTGTAATATTTTATATTCGTTTGATTTTATCCACCTATTGTACAAATTCACTTCTTCTTTTTGCTCTTCGGTCATTTGGTCTACTGTTAAGTTTTTCCTTTTTCCATTTTCTCCTTTTTCAGAGAAAGCACCTTTCATTATTCGTCCATTTGCTTCTATAAATTCTATTACCTGTTCATATGTTGTTTTTTTCGGTTCTAATCCATGGTCTCTCAATGTTGCTATTTTTTCTCTATATTCTTCTGGCACATTTTCTATTGGTTGCCCTGCATATTCTTGCAATATTTTATATTCGTCTGAAATATGCCACCTTTTGCACAACTTTGCTTCTTTTTTTTGCTCTTCGGTCATTTGATCTCTTGTTAATTGTTTCCTTTTTCCATTTTCTCCTTTCTCATAGAAAGCACTGTTCACTATTCGTCCATGTTCTTCTATAAATTCTATTACCTGTTCATATATTGGTTTTTCTGGTTCTAAGCCATATTGCCTCAATGTAGCTATTTTTTCTCTGTATTCTTCTGGCACATTTTCTATTGGTTGCCCTGCATATTCTTGCAATATTTTATATTCGTTTGAGTTCAGCCACCTTTTGTACAATCTTACTTCTTCTTTTTGCTCTTCGGTCATTTGGTCTACTGTTAATTTTTTTCTTTTTCCATTTTCTTCTTTTTCAGAGAAATAGCCGTTCATTATTCGTCCATTTGCTTCTATAAATTCTATTACCTGTTCATATATTGGCTTTTCTGGTTCCAATCCATATTCTCTTAATATAGTTATTTTGTCTCTGTATTCTTCTGGCACATTTTCTATCGATTGTCCTGCATATTCTTGCAATATTTTATATTCGCCTGAATGAATCCACCTTTTGTACAATCTTGCTTCTTCTTTTTGCTCTTCGGTCATTTGGTCTACTGTTAATTGTTTCATTTTTCCATCTTCTCCTTTTTCAGAGAAATAGCTTTTCATTATTCGTCCATTTGCTTCTATAAATTCTATTACCTGTTCATATGTTGGTTTTTCTGGTTCTAAGCCATATTGCCTCAATGTAGCTATTTTTTCTCTGTATTCTTCTGGCACATTTTCTATAGGTTGCCCTGCATATTCTTGCAATATTTTATATTCGTCTGATTTATACCACCTAGCATATAAATTTACTTCTTCTTTTTGCTCGTCAGTCATTTGGTCTACTACTAATCTTTTGCCATCTATTTTGAATGAACTTCTCATTATTTGCCCATGTTTTTTTATAAATTCTATTACCTGTTCATATGTTGTCTTTTTCGGTTTACCATCAACTTCATCTTCTAACTCCACAAAATCTTTCAATAGCCCTATAAGTTCAAATGGTCCAACACTTTTTCCTGAAAAAACTCTTTCTTGTGTTTCTCCACTCCTTACTATTCTGTCTGGTAAATCTATCTGCCATAAATCTATTTGACTTCCTAGTCTTATTATTTGCTCTATCTCTTCTACTTGCTTTTCATTTAATCCTTCAAATTCTTGTTCTAAATATCCTTTGTATTTATTTTGTATTTCTTTTAATACTCTCGCATATCCTGTTTCTTCTTTATCTGTGCTATTTATGTCTGGTAAAACTCCATCATGTCTTTGCGTCCAATCTAATATAAGACCTAACATTTGTATGTCGTCTTTCTCTGTTATTTCATTATCCCAATTTACTTTTATTGTGTTGTTTACTAAGTCTATTACTACTGGCCTATCCTCATCTTTTGTTGGTTTATCTGGGTTTTCTGAATATATTACTCTTCCTAGTTGTTGCAAGTATAGTATTCGTGAATTTTCATCTAGTGGTCTTAGCCATATTATTCCATCTAGCTTATCTAAATGTAACCCTTCATTTGCTTTATTCATCACTAGCATAAATTCTGTTTCTTCTGTATTGCTATTTTTGAATTCTTCTAACCTTCTAGCATTTTCTTTGTCTCCATATTCTCCAAGCATTGAATGAAAATTAGGCTTTATCCCTGAACCTTTAAAGTATTCTGCTATTTGTTTTTCATAATCTTCTATTTTTGTTTTTCCTTTTTTTCTTCCTATTACATTTCCATCTTCATCTTCCAAATCTTCTAAAACCGGTAAAAATACTATATATTTGCCACCTTTTTTCACATTTGCTTGTAGAATTTGAGGTATTCCCTCTGCATTTTCTACATTTCTTCTCAAAGACTCATATTCTTCTAATTTTTCGTTTCTATCTTGTATATCTTCTAATTGGTCTATTTTATCTTTTAATTCATCTAAACTTCCATCCATCTTTAAACTATATGCGCAACTTACAAGCTTAGGATTTACCACTAACCCCATTCTTATTGCATTTGTTAAACTCATATTCATTGCAATGTGTTTTCCATTTACTGCTTCTCTATTTGTGTAACCTAGCCTTTGTGCTATTTCATTTGCCATATCTATTCCGTCTGCATCTCTTCTTGGGGTTGCTGTTAGTCCTAATACTTTCGTACTTTCTGGTTGATTATCTAGTAATGTGTTTAATCTATCTCCCCATTCTTTTGCTCCTGTTCTATGTAACTCATCTAGTACTACAAAGCCATATTGTTTGTTTATTGTGGCTTTTCCACCTCTTGCAAGTAAACTCGAGTATGTTGCAAATTTTAGTTTTGGAAATACATCTTTTATTATATCATCTTTACTTCTTCGAATTGTATTTACTGGTCCGTGAATATATTTTATAATATTGTCTTTCATTTGCTCTAATATCTCATTTTGTGGTGCTAAGTATAATATTTCTTCATTTTGGTGTTCCATCATTTCGGCTAAAGCAACAAAACTCTTTCCTCCACCTGTTGGTACTATTACTGATGTAAATCTGTTTTCTTGCAATATTTCATCTGCTCTGTCTTTTGCTCTTTGTTGGTATGGTCGTAGTTGTATTCCTGTTCCTTGTACATCATAATATCCTAAAAATCTTTCTATTCTCTCTATTGATAAATTTTGACTATAGATTGATTCATTTTGTATTTGTCTATTTTTACTTATGTTTTCTTCATTTATGCCTCTTGTATTTCTTGCATCATCTCTATTTCCAGTTTGTCTATTATTTTCACCAATACTATTAACATATTCTGCTATCATTCTGTCATATTGTTCTAATCTTTTTGCTTTTACTGTTTCTGGTGTGTCATTTTCGGTAATTTCAAAATCATTACTTCTTGTTACCATATTTAGTAGAATTGTTGGAATAGCTTCTCTTGTGATGCCTTGTGCTTCTAATTTTTGATATAGCTCTACACAATATTCTGCTTGTATACGGTTAATTAAGTTATTCCTTTCTGCTGGTGTAAATTCTTCTATTCCTATTTTTGACCAGTCATATAGTGAAAATATTGCTTCTGCATAATATTCTTCTTTGCTTATTTGCTCATTTCTTTGTGTTTTTGAAAATGTGCTACTCATTATATCTCTTACATTTGATAGCCCACCATTTTCCATTATTTCTATTTGCTCTGCTTCTGTTAAGTCTTTTATTTTGTTTATTAGTTCTGCTTCTTCTCCTCTTAAATCCAATGAAATTGACTCACTAAGTTTAACTCCCCTATTGCTTTGCCTTGTAAGTATTTCTGGCTCTATTCTAAAACCATTGTCTGATATATATTGTATAATTTCTCTGTATCTTGGATTATTTCCTGTTATTTGCTCCAATATTCTTGCTAGTTCTTTTGCATTTGACTGCGACCTTGCTAAATAGAACAAATTCTTTACTATCGAATTTGCTTGTCCATATTCCACTTTTCCGTCTGTTAAGTTATACATTTCTTCTATGCTTATGTTGTCTCGTAAGCTATATTCTCTTTCAAGTATGCTGTTTGCTGGTATTTCTATTGTTGCATCTGTTCCAGCTATTCCTATTGTTTTACCTTCACTCGCGAAGTTAATTACTTCTTTTTTTAGATCATCTACTATCTGCCTATCTTGCCCATCAACCTGTTGCAATAGTGCAAATATATCTACTATTTCTTTTGGTACATCTATTATCTCGTCTCCTTCTATATCTCCATAGTGAACTACCTCTAATGATGAAAACGCATTTCCTATTGTTTGCACCAATAAATTATTATTTGCTGTATGTGGAATTACAGGCGCCATTCCTCCTACTCTTTCAAGCAATGTTAGTTTTGCAATTATCTTATTCTTCTCTAATGATTGTTCCCCGTTTAATGCTTGATAACTACTAATTCTCGCAATTGGTGCCCTATATGTTATTCCTTTTCTTAATTTTGCTTTACTTGGGTCTATTGGCTCTGCTGATGTATACCTTGTCTCTATTGCTCTTTTTAATTCTTCTTCTGTTTTACTATTATCTATTTCACTTAGTGTTTCTTTCAATTTGCTATCAGCTGGCATTAAAGAAATGTATTCTTCTATTCTCTTTGCCACTTCTTCTAGCATATATTGCCCTGCATTTATGGTCTTTTCGCCCAATTCTCTTTTTGGCACTTTTACCATTATATATCTATCTTTATAACTTCCTCTTCCATAGGAAATAGACACATTACTATTGCTTGAAAGTGATATACAGTTTGTATCCTTTCTGTAATGCATCTTTATGTGGTCATATACTTGCTCTAAACTTATTTCTGAATCTTTATTATATTTTGGTGCTTCATTTTCTGGTTTTTCTTCATATCTTTCTCTATCTGTTCTTATTCGTGCAATATTTCCGTTTTCATCTAGCACTGTTCCGTTTTCTATATCTTCATTATCTGCCATATTTAGTGCACGAATAAAGTAATAGTTTTCTTCATCTTCTATTATATTAAAATTTTCTATACCTAATACATTTTCCATCTTTTTATTCCTTGGTTTATGGTTTTATTTATGAAATATTTTATCATATATATAAACAAAATTATACCTTTTTAATCATCGTGAACTTGTTTTTTCGTCGTTTAATTCTTGAAATCTTAGAATTTTTAAAAGTAATAAGTATTTCTTATTAGTTCAATTTGCAAGTGTTTATTACAAGTTCATTTTTAAGCAACTTCTTCTTTATAGTTTACAATAGTAACTTCTGCTGCTAATTGCTTTAATTGATTTACAATTTTTTCAATATTCTCTGCAGTTTCATCATCAAAGTATTGTTCTCCACACTGAGCACATACTTTTGCTGGAACTCCTTTAATAATAATAATTGTATCTTCTAAATCTACTACATAATTTACTTTCTTCTTTTCTAAATTTCCTTTGCACATAAAACAATTCATTATTTTTCCCTCCTTGTTTTCATATCTTCTTCCCATTTATCTATATTTGGATAATATGCTGTTATAATATGAACAGTGTCTTCACTTACTCCACATACTATATGTATTATCTTATTGTCTTTATTATATCCCAATATTAAGCAACTTGGATATGGATAATCATCATAATAATATTCTATTATCTTTCCATTATTTATTGCAGTTTTCACATCAGATATTAAAATATTTCTTTGATTTAATCTGTTTAAGCAATGCTTCGTCCAGTCTATTTTCCTTTTTGCTATAAATTCTCTTATAATTTCAATATTTAATAAATCTTCGTTCAATTTTTCTTCCTCCTCATTTATTTTAGCATAAAATAAATGAGTTATGCAATTGTTTTTGCATTTTTCAGCGATAAATATATATTGAAATAATATCTTTACATTTGCATACAAAAAAGCACTATATAAACAAATATAGCACTTTAATTATATAATTATTTATTTTGTTAAAACGAACTGATGGCTAACTATTTTTAGCTAGCCACCAAACATAGCAATTAACCGAGACTCTCGTTCCAAACATATCGCAATTACTTTCTTCATCTAAATCCTACAATATTGTATACACTTCTGTATATGCATTTTTACGGTTGTTCATCAATATCCACTCCTCTCTTTTGTTCTTCTTGCTCTATAACTAATGTTTTTAAGGCTGCATCTTCTGTGTCTGCCATTTCGGGATTTACTAATGAATCAATTGTTGCCCTTGCTATGTCTCTACCTGTTATTTCTTTACATCCTCCTTTACTTTCTAGACTAATCCCTAATTTTGCTAATTCTTCTACCTGCTCTTTCGTTGGGCGTTTACCTTTTCTTTTTCCTCTATATACTTTGGCTATAGTATCTTTTTTTATTCCTATTTTCTCTGCTGGGTCTAACCCTATTTCTTCCACCTTTTCTCTACTTATTCCTGATTTCTTTGCTAATGTTTCTATTGTGTCACTCCATACGATTTTTGATACATCTACTCCTATTTCTTGTAACACGGCTATTGTATCCACAAACTCCTGCACAGTATCTCTTTCTTGTTTTTCTAAACTAATCCCTAATTTTGCTATTTCTTCTACCTGCTCTTTCGTTGGGCGTTTCCAAGTTCCTTGTCCTCTATATGCTTGGCTTATAGTACTTTTTTTACTTCCTATTTTCTCTGCTGAGTCTAACCCTATTTCTTCCACTTTTTCTCTACTTATTCCTGATTTCTTTGCTAATGTTTCTATTGTATCCCTTTGGGACATTTTTGATACATCTACTCCCATTGTTTGTAACATAGCTATTGTATCTATAAACTCCTGCACTGTATTTCTTTCTTGTATTTCTAGACTAATTCCTAATTTTGCTAATTCTTCTACTTGCTCTTTGGCTGGGCGTTTACACTCTCCTTTTCCTCTATATGCTTCGGCTATATTACGTTTTTTTCTTCCTATTTTTTCTGCTGGGTCTAACCCTATTTCTTCCAATTTTTCTCTACTTATTCCTGATTTCTTTGCTAATGTTTCTATTGTATCTCTTGAAGACATTTTTGTTGCATCTACCCCTATTGTTTGTAATTGTTTTAATGTTCCTATAAATCTTTCTACTGCTGTTTTATATTCACTTTCATCAACTTCATCTTCTAACTCCACAAAATCTTTCAATAGCCCCGTAAGTCCAAATGGTCCAACATTTTTCCCTGTAAAACTTCTTACTCGTGTTTCTCCACTCTTTGCTATTCTATCTGGTAAGTCTATCTGCCATAAGTCTATTTGACTTCCTAAGTCTATTATTTCCTCTATCTCTTCTATTTGCTTTTCATTTAGTCCATCAAATTCCTGTTCTAAATATTCTTTGTATTTGCTCTGAATTTCTTTTAATACTTTCGCATATCCGTTTTCTTCTTTATCTGTGCTATTTATGTCTGGTAAAACTCCATCATGCCTTTCTGCCCAGTCTACTATTAAGTTTAGCATTTGTATGTCGCTTTGTTCTGTTATTTCATTGTCCCAATTTACCTTTATTGTGTTGTTTACTAAGTCTATTACTACTGGCCTATCTTCATCTTTTGTTGGCCTATCTGGATTTTCTGAATATATTACTCTTCCTAGTTGTTGCAAATATAGTATTCGTGAATTTTCATCTAGTGGTCTTAGCCATATTATTCCATCTAGCTTATCTAAATGTAACCCCTCATTTGCTTTATTCATTACTAGCATAAATTCTGTTGCTTCTGTATTTTTATTTTGAAATTCTTCTAATCTTCTAGCATTTTCTTTGTCTCCATATTCCCCAAGCATTGAATGGAAATTAGGATTTATCCCTGAACCTTTAAAGTATTCTGCTATTTGTTTTTCATAATCTTCTATTTTTGTTTTTCCCTTTTTTCTTCCTATTACATTTCCATCTTCATCTTCCAAATCTTCTAAAACCGGTAAAAATACTATATATTTGCCACCTTTTTTCACATTTGCTTGTAGAATTTGAGGTATTCCCTCTGCATTTTCTACATTTCTTCTCAGAGCCTCATATTCTTCTAATTTTTCATTTCTATCTTGTACATCTTCTATTTGGTCTATTTTATCTTTTAATTCATCTAAACTTCCATCCGTCTTTAAACTATATGCGCAACTTACAAGCTTTGGATTTACCACTAACCCCATTCTTATTGCGTTTGTTAAACTCATATTCATTGCAATGTGTTTTCCACTTACTGCTTCACTATTTGTGTATCCTAGTCTTTGTGCTACCTCATTTGCCATATTTATTCCGTCTGCATCTCTTCTTGGTGTTGCTGTTATTCCTAATACTTTCGTACTTTCTGGCTGATTATCTAGTAATGTGTTTAATCTATCTCCCCATTCTTTTGCTCCTGTTCTATGTAGCTCATCTAGTACTACAAATCCATATTGTTTGTTTATTGTGGCTTTTCCACCTCTTGCAAGTAAACTCGAGTATGTTGCAAATTTTAGGTTTGGAAATACATCTTTTACTATGTCATCTTTTCTTCTTCCGAATTGTATTTACTGGTCCGTGAATATATTTTATAACATAGTCTTTCATTTGCTCTAATATCTCATTTTGTGGTGCTAGGTATAGCATCTCTTCATTTTGATGTTCCATTAGTTGTGATAAGGCAACAAAACTCTTTCCTCCACCTGTTGGTAATATTACTGATGCAAATCTACTCTCTTGCAATATTTCATCTGCTCTGTCTTTTGCTCTTTGTTGATATGGTCGTAGTTGTATTCCTGTTCCTTGTACATCATAATATCCTAAAAATCTTTCTATTCGCTCTATTGATAGTGCTTGGTCGTAGATAGATTCACTTTGTATTTGTCCATTATTACTTATGTTTTCTTCATTTTTGTCTCTTGTATTTCTTGTACCATCTGCCTGTCTGTTATTTTCACCAATACTATTAACATATTCTGCAATCATTCTGTTGTATTGTTCTAATCTTTTTGCTTTTACTGTTTCTGGTGTGTCATTTTCGGTAATTTCAAAATCATTACTTCTTGTTAC
>CALXWT010000003.1 GCA_944392445.1 uncultured Clostridia bacterium
CTAATTTTTAATTTCTACTAAAATTTTGTCTGAATCTTCTTTTCTAATGGCAAGAATAATATTTCTAACTTCATAGGCCATTGGGTCACCAGAAACACTTTCCATTATAGGGGTTATTTCGGTATTAGGTATTAAGCCTAAATCTAACAAACGTCTTTTAATATTACTTTTACAATTTATTTCTTTTATAACACCAGTAGAATTAAGTTTTAAGTTAGATAAGGGAATAATTTGCATAGCAATCATCTCACTTTCATTTGGGTTTATATGAGTATAATATGATGAGTTTTTTTATTTGTTTAAGAAGTAGTACGAATTTTTTATTAAAAATATCGTTACTAAATAAAGACTTTTTAGGTTCTAAACCTAGGTAATATGTATAATTAGAGAATTTTTGTAGTGACGCGTAAGCGACCAAACGAGCTTCTTTGAAGCGAGTGCGATTTGGAGCACCTTTCCTGAGATAAAAAGAAAAACTTATTTTTCTTTTTATCATAAGAGAGGTGCGACACCAAGGAACAAAAAAATTTGATAAATATACATATACCTAGGTTTTTTATCATATTATAAAACTATTATCTAGTAACTCAACGTTGTCTAAACTCTTGACAAACTCAAAAACTATAATATAATGAGCCTAAAACAAAAAATACAAATTGAAAGGATGATATACAAATGGAAAGAAAAAGAGGATTTGAAATAGCAAAAGGTTGGGAAGATAAGGAAATAAACTTACCTATTAGAAAAACAAAATTTTCTGCAGGCTATGATGTAGAAGCAGCAGAAGATACAGTAGTACCAAGTTTTAAAAAAGGTATGGCACCTACTCTTGTTAAAACAGGAATAAAAGCATATATGCAAGATGATGAAGTTCTAATGCTATATAATAGAAGTTCTAATCCAAAGAAAAAAGGTTTGATTTTATCAAATAGTGTTGGAGTTATAGATAAAGACTATTATGGAAACCCAGATAATGACGGACATATTATGTTTGCATTTTACAACATAAAAGATGAAGATACAGTTATAAAAAAAGGAGATGCAATAGGACAAGCAATATTCCAAAAATATTTAGTTACAGATGATGACAAGGCAGAAGGAGAAAGAAAAGGTGGATTTGGCTCAACTAGTAAATAATGTTCTAAATATTAAATATTCGACCAATAAGTAAAAATAAAAAACAAAAATGAAGAAACAAGAAATGGCTTAAAAATCAGGCAATACAAAGAATTGTATACATAACTT
This sequence comes from uncultured Clostridia bacterium, assembly GCA_944392445.1. Lineage (GTDB taxonomy): Bacteria > Bacillota > Clostridia > TANB77 > CAG-508 > CALXVA01. The sequence goes on from CALXWT010000003.1 coordinate 1,246, forward strand.
GTACAAAAATGGACAAAAAATCCGAAAAAATTTTTAAGCTTTTAAAACCCACTAGTTTCAAGCTTTTGGACTACAAATTACATAAAAACAAATGGTAAAAGTTTTGACTTTTGCCATTTTTTGTAGTATAATAGAAATGTAGTTGAAAAAGAGAAACAAAACCCTTTCTTTAACTTCATATATAGAAAAATTTACTTTAGAAAGGAGGACCTATATGTTTAACATAGGTGACAAAATAGTATATCCAATGCACGGAGCAGGAACCATAGATGCAATCGAGGAGAAGAACATATTAGGAGAAAAACAAAATTATTATATAATTAAAATGCCAGGAGAAGTAAAGGTAATGGTACCAACAGACAAAGCGGAAGAAGTTGGTGTTAGAAATATAATAGGTAAAGACGAAGCTGCAAAAGTAATGTCTGTATTAGGACAAAATGAAACAGAAATGTCTCAAAACTGGAACAAAAGGTATAGAGACAATATGGACAAGATGAAAAGTGGAGATATATATGAAGTGGCAGACGTAGTTAGAAATTTAAGCTTTAAACAAAAAGAAAAAGGACTATCTACAGGAGAAAAGAAAATGCTTAATAATGCTAAACAAATATTAGTGAGTGAATTAGTACTTGCAGAGCATGCATCACAAGAAGAGGTAGAACAATTAGTAGAAAATAAAATAAATATATCTTTTGATGAATATAAATTACCACAAGAACATATAGACATAAATCAAGATATAGTAAGCAAGTTTATACCATTTAATGGAACAGGAACAAGCGAAAATTTATAGTATGTACAGAAATAAAGGTCGTATCGGAAAGGTACGACTTTGTTGTTGCCTTTGGTTTAAAAAAATTCAGTAGCATAAAAAAATGAAATATTAAAAAGTAATAGAAGTAGGTGAAAACTGTAAAATCATAAGAAGGAATTAAAGACTTTATGTCGAATAAAATAAGTATATGAAAGAAAGGTTAGAAAAAATTGGTAAGGTATAGTGAAGAATTAATAGAAGAAATAAGAAGTAGTAACGATATAGTTGATGTAATATCTCAATACGTAATATTAAAAAGAAGTGGAAGAAACTTTTTTGGACTATGTCCATTTCATAAAGAAAAGTCACCTTCTTTTTCTGTGTCACCAGACAAGCAAATTTTTCATTGCTTTGGTTGTGGCGTTGGAGGTAATGTTATACATTTTGTTAGTAAAATAGAGAACTTAGATTTTAGAGAAACCCTAGAACTATTAGCTAATAGGGCCAATATTACACTACCTACACTAGATAATAGTTACCAAGATAATAAAAAAGCTATACTAAAATCTAAAGTTTATGAAATAAACGAAATCGCTGCAAAATTTTATCATGAAAATCTATACAAACCAACCTCAAAACCAGCACAAGAATATATAAAAAAGAGAAAACTAGATAATAGAACATTAAAATCATTTTTAATAGGATATTCTGGTAATTTTGATGAGTTATATAATCTATTAAAGCAAAAAGGATTTACAGAAGAACAAATTTTAGCATCTAGCTTAGTTAATAAAGCAGACAATGGAAAATTTATTGATAGATTTAGAAAAAGACTTATGATACCAATTCAAGATACATCAGGAAAATTTATTGCATTTGGTGGAAGAGTATTAGATGATAGCAAACCTAAATATATAAATTCTCCAGAAAACATAGTATATAGTAAAGGAAGAAATCTATTTGGATTAAATATTGCTAAAAAAGGCGATACAAAAAAGTTAATAATAGTAGAAGGCTATATGGATGCAATATCTCTTTACCAAAGAGGTATTACAAATGTAGTGGCTTCGCTTGGAACAGCACTTACAGAACAGCAAGGAAGGCTCCTTAGAAAAAATAGCGAGCAAGTAATAATAGGATATGATGCTGATGGTGCAGGACAAGCAGCAACTTTAAGAGGACTCGAAATACTCCAAAACATGGGATGTGATATTCGTGTACTTCAAATATATGGAGCAAAAGACCCTGATGAATTTGTAATAAAATACGGACCAGAAAGATTTCAAAAATGTGTAGATTCAGCTATATCACTTGTTGAATTTAAAGTAAAAATTTTAAAGCAAAATTTAAATATTGAAAATGTAAATGACAAAATAAAATTTTTAAATGAAATTGCTAGAATATTATCAAAAGTAGACAACAGCATGGAAAAAGAAATTTATATAGACAAAATATCAAAAGAATATGGAATATCTAAAGAAGCTATATATGGTGAGGTAAATAAACTAGTATATAAAAAAGATAATGATAAAAAGGTTTTGGAAAGCACACCAATAAAAAATCTTTTAAGAAAAGAAAACACAGAAAAAATTGACGAATCTATAATAAAAAGAGAAAAAATGGTTATATATATATTAGTTAATTATCCACAAGAAAGCTATGAAAAAATAAAAGACACAATATTGGTAGATAATATAAAAGCAGAAATAAATAAAAAAATAATTTCTAAAATTTATGAGCTATATGCCCAAGGAAAAACAAGCAATATTTTAGATAGCTTTGACGATGAAGAAATAATAAATTATTTATCTGGAATAATGGCAGATGACTTTGGAATACTAGATATAAACAAATGTATAGAAGACTTACTTACTACATATAATAAAGAAAAATTAGTAAATAGAAGAAATGAAATAATAAAAAAATTGGAAAACACAGATAATATGACTAAGGAAGAAATACATGAACTCGAAGAGAATTTAAATGATGTAATACTAAAGCTAGCTAAGGTTAAATAGAAGAAAGGAGTTATAAAAATGAAAAATTCAGAAAATGATGCAGTAAAAGAAGTAGAGAAAAAAGCAAAAGACGTAAAAGTAGTAGCTGATAATAAAGAACAAGAAAAAAATAATAAAACAGTACAGGATGAAAGAAAAATAGATAAACCAGTAAAAGCAGAAACAAAGTCAAAAAAGAATTCTGATAAAGTTGAAAATAAGCTTACAAAAGAAGAAAAAGAAGATAGCGATTCAACAATAAACAATGATAAAGTTCAAAAAATCATAGAAAAGGCAAAAGAAAGTGGAAAAATTACTTATGGAGAGTTAGCAACAGAACTAGATGATACTGATCCAGAAGAAATTGATAAAGTATTTGATGCTTTTGAGGATTTGGGTGTAGACCTAAATGATGATATAGAAGAGCCAGACATAGAAGACTTAGAAAATGTAGAAGAAATTAAACTAGAGGATATGGATGTATCTAACATAGAAGGTGTTAGTGTAGACGATCCTGTTAGAATGTATTTACGAGAAATAGGAAAAATACCACTTCTAAGCTATGAAGAAGAGGCAGAACTAGCACAAAGAATATTAAAAGGTGACGAGGAAGCAAAACAAAAATTAGCTGAATCAAATTTAAGACTAGTTGTAAGTATAGCAAAAAAATATGTTGGTAGAGGAATGCTTTTCTTAGACTTAATTCAAGAAGGAAATATGGGACTAATAAAAGCAGTAGAAAAATTTGACTATAACAAAGGATTCAAATTTAGTACGTACGCAACTTGGTGGATAAGACAAGCCATCACAAGAGCTATAGCAGACCAAGCTAGAACCATAAGAATACCAGTACACATGGTAGAAACAATAAATAAATTAATTCGTACCTCAAGACAATTATTACAACAAAACGGACGTGAACCAACTCCAGAAGAAATTGCAAAAGAAATGGAAATAAGCGTTGAAAAAGTTATGGAAATACAAAAAATAGCACAAGACCCAGTATCATTAGAAACACCAATAGGAGAAGAGGACGATAGCCATCTAGGAGACTTTATACAAGACGAAGATAGCCCAGCACCACAAGATTCTGCAGCACATACACTTTTAAGAGAACAACTAGAAGAAGTAATGGATACACTAACACCAAGAGAGGCAATGGTATTAAAACTAAGATTTGGCTTAGAAGATGGAAAAGCAAGAACACTTGAAGAGGTTGGAAAACAATTTGATGTAACAAGAGAAAGAATAAGACAAATAGAAGCAAAGGCATTAAGAAAACTAAGACATCCTAGCAGAAGCAAGAAATTAAGAGATTATATGGGATAAGGCTTGATTTTTCTGTAAAATTATGTTAATATAGAAATAGAGTTTTAAAATTAGGGTAAAACAGTAGTTTTACTAAATCGAGGTGAATATAATGGACAGAGAAGTGAAGCTTAGCTTTTGGCAAATACTAGCATCTCCATTTGTAAGTATAAAAAATATGGTAACAAGTGAAAATGATATAGAACCAGATGTAGAATTAAGTGTAGATTCTACAGATGCAACAGAAAAAGCATTAGCAGAAAGTTCAAGAACTATAGATAGCAAAGTAGATGCTTATGGAAATTCTGGTAAAGCACAAAGAAGAGAAACATTAAAAGCTGTAAAAGTGGAGAAAAAGGATTTAACTAAACCACAACCAGTAAAGAAAGTGGAAAAAGAGCAAAGAGAAGAAGATAGAAGTAGATAGAACATTAAATAAATTTTATAGGGGCTGTAAATTATAACAGCCTTTATTTTTTTCATAATTTAATTATAGCAAAGTATAAAATCACATTTATGTGTAAATAATAATATAATATTGTTGACATTGTAAATACAATGTGTTACAATATTACCGTAAGATAATATATGAATATAATTGGAGGTGGAAAAATGGCTAAGACTGATACTTTAAATATTAGAATTGAACCTGAATTAAAAAAAGAAGTAGAAAAAACTTTAAATGATTTGGGCTTGAATATTGCTGATGCAGTAACAGTGTTTTTAAAACAAGTAGTGATGACAAATAGTATTCCATTTATGATAAAAAAACCAACATTTAATAAAGAAACAATTGAAGCAATAAAAGAGGCTGATGCAATAATGGAAAAACCTGAAGACTATAAAAGCTATGATAATGTTTATGACATGATTGAGGAGATAGACAATGAAAACTAATAAGTACGAAATAAAGATAACAAGTCAATTTAAAAAAGATTTAAAAATTATACAAAAAAGAAAACTAGATATTAAGTTACTAGATGAAGTTATACAAATGTTAGCAAATGACATTCCCTTACCATCAAAATATAGAAATCATTTATTAGAGCCAAAAGAAATACGGATTATGGGAATGCCATATCAAACCAGATTGGTTACTTGAGTATAAGAAAAATAACGTAAATTTAATCTTGGTATTAACTCGTACAGGTTCACACTCTGATTTGTTTGAATAAAATAGTGACATTATACTTGACAAATGAAATAAAAACCTGTATAATTTAATTCGTGCTACAAAAAACAACATATAAATAAAATGGCGAGATAGCTCAGTTGGCTAGAGCAACTGGTTCATACCCAGTGGGTCGAGAGTTCGAATCTCCCTCTCGCTACCAAGAAAGGCAAGCTTTTAAAAGCTTGCTTATTTTTGTACCTATATAGCCTTTGGCATTTTTTTAATTGAATAAATCATTAAAAAACATTTTACTCCCTCGAACCTCTTGAACTTTCATTCCTACTTGAAGTACCACAGAGCTTATCATACTCTTTACACTTTATCTTATATTCCACTTGTTGCGTCAAATATTTGTAGTACATATATGCCTGTTCATACTGCATTATTGGGTTAAACATTGGATTATCTCCCATGCCACCATCAAAGTTATTATCATAATTATATGGAGGCATACCATAAAAATTGTTCATATTCTCTCTATCCATAAATAAATCAACTCCTTATAAAATATATTCAATTAGTTTTCTTTTATGAGTTTATATACATTATTAAATACTTTAAATATAAAAATTACTAAAATAATAGCAATAACAAATATACCAAAGTCGTAGAAAAACGAGTAAATTCCATTAAACGCATTATTTAAATTCGATGAGCCATCTAGTAAAGAACTAGTTTGAACAACATCTAAGTTTAAAAAAGGCAAAAACTTTAAAGCTAGAAAAGTATATATGCCAGCTATAATTCCTTGTAAGAATTTTCCAACTAAGTATTTTTTCATAGATAAGTCTGTTTTGGACACAATACTATAAACTTGTAATAATACAGAAAAACCACCAAAACCTAGTAAAAAAGCACTTAAAACTATATTTTGAGAAATAAGCTTTGTTGGTATATTTGCAACTAAATTAACTCCATTGGTTAATTCTAATATGCCAGAAAGCAATGGCTTTGCAAATTCTAAATCAATATTAAGAAAATTTAAGATAGGATATAGTAAAGTGCTTAAATTATTTAAAATATTGGTTTGATTTAGAATTGAAATAATTACAGAAAATATAACTACAAATCCACCTATCAATAAAATAGTAGAGATGCTACTATTTATACTAGTTGTTAAGACCTCTCCAAGATTTTTAAAAGTAATATTTTCACTATTGCAAGATTGGCTATCGTTTTTTCTTTCAAATTTATTTTTGATTGTATCATAAGAATTTTCAAATTTATTTTTCTTAGAAAACCTTGCTAAAATTATTCCAACCGTTATACATGCAAGAATGTGAGTACCAAGAAGCAATAAACCAGTTTTTGTATCACCAAATAAAGCAATACCTACACTACTTAAAATAAATAGTGGTCCAGAATTATTAGTAAAAGCAAGCAATCTTTCTCCTTCGTCTTGTGTAACTAATCCTTTTTCTCTAAAATCTGCTACTATTTTAGCACCAACAGGATATCCACTAATAAGCCCCATAACAAAAGCAAAGCCACCAATTCCGGGTACATTAAAAAGAGGTCTCATAAATTTGTCTAATAGTTTACCAATAACGCTAACAACCTTGGTGTGCGAAAGTAGATTAGTAATTACGAAAAAAGGAAAAAGGGACGGAACAACGCAAGTTGCCCATAGTGTTAGTCCATTTTTGGTGGCTGTAAGGTTAGAACTAGAAAACACAACTAAACAAATAGTAAATAGGACTAAGGTAAATGGCAAAATATTTCGTCTAAAGGAAAGAAAAATAAATTTCATGTAATCACCTATTAAAATGTATGCAGTGTTGAAATTAGATATGAAGCTTTTTATTTATAGAATTAGGAAAAAGTATGTATTTTTTATTTATATTTAAATAAAAAAGCATAGCTTAGCAAAAAATGTGCATAATATTACAAATAGTTTTATTTGAGAGGAATTGATAGTAATGAAAGATTTTATTCCAGATGCAATATATTATGAAGAAAAGGCGAAGGAATATGAACTTGGCAAAGAATTGCTTGAAAAATATAAAAACGTGCCAAAGTTTGTAATAGAAAATCATAACAACATTGAAGAAATGAGGAAAAAAGAAAATAAAGAATTTCCGAAGATGAAGAGAAATTTAATTATTGGAATACGAAAAACGCACAAGTTTGTACCAAACAATAAAATATCAAATTATTTAGTACCATATACTTCATCTGGTTGTATAGCAATGTGCTTGTACTGCTATTTGGTTTGTAATTATAATAAATGTGCATACCTTCGAATTTTTGTAAATAGAGAGGAAATGTTAAACAAAATTATTAAGGTAGCAAATGAAAGTGAGGAAGAGCTGGTTTTTGAGATAGGGAGTAATAGTGATTTAATACTTGAGAATAGTATTACTAATAACTTAAGATGGACAATAGAAAACTTTAAAAGAGCAGAAAAGGGATATATAACATTTCCTACTAAATTCGATATGGTAGATGATATACTTGATGCAGAGGGAAAAGAAGGAGTAATTATAAGGATGAGTGTTAATCCCAAGGAAATTATTCAAAAAGTTGAGATGGGGACCTCAAGTTTAGAAAATAGAGTAAAGGCAATAAATAAATTGGCAGATGCTGGATATAAAGTAGGAATACTAATAGCTCCAGTTATTTTTGTAGAAAACTGGCAAGAGCTATATAAGGAGTTAGTTATATATTTAAAAGATAATCTAAGTGATAAAGTAAAACAAAGTACATTTTTCGAAGTGATTTTTATGACATATAGCTATGTTCATAGAAAAATAAATGAAGAGGCATTTCCAAGTGCAATTGATTTATATAATAAAGATTTGATGACAGGAAGAGGGAAAGGCAAGTATACCTACAAGCAAGAACAAAGGAAGATAGGCGAGCAATATATAGGAAAATTATTAAATGAATATTTTCCAGAAAATAAAATTGTGTATTTTAGCTAAGGATTATAAAAGAAAAATTTGTTGTAAAATAATATCTTTATATTTTACAATTATTGTAATTCTAGTAATAGGTTAGAGTAGGCTTATAAAAAAAGTATCTCAAATATGTCGGTCAAGCTACTTTTTCATAGAAATTCTAAAATAATTTTATGGCACCCTTCCATCAGAGATGAACTCTTTCCATAAATTTATTTAAGAATTTCTAATTCAAAGTACTTTCCATTCCATATTTTCATACTTTTTTTATAAGTCTACTCTAACCTAATAAAATACTTTTACAAATTGTAAAATATAAAGAAATTATTTTTAATTTTTTAGAAAAAATTAAAAATAATGATTGAATTATAAAAAATTGTGGTATAATTTTTAAGAAATAATAAAACGTAAATTTTAATTAGATTAAATAGTTGTACAAAAGATTAGGGTAAATTCCATTTTAAGGGGGAGAAAAATAATATGTACGAAAGAGAGTGTACAAGCAGTGTTGAAGAGTTTCTAAAAGAGCATAATTTTAAAAAAAGAGGTTTAAACTCATCAGATGTTAAGAATAATCTAAGTAAGTATGGCAAAAATGTAATGAAGCAAAAAAAACCGAAACAATGGTATAATTATCTATTAGAGAGTTTATTTAGTACCTTTAATTTAATATTATTAGGAATTGTTTTTGTATTATTTTACACAGATGTAATTTTAACTACTCCTTCAAATTATGCAAATATTATTGTAATTTTAGTATTAATTATAGCAAGTACATTATTGGAGTTTTTTGAGGTATATAGGTCAAATAAATCTGCAGAAAAATTAAAAAATTTAGTTTCTGTTAAAACCACAGTATTACGAAATGGAAAGGTAACGAAAGTACCATCAGAAGACATTACGGTTGGTGACGTGGTTGTTTTATCAGCAGGGGACCTAATTCCAGCAGATTTAAGAATAATCGAGTCAAAAGATTTATATGTGGTTCAATCTTCTTTAACAGGAGAAAGCGACTCTGTAAAAAAGGTTGCAGAATCTGAGCAAAAAGGAAAAATAGAGGATATAACTGATTTAGACACAATTTGTTTTATGGGAACAAATATTATGAGTGGCTCTGCACGAGGTGTGGTTATAAGTATAGGAGATAGCACATACTTTGGAAAAGTGGCAGACAATATAACGGACGAAAAGCCAAAAACTGCTTTTCAAAAAGGAATTGAAAATGTAAGTAAGCTTCTTATTAAATTTATGTTAGTTCTTATACCAATAACCTTCATAGTAAATGCAGCAAAACATGGAACAATAACGGCATTTACTTTTGCAGTTGCAATAGCTATAGGAATAACACCATTACTTTTACCAGTAATATTATCGTCAAGCTTAGCAAAAGGTGCAACTAGGATGTCTAAAAAGAAAACTATTGTTAAAAGGTTAGACAGTATTCAAAGCTTTGGAGCAATGAATATTTTGTGTACAGATAAAACAGGAACTCTAACAGAAGACAAAATTGTACTAGAAAAATATTTGGATATAAAGGGCGATGAAGACAAAAGAGTACTAAAACAGGCATTTTTAAATGCATACTTTCAAACTGGGTTAAAAGGTAATATAGATGAGGCAGTTATTGCAAGAACTGCTAAAACGGAATTAAAAGGTATAGAAGAAAAATATGAAAAAATAGATGAAATACCATTTGATTTCTCTAGAAGAAGACTATCTGTAATAGTATCAGATGGAAAAAAGAAACAACTAATAACTAAAGGAGCTGTAGAAGAAATACTAAGTATTTGCACAATGGTTGATTACAAAGGAGAGGTTTCTGAAATAACAAGAGAAATTAAGCAAAATATTTTAAATATAACTAAAGACTTAAATAAGCAGGGATTAAGGGTCGTAGCTGTTGCACAAAAAAATGATGTAGAAGATGTAAAAAACTTTTCTGTTAAAGATGAATCAAAAATGCTCCTAATAGGATTTATAGGTTTTCTAGATCCACCAAAAGAAAGTGCAAAAGACGAAATTGCAAGATTAAACAAAGATGGAATTAGAGTAATTGTTCTTACAGGAGATAATGAATATGTTACAAAAGCAATATGTGATAAAGTAGGAATAAATACAGATAAAATAATACTAGGAAGCAAAATTGATAAATTATCTGATACTGCACTAAGAAGACAGCTAAAAAAGACTAATGTATTTGCAAAACTTTCACCTATACAAAAGGCAAGGATTGTAAGAATTCTAAAAGATGCAAAAAATGTCGTTGGCTATATGGGGGATGGTATAAATGATGCACCATCAATGAATAATGCAGAAGTTGGAATATCTGTGGATACAGCAGTAGATATAACCAAGGAAACAGCAGATATAATATTATTAGAAAAAGACTTAAATGTGCTAACAGATGGTGTAATAGAAGGAAGGAAAACATTTGGAAATTTACAAAAATATATAAAAATGGCTGTAAGCTTCAATTTTGGAGAAGTGCTATCTGTTTTAATCGCAAGTGTGTTACTACCATTTTTTCCAATAACACCAATACAATTACTAGTTCAAAGTTTAATTTATGATTTAGGACAATTATCAGTACCGTATGATAATGTAGATAAAGAATACTTAGCAAAACCGCGTAAATGGAATATGAAGAGTATAAAGAGATTTATGCTACACATGGGCCCTGCAAGTTCTGTATTTGATTTAATGGTATTTGCAATTCTATGGTTTGGATTTGGACTAAGGCTACCAGATGCAGCATTATTCCAGTCAATATGGTTTTCATATGGAGTAGTATCAAATCTAGTAGGTTTGCATGTAATTAGAACAGCTAAAACACCATTTATAGAAAGCCATAGTTCAAAAGCAGTATATGCTACATCCATTGGACTAAGCATTGTTGCAATATTAATACCATTTACTTTTATAGGAAAATATATAGGACTAGTTCCAATACCACTTAAATATTTCTCTATAATTTTGCTAGTACCAATTTTATATTGTTTCCTAGCAACTATTGTAAAGAAGGAATATATTAAAAAGTATAAAGAATGGTTATAAGAAAAGTGGCTTCGCTTTTTGTAGCGTTTTGCTTCGTAAATACGCACGGCCAAAAGAAACTTAACCTTGTTGTATAGTCAAAATCTTCGATTTTTCCTATACAATAAGAAAAGCGTGGACAAAGGGACTACTGCCTTTTGTCCACGCTTTCTAAAGCTAATTTAATCATATCGTTTAAAGAACGTTCTCTCTCTTCTGGGGTACTAACTTGGTTTTTGTAATGAGAATCTACAACAGTTAAAAGACAAGCAGCCTTCTTATTAAAATATTTAGCTATATAAAATAAAGCAAAAGCTTCCATTTCGCAAGCTATAATATTTAAATCTTTAGGAAATCTAGCAATAAAGCTATCAATATCATCTAAATAACCATCAAAACAATCATTACACAAAGTATTTCCTTTAATATAAGGAATATTTATTTTGCTTGCAGTTTCTTCTAACTTAGAATTAAGCTCACTATCGGCCTCGGCAATATGGCATTCTTTTTCACTCCACTCGTAAGCAAAATTCCCTTCGGTGTAGCTCTTGTCAACTAATATGGTATCAAATAAATTTAAATCTTCGTTATATGCACCACATGAGCCAATTCTAATAATATTTTCTACATCATAGAATTTAAAAAGCTCATAAGAATAAATTCCCATACTTGGCATTCCCATACCAGAAGAAAATACGGTAACAGGCTTTCCTTTGTAAGTTCCTGTATATGCTAACATATTTCTTACTGTATTTACTAATCTAGCATTTTCTAAAAAATTCTCGGCAATGTATTTTGCTCTTAATGGGTCACCAGGCATAAGAACAGTTTTCTCAATATCTTCTTTTCTTGCGTTACAGTGTATAGACATACAGTTTCCTCCTTATTATTTATACCAGCTAGGTATTACAAATAAAGATACATCCAATACTTGTAAAAATAAGAATAGTAAAAATGTAATTACTATAGATATTATACCTAGTATTAAACCGGCTTTTCCTAATTTGTCACCTTTTTTCATGGCTATAAATCCAAAAACGATTGCTAGAACTGCAGATAATATAGATATAATAATAAAGCATAAAGATACAACAGATATTATTCCAAATATTAGTGCAGCAATTCCGTAACCTACACTTGAGTTAGTTTTTTCTCGAACTTCTTGTTCGTTTGATTCCATTATTATTCCCCCTTTCCAAGGATATTATGCCATTTTTAATAAAATATGTCAAGTTTGAAGGATATTTATGACATAAAGATATTAATGATATGTTTAGTTAAGTAAAAAGTTAAATGTACGATTAACATAAGAAAAATATGTTTAACAATAGATAACATAAGAAAAATTGTGAATGAAAGAAAGGTTGAAAAATCGATTAAAATAAAATATAATATTGTGAAATAAAAACAATTTTATATATGAAAGGAGATAATGATTATTAAATAAAAAAATAATAATCATATAAAGAAGAATGCAAAATTTAAAAGTAATATTTGAAGATAATCATATAATTGTAGTAGAAAAACCAGTAAATATACCATCACAAGGAGATAAAACCGGAGATGTAGATATGCTTACTATTATAAAAGAATATTTAAAAGAAAAATATAATAAGCCAGGCAATGTGTATTTGGGCTTAGTACATAGGTTGGATAGGCCAGTTGGTGGAGTTATGGTATTTGCAAAAACTTCAAAAGCAGCAGGTAGGTTAAGTGAGCAAGTAAGAGAAAAGGTGTTTCAAAAAACATATTTAGTTATAGTAAATGGAAAAATGGAGCAAGAAAAAGGTGTATTAGAGGATTATTTGCTAAAAAACGAAAAAAACAATATGAGTAAAGTGGTAAAAGAAGGTACTAAAAATTCTAAATTTGCGTCATTAGATTATGAGGTCTTAAAATATAATGAGGATATAGACTTGTCTTTGCTAAAAATAGACTTACATACAGGTAGGCATCATCAAATTAGGGTGCAACTTTCTAGTAGGAACCATAGTATATATGGAGACCAAAAATATGGTGGAAGAGGCCATGGGAAGCAAATTGCTCTTTGGGCATATAAATTAAAAATATTACATCCAATAACAAAAGAAGAGATGGTTTTTAAATCAATTCCAGAGCCAATAGGTAGTTGGAAAATTTTAGAGGGGATGGAATTATAGTAATAGTATGTATTTTTTATTAGTGCAAGAGTTTCTAAGATTGTGGGAACGTAAACAGCAATAAAAAATACATACTATTATTTTGAGTTTATGTAAATTTTATGAAAAGGCAAAAATATTATTCGAAAATTAAAAAAATGCTTTTCGTAAAATACTAGCAATTATTTGTAAATAAAACAAAAAATATGTCGCAAAAAGTATTATTATTATCTCAGAACAAATGAGGTGAGCAAATTGATTGAAAAAATTTGTGACATAATACTTAAGAAAATGAAAAAAGAAATGCCAGACATTACAGAAGAAAAAGAAGAGGTAATAGAATATGGATTAAAATTAATTATAGGTGAAATTCCTAAAATGATATTATTATTCGGAGTTAGTTTCTTACTGGGCTTTGGATGGTATATGGTATTTGCCTATATAGCAATTATGCCATACAGAACCGTATCGGGTGGATTCCACTTGCATACACATATAGGATGCATTATAGGTAGTGTAGTATTTTACTATGGAACAATAATAATTAGTAAATTTCTAGTAGTAGATAATTTACTAAGATATATTTTAATAGGTTTAAGCTTGGTATTTGGAATGTTAATGATAAGCATGTACGCACCAGCAGATACAGAAAATGTACCTATCATAAGCAAAAAGGAAAGAAAAATTAAGAAAATATTATCATATATAATACTTAGTATAACTTTAATAGTAGCAGTATTTATAAAAGACAGTATGCTATCAAATATACTAATTGTTGGAACTATTATACAATCTTTATTCATATCTAGAATTGCCTATAAAATAACGAATAACAAATATGGACACGAAGTTTATAAAGAACAAACAGAAAACTAAATTGGATAATAAAAGCATTAGCCGGCAATGTTTTATTATATAAATTAAAAAAACAGGGGAGGAATTTATATGTTAAAAACTTTAGCAAAGATGGCAGAAAAATATGCAAAATCAACCAATACTGCATGTATTTTAATGGGCATGTTTCATCAACCAAAAATGCCTGCATCTTTAGTAAAAAAAGATTAATTAAAACAAAAAATCTAACAAATAGGATAACAACTATTTTCCTTATAATAAAATATAAAAATCGACAAACTAAAAATAGCCTCTATATAGAGACTATTTTTAGTGCCCAAAGTTTATTTAAATATTTCAAATTGTTGTGTAAAGAATTCATCATTCTTAGTAGTAAACAAATTTAAGTTATTATTACGCATTAAAATTTGCCTAATTTTCCATAAGCCAAGTCCACTATGGTTCTCTTTACTACTTACACCCTTTTGATAAATTGTTTCTGTGTCTACATCTTTGTTGTTGTATGTGTTTTGAATAATTACTGCTATCATATTATTACTAATTTCTTTTCTAAATGTAACATTAATAATTTTCTTATTACATTCTACTGCTGCATCAATAGCATTATCTAATAAAATGCCAAGTATTCTGGTAAAGTCATAAATTTTCATACGTTCCTCAATTTCATTTAAATCTAAGAATACATCTAAGTTAATTTGTATATTTTTATGGTCTGCTTCATAATATTTAGTTGCAAGTAAATGATAAATTGCAGGATGATTTATAACAGCAGGAGATAAAGCATATAAATTATTAGTTTTATTACATTCTTCCAATAATTGATTATAATATTTCTTAAGTCCAGCAATATCCTCATTTACTACATAACCACCAATACTGTTTACCATATTATCAAAATCGTGTTTAAAAGATCTAACTTGGTCATGCAAAATTGTTAATGAATGAATAGTATTGTTGGCATTTTCTAAATCTATTTTAGTATTTTCAAGTTTAGAAACATTAATCATACTGTATAGACTTACAGAAAAATATGCAATTAAACCTATAATACTTATAAAAGTAATGATAGTTGGCATTGTGGTACTATAAAATCTTAATAAATAAAATTGCATTGCAAGAACTAATACAATTAGTAATGCATTTATAATTAGTAAAATTTTTGTTTTAATACTCATATTATCAAAGATTTGAACATTAACTTTAAATGTATTAATTAATTTCGTAAGTAGAAACATTATTAGATATATGCTAAAAATAATTATTAATCTATAAGCAGGAACTACCATTATCATTGCAGAAGTAATATTAAAAATATTCAAGAAAGCATTAGCAAACAAAAGCTCAAGAGTAGAAGTGATTAATAAAGTTATTATTTCTGCTAATAGCGACTTTATAATTGTAGTTTTCAATACAAAAAATATAATAATTGGCCATACAATAATATTAATGAAGACAGTGTAAGATGTTGGAACTACAAAATTTAAAATATTGCCTATCGAGGCATAAAGTAAAACATAAACTATTTTTTGCTTTTTTGTAACATTAATATTTAAAAGAGATGTAAAGAATAACATACCAATATATGCATCTAAATATGCTATTGGAACCGAAAGCACTTTTACTAAAATCTCATTTGGCACAGTCAATGCTGACCATATTGTTTGTAAAGTATTCATCTTTTAAAACCTCCATAAAATCATTTTTATACTTAGGACCAATATAGCATTTATCATTCTTACTAAAAGAAATCTCATTCTCAGATAAATCTATATCGGTTATTTTAGAAACATTTACTATATAAGATTTATGGCATCTGACAAAATTATAAGGTAACATACCAGACAACTTATTAAATGAGCTATATGTTTCATAATCCCTTGTATCTGTGTGAAATATTACCTTCATACCTTCCTTTTTTATAAACCTTATACTATTTTCCTTTATTACAGTTTTGTCATTATCAAGCCTTATATATCTTGATGAACTACCGAATATATCGGAATAAAGACGTAAAATAGTTTCTTCGAATCTTTCCTTTGTCAAAGGCTTTTGTAGGAAATCAAAAGTTTTATATTTATAAGCAACCATACCAAATTCAAAATGTCCAGTTACGAAAATAATATAAATATTTTTGTCTATTTCTCTAATTTGCTCAGCAATTTGCAAACCAGTAGTACTAGATTTTAAATCAATATCTAATAATAATACATCTGTTGGATTATCTTTTAAGTATTGTAATAAATCGTTTGGATTATTTGTAGTATATGTTATTTGAGCCTTCAAATTATGAGAAATAATAATAGAATTTAACATTTTAGATAATTTGTCAATGGCGCCGTAATTGTCATCACATAAAACAAAACTTAACATTTATATCCTCCATCTAATAAAATAAAAATCTGAAATAAAATCCAAAAAAAGGAAAAACACAACCAAATTTTTCCAATTTCCTTAAATAATATAATCTAAAAATTTAAGCTTGTCAATATAAAATTTCTAGAAAAATAAATTTATTTGTCGAAATTTTTATGAAAAGGATGTATTTAAGATGTTTATGGAAACTATCTTTTTTTATTCTTACTAGGAATAATTATACTACTAAAGAATAAATTTAGTTAAAGAGGTGTATTGTATGAAGATAAATATAAATAAAATGACTACTTTTTTAATTTGTTGTTTAGTAATAATTTTTACAGTATCTGTAATAAATGTAAATGTAGATACTGTTCAAACAAGCTCAACAGGGCTTGTAAGTAGTAAAAAAATAGAATGGGGAATAAAGAGAGCAGATAATCATGACCAGCCAGAGCTAGGAGCAGAGAATAAGAGGATAATTGATGCATATAATGGAATAAGTATGGGAAATAGTGAAAAACCATACATATATTTAACATTTGACTGTGGGTATGAAGCAGGTTATACAGAAAAAATATTAGAGGTACTAAAGCAAAATGATGTAAAAGCCACTTTTTTTATAACAGGCCATTACTTAAATTCTAGGCCAGACCTAGTACAAAGAATGATTGAAGAAGGACATATTATAGGAAATCATACAGCAGACCATATATGTATGCCGGAATCTACAGAAGAAGAAATTAAAGAGGATGTTATGGAGCTTCATACAGCTCTATATGATAAATTCGGCTACGAAATGAAATATTTAAGACCACCAAAAGGAGAATATAGTGAGGCAAGTGTAGCATATACAAATACATTAGGATATACAACTGTAATGTGGTCATTTGCTTATGATGATTGGGATGAGAATAAGCAAGGAAGAGAAGAATATGGAAAACAAAAAATATTAGACAATGTGCATAATGGAGAAGTAATGCTTTTGCATAGTACCTCAAAAGATAATAGCAATATTTTAGACTATTGCATAAAAGAAATTAAAAATATGGGATACGAGTTTAAGTCCTTAGATGAATTTGAAAAATAGATTAAGATAAAAACCTGTTAAAGCTAGAGGCAGTAGCATATAAACCAAATTTTAAAATAAAAAATTTGCAAAATAAGCCCGTCCCCAATTGCAAAAAAGAGAGGAAAAGTGAGTATATGAGAAAGAAGGCAAGAAAGTTTGATGAAATATTTGAAATTCCAGTTGAGCTTAGTACTAATGAGCCAAAACTTACAATAACTGGTTTCGAAAGGTTGCTTATAGAAAATTATAAAGGAATATTGGAATATCAAGAATATTTTGTTAGAGTAAATACCCATATTGGAATAATAAATATAAATGGTTTTAATCTAAATTTAGAAGAGATGACCTCAGATGATTTGTTGGTAACTGGAAAAATTGAAGGGATTGATTTTGAAGAAGTTTCAGATGAAGCTGAGGCTTAAGAAGTAAAGATTTATTTAAAATCTGAGCTTTAAACCGAATAAACACAAAGTAAATTATATAAAATATGAGGAGGAAAAGCCTTGAAATCAAATAAGCTTTTAGAATATGTAACAGGATATGTAGATATTGTAATTGAAGGTTACTATATAGAGCAATTTATTAATATTTGCAATACTAGGCAGATTAACTTGTGGAATATAAAAAAAGAGAACTCTATAAAGGTATTTGCAAGTATACAGATAAGTGATTTTAGAAAATTAAAACAAATTTGCAAAAAGACAAAGTGCAAAATAAAAATTCAAAACAAAAAGGGCTTACCTTTTATTATAAAAAAATATAAAAAAAGAAAGTTCTTTTTCCTCTTTTTACTATTAATAGTTTTAACTATAATTATTTTATCAAATTTTATTTGGAATATAGAAATTGAAGGAGAAACAGACATACCAAAAGAAGAAATACTAGAACTTGTAAAAAGTGAAGGCTTGGAGATAGGAAAGCTAAAAAGAACAATCGATACAAAAGAAATAATAAATAAGATAAGATTAGAAAGAGATGATATTTCATGGGTTGGTATAGAAATAGAAGGAACAAATGCAACAATTAAGCTAGTTAAAGCAGATGAAAAACCAGAGATTATAAATGATAGTGAATATTGTAGTATAGTAGCAGATAAAAATGCAATGATTCTAAAAGTAAGTGCTCAAAACGGTACTCCCCTAGTAAAGGAGGGGGATATTGTAACAAATGGAGATATTATAGTTGCGGGATGGATGGAAGGAAAATATACTGGGAAGCAATATGTCCACGCACAGGCTGAAGTTCAGGCAAAAGTTTGGTATACAACTACAGAAAAAGTCTATTTGAAGGAAACGGAAAAAGTAGAGACAGGGCAGACTGAAAATAGCTATTCCGTAAAGATAAATAATTTTCAAATAAATTTGCCGAAAAGTCTTCCAAAATTTCAAAAATATGATACAATAGAGGAGAATAAAAAATTAAAACTATTTTCAAACTTTTATTTACCACTTGAACTTGTAAAATATACATATAAAGAATATGAAGAAATACAACTTATACATAGTATTGAAGAGGCTAAACAAATTGGAATAGATAGGGCAAAAGAAAGCCTACAAGAAGAAATAGATGGTAAAGAAATTTTAGATAAGCAAGTAAAAGTAAGAACAGAAACAGACTATATAGAAGTAGAAGTTACATATGAAGTAAAAGAAAATATTGGTATAAAAGAAAAAATAGTTTTTTAAAACAAACTTACAATCTAAGAAACACGAATGAAGAGAAAGGAAGGATAAAATGGAAGAAAGAAGTTTAAGAATTTATAATTCAGAAAAGACATTTTTCTCTAAAATTACTAATACAATAAACAAATTATTTATACCAACAAGAATTGGAATAAATGGTATGTTAATATCAATAAAAAGGAACAACATACTAAAGTCATATGATAATTTGCAAGAAGCAAAAGAACAAGAAAAAAAGGAAGTTCTATCTAAGAAATTAGACGATACTTATGCCTTATATTTAGAGGCTATAGATAAATATATAATGGATTCAATATATAAAAAGGTAAGAAACGATGTAGCAACAGAATTTGAAAAAGAAGCTTTGTCACAATATTATGTTGTTACTCATTTAAAAGAAACAAATTATACAGAATATAAATATAGAAAACAGCTATATTTAATTGGACTAGATTATCAAAATGTATTAACAGAAAAAGAAAAATTAGTAGAGAGATATAAAAGATTTTATTGTACAGAAACAGAGTCTTTATACAAAGGACTATTAAAACATTATTCAATAAGATTAGCTGACAATATTACAGATGCAGAAAAACAAGATGTATATGATAAAATTTTTAAAGTATTAGAAGAGTATATATCTAATATTCTACCTATAAAATTCGAAGTTGAACAAAACGAAACATATAAAGATATTTTAGATGAATTTGATAATTTTGACAGATTTTCAGTAGGAAAATTAGACCAAAATGATGTAATAGAAAAGAATTTGATTCTTTTAGGATTAAGTAGAAAATTATTTACGCATAGTCTTCCTCTTGTAGTAGCAGAGCAATGTTATATAAAACTTTTAAAAGATGCAAGAAGCTTAATTGTGGATACAAAGGTATTGCGTAAACAAGAAAAAGCATATTCACTTTTAATAAGAATAATAGAAGAATATAATGTTAAATTATTAAGCACAAAAATCTATTGGGAGAAACCTGCACAAAGAGAAGAATACAAAAAATTCTGGGATAAATATAAAAAAGTTGAAGAACTTAAAGACAAAGATTACGACGAATATGTAAAACAAAAAGAAATTTTATTTATAAGAAGCGATTTAGAGAAAGTTTCTACAAATGAAAATAAATATTTTAAAATAATAGCATTTTATAAACACAAACTAGTAGAACTAGGTGTTATGAGAAATTTACGTAACTCATACGTATCAGAGGGGAAATATACTAAAATAGCAAAAGAAAAGAGACTAGAGAAGGTAAAACAAGAAGCAGTATAAAATAAAAGGAATTTGGTATGAAAGAGAATTGCGAAATAATATATAAAAATTTAGAAAAAAAACAAAAATATGAAAGTACAATCAAACAGGTCGTGGATGAATGTTTTAAAAAAGAAAAATTAGATAAAACTAATTTGTATATGAGTGTGACTTTAACAAATCCAGAGGAAATAGAAAAGATGAACAGACAATATAGGAACATAGATAGACCAACTGATGTGCTTTCTTTTCCTATGTTTGAAAAAAACGAACTAGATAATTTTATAAAAGAAAATTTTAAAAATAATGATGTAAATGAAGAGGGAGATATTTTAGGAGATATAGTTATATCTATTCCAAGAGTATATGAGCAAGCCGAAGAATATGGACATAGCTTTGAAAGAGAACTTGCATATATGGTAGTACATGGATTTTATCATTTAATGGGCTATGATCATATTGAAGAAGATGATAAGAAAGTTATGAGGGCAAAAGAAGAAGAAATTCTAAGTGTACTTGGAATTAAAAGAGAAACAAGTCAAAAAAAAAGTGAAGAAGAATTAGAAAAAATAGAAGAGCAAGAAAAAACAGAAGAAAATAAAACGACAAATGGAAATTTCTTAGATGCTTGGAAAAATGCAATAAATGGAATAATATATGCTACAACCACACAAAGAAATATAAAAATACAATTAGTACTTGCTGTTTTAGTTGTTATAGTTAGTTTGTTTTTTGACTTAAATAGAGCAGAATTTTTATGCTTTCTATTCACGATTATTTTAATATTGTTTGCAGAAATGGTTAATACTGCAATTGAAACAGTTGTGGATTTATATGTAGACGTTTATCATCCAAAAGCGAAAATTGCAAAAGATGTTGCAGCTGGCGGAGTAGTAATAACTGCAATAAATGCTTTAATTGTAGCATACTTCTTGTTCTTTGATAAAATTAGTGATATTGGATTGAATTTTATAAATAATGTAATAAATTCACCTGTACATTTAGCATTTTCTGTAATAGTAATTGTTGTAGTAGCGATAGTTGCTTTAATAGCAATGGCAAGAACAAATAAACATAGAGGATTAAATCATAAATTTATTCCAAGTGGATTTACAACACTTGCTTTTGCTGCAAACACAATTATTTGGATAGTTACACAAAGCTCTAGAAACATAGTAAACACAATAATTATTACGTTATCATTGGTACTTGCTATACTAGTTTCTGCGAGTAGAATAGAAGCAAAAGCACATAAACTTTCAGAGGTGATTTTTAGTGCTTGTGTGGGGATTATTTTAGTTTTATGCTTATATGGTATTGCATATGGAATTACAAGAATGCAAATGTAACTTAACTTTGTTGTATATTAAGAAATAAGTATATTTTGAATATACAATAAAAAACAATGCTATTAAACATGAAAATAGGGAGTGAACAAAAAGTGAAGGGAACAAAAATATTTGTTGTTATACTTATACTTTTAATATTAATAGCCGCAGGTCTACTGCTATTAAAAACATTCAGAAATAATTTAGTACAAGAAGCTAATACTGATGTTGCAAATGAAGAGTTGGAAGAAGAGCCAATAGTTGTGCAAGAGCCAAAAACTCTATCTGGAGATTCTAGACCAATAGCAGTAATGATAGATAATAATATTAATGCGATGCCACAGGCAGGATTAATTGAAGCAGATATTATATATGAAATAATTGTTGAGGGTGGAGAATCTAGATTGATGTTAATCCTTCAAGACAAAGATTTAGACAAAATTGGGCCAATAAGAAGTGCAAGACACTATTTTTTAGATTATGCTTTAGAAAATGATGCAATTTATGTACACTACGGCTGGAGTCCACAAGCACAAGCTGATATTACATCACTTGGAGTAGATAATATAAATGGAATTTATGAAAGCTCAACTTCATTTTGGAGAGTCGACGATAAATATGCACCTCATAATGCAGTAACTAGCACAGAGAATATTTTAGAAATTGCAGATAGAAAAGGATACAGAGTAGATAGAGAAAAAGACAATGTGTTAAACTATGTGGTAGACGAGGTTGAACTTGATGATGGAGAAGTTGCAAATACTGTAACAATACCATATTCATCTGGAAATGTAGTAGAATACGAATATGATGAAGATTTAAAAGAATATGTGCGTTATTCTAGAGGAGAAAAGCAAGTTGATTGGGACACAGGAGAAACAGTAACAACCAAAAATATAATTATAGAAAAAGCAAGAAATTCAACATTAGATGATGGATCAGGTAAAGGTAGACAAACTTTAGATAATCTAGAGGAACTTGATGGATATTATATTACAAATGGTAAAGCGATAGAAATTACTTGTGATAAAACCTCTAGAAGTGGTCAAACAGTTTATAAGGATTTAGAAGGAAACGCGATAGATGTAAATGATGGAAAAACATTTATACAAATTTGTCCATTAGATGCAGAAATTACATTTGGTGAGTAGTAATATCTTAGCACAACCAGAAACATACAAACAGAAAAACGAGAGTTGAAAAGGCTAATAGCCTATTTCAACTCTCGTTTACGGTTAAACAGGTAGCTCTAAGTATTGTTCAACCATGTTATGGTTGGAATCATATACTTGATGCAAGGTTATATTGATTATACTACCAACCTCTACTTGATTATAGAGAGTTATTGAATCTATTGTGGTAGTTATATCGCCATAACCTATAGTTATATGGTTGTACTCGGGAATTACCTGAGGGACTGAGCGAGTTCCGCCAAAGGTCCAATGTTCTTTATGGACTACCTCCAAATCCTTATGTTCTTTAGAAAGTACAGTACCCTGAACTTGGGTATACTCGTGAGTATACTGAGTTGTATCCGAGTACTTTTCTGAATCGGGGATAGCTACATAGTTAGAGTAAGTAATTACAGGTACGATAAGAACTAGTACAATAACAATGCTAAGAGTTAACCGTTTTACAATTTTCATAACAATCTCCTTTCGCTTGAAAAAGCCATGACAAAGATTGGCGCGTTATCCCACAATTAGTAGGATAGCATGAAATATAAATTAATACTACGATATTATTATAACACGGTAAACATAATGTGTCAAATTGAAAAAATGTCGAGAATTCATTGTACAAAATCAATCTATTTGATATAATACAGGCATATAATTAAGAGATTAAAATATGGCAGTGTATTTAATTGTATAATTATGAAAATAATAAAAAAAGAAAGGAAGTTGTACAGAATGTGTGAATGTGTGGAAAACAAAATTAAAGAAGAAGTAAGAAAAATAATGGAACCATATAAACAGGAAAAAGATAATCTTATACCAATACTAAATGAAGTACAAGAAAAATATGGATATATTCCAAAAGTTGCTCAAATGGAAATATCAAAATATTTAGAAATTCCAATGGCAGAAATATATGGTGTAATTACTTTTTATGCAAGGTTTACATTAGAACCTAAAGGAAAGTATAATATTTCAGTTTGCTTAGGAACAGCTTGCTTTGTGAAGGGTTCGCAATCAATACTAGATAGATTAAAAGAAAGATTAAACTTAGAAGAGGGAAAAACAAGTGCAGACGGAAAATATTCTATAGATACAACAAGATGTGTAGGAGCTTGTGGAATTGCCCCAGTATTTACAGTAAATGATGAGGTTTATGGGCATGCTACGGTGAAGAAGCTTGATGAGGTTTTAGATGAACTTGAAAAATAATCAGCATATTGCGTTGTTGAAATTTAACAAAAAATCCTCATCATACACAAAGTACGATTCCGATGTTTTTGTTAAATTTCGCCTAGCAATATATTAATTATTTTTCAAGTTAAGTATGATAAAAAAGATTTTGAATACTAGTAAATCAAAAGGAGGTCTTAAATGAAGACTATAGAAGAATTAAATAAAATTAGATCGGAAAAAAGAATTGAATTAGATTTAAGAAGAAACACAAATGTAGACACAAGAGAAAAACACATTTTGGTTTGTAATGGAACAGGATGTACATCTTCTAAATCACCACAAATATTAGAAAATTTTAAAAGATTAGTTAAAGAAAATAATTTAACTAATGTACGTGTTATAAAAACAGGTTGCTTTGGGCTTTGTGCAAAAGGACCTATTGTAATAATTCGTCCAGAAGATACCTTTTATGCAATGGTGAAGCCAGAAGATTGTGAAGAAATTATAAAATCACATATAATGGAAGGCAAAGTAGTAGAAAGACTATTGTGCAAAGATATAGACGGAAAAAAAGTTACGAAATTAGACGAATTAAATTTCTATAAAAAGCAAAAAAGAATTGCACTAAAAAATTGTGGAGTAATAAATCCAGAGGATATAGATGAATACATAGCTTTTGATGGATATAGAGCTTTAGCTAGAGTGTTAATGGAAATCTCACCAGACGAAGTAATAGAAATAGTAGATAAATCAGGACTTAGAGGAAGAGGAGGAGCCGGATTCCCAACAGGTAAGAAATGGAAAGCTACCAAGGAGGCAAAAGGAGATACAAAATATGTAGTTTGTAATGCAGATGAGGGAGACCCAGGAGCATTTATGGATAGAAGCATTTTAGAGGGAGATCCACATGCTGTGTTAGAAGCAATGGAAATAGCAGGGTATGCAATAGGAGCCGAGAAGGGATACATATATGTAAGAGCTGAATATCCAATAGCAGTTGAAAGACTAAAAATAGCAATAAACCAAGCACGAGAATATGGAATACTTGGAAAAAACATATTTGGAACTAACTTTAATTTCGATATAGAAATAAGACTAGGAGCAGGAGCCTTCGTATGCGGAGAGGAAACAGCACTTTTAGAATCAATAGAAGGACGTAGAGGTCAACCAAGAGTAAAACCTCCATATCCAGCACAATCTGGGTTATGGGGTTGTCCAACCTTAATAAATAATGTGGAAACATATGCAAATATTGCTCAAATTATATTAAAAGGTGCAGAATGGTATTCATCAATAGGTACAGCAAATTCGAAAGGAACGAAAGTATTTGCACTAGGTGGAAACGTAAATAATGTAGGCTTAGTTGAAGTTCCAATGGGAACAACTTTAAGAGAAATAGTATTTGACATTGGTGGAGGAATACCAAACGGTAGAGAATTTAAAGCAGCACAAACAGGAGGACCATCAGGAGGATGTATACCAAAAGAGCATCTAGACACACCAATAGATTATGAATCATTAAAAGAAATAGGTTCAATGATGGGCTCAGGTGGCTTAATTGTAATGGATGACACGAAATGTATGGTATGCTTAGCAAAATTCTATTTGCAATTTACAGTAAGCGAGAGTTGTGGAAAATGTACACCTTGTAGAATTGGAACCAAAAGAATGTTAGAAATATTAGAGAAATTGACTAGCGGTGAAGGTAACGAATACGATATATACAGATTAGAAAAATTAGCTGTAAACATTAAAAAAGCTAGTATATGTGGACTAGGTCAAAGTGCACCAAATCCAGTAATAAGCACATTAAAATACTTTAGAGAAGAGTTTAGGCAACATGCTATAGAAAAAGAATGTAAAGCAATGGAATGCAAGGCACTATCTAGAATAGAAATAGATGAGGAAAAGTGCAAAGCTTGTGGATTATGCCAAAAAAATTGCCCAGTAAATGCAATAGAAGGAGAAGGAAGAGAGAAAAGACATATAAATCAGGATAAGTGTATTAAGTGTACGACGTGTATTAGGTCTTGTCCATTCCACGCAATAGGCTAGAAGCAATGAAAAGCTTCGAATTACGTCGTTAAATTTCAAAATATAATCCTCAGCGTACACCAAGTACGCTTCCGGTTATATTTTGAAATTTGCCTAGTACTTCTCGCTTTTGCTTGCTTCTAGGAAATTGTTATATTGCGTTGTTGAAATTTAGATAAAAAATCCTAAAAAATGGAGTGATGGAAATGAAATACTTTAAAAAATTAGTAGGAGATAAAATATACCTTTCTCCTAGAAATATTGAAGATGCAGAAATATATGTAAAATGGATAAATGACTTCGAGGTAACTGACTTTACAGGATATAGTTCAAAGATGATGGACATAGAAGGAGAAAAGGAATACTTGAGTTCTACAGCTAAAAAAGCTAATAATATATCATTTGCTATAGTAAAACAAGAAAATGATGAGCTTATTGGAACAGCTGGCTTCGATAAACTAGATTATATAAATAGAGTTGGTACTATAGGAATAATGATAGGAGACCAAGAAAATAGAGAAAAGGGTTATGGAACAGAAACAATAAACTTGTTATTAGACTATGGATTTAATTATTTGAATTTGAACAATATAAACTTGTACGTAATGGAATTTAATCCAAGGGCAATAGCATGCTATAAAAAATGTGGTTTCAAAGAAATGGGAAGAAGAAGAAAAACAGCATTCATTAATGGAAAATATTATGATAAATTGTATATGGACATTTTAAAAGAAGAATTCGATGAGAGAGGAAAAACATATATAAAAAATAAAAATATAAAATAAACCTGTCCCTAAAAGTGCCAAATGGCTACTTTAGTGACAGGCACCAAGGTGCCAAGAAGGAGGAAAGTGATGGTTAATTTAAAAATAGATGATAAAAATGTTGTAGTGCCAGAAGGCACAACTATACTAGATGCAGCAAAACAAGCAGGTATAGATATTCCAACTTTATGCTTTTTAAAAGATATAAATGAGGTTGGAGATTGCAGAATGTGTATTGTAGAGGTAGAAGGAAGAAGAGGTTTTGCAACATCTTGTATTCAAACTGTAGAAGAGGGAATGGTGGTACATACTCATACACCAAATGTACTAGAAGCAAGACATGCAATCTTGGACTTAATTATATCTAACCACTCAAAAGATTGCTTAACTTGTACACGTTCTGGAAATTGCGAGCTTCAAGATTTAGCTATAAAATTTAATGTACTAGATATAGAGTTTAAGGGAGAAAGAACCGAGCATAAAATTGATGATAAATCTCCTTCAATAGTAAGAGATTTTAACAAATGTATCTTGTGTAGAAGATGTGTTGCTACTTGTAAAAATGTGCAAAATATAGGTGCAATAGATTGCATAGAAAGAGGTTTTGAATCTTGTATTTCTACAACATATGACCATAGTTTAAATGATGTAAACTGTACATTTTGTGGACAATGCATTGAGTCTTGTCCAACAGGAGCTTTACACGAAAAAGAAAATATAAATGATGTATGGGCAAAATTGAAAGACCCAGATACATTTGTTGTTGTACAAACCGCACCATCAATTAGAGTGGCATTAGGTGAAGAATTTGGTATGGAGATAGGTTCAAATGTTACAGGAAAGATGGTATCAGCATTAAAAGCACTTGGCTTTGATAAAGTATTTGATACAAATACAGGTGCTGATTTTACAATTATGGAGGAAGCAACAGAGTTTGTAAAAAGATTTAAAGAAAACGATAATTTACCAATGACTACTTCGTGTTGCCCTGGATGGGTACGCTTTGCAGAAATGGAATATCCAGAGAATTTAGCTCATTTATCGAGTTGTAAATCTCCACACCAAATGTTTGGAGCAATTATAAAATCATATTATGCAGAGAAAAATAATATAGACCCTAAAAAAATATATGTAGTTTCTGTAATGCCTTGTATTGCTAAAAAATATGAAAGACAAAGAGAAGAAATGAAAGTAAATGGCTTATGGGATGTTGACGCAGTAATAACCACTCGTGAGCTTGCAAGAATGATAAAACAAGCAAACATAGAATTTGACAAATTAGAAGATGAATCATTTGATAATCCTATGGGAGAAGCAACTGGTGCAGCAGCAATATTTGGTGTAACTGGAGGAGTAATGGAAGCAGCACTTCGTACAGCATATGAGTTAATTACAGGAGAAGAATTAAAGAAATTAGACTTTGAAGAAGTTAGAGGAGCAAAAGGAATAAAGAAAGCAACTGTACAAATAGGAGATAAAGAAATTAAAGTTGCAGTTGCACACGGTTTAGGAAACGCAAGAAAAATAATGGAAGAAATAAAAAATGGAACAGCAGACTATAGCTTTGTAGAGGTTATGGCTTGCCCAGGAGGATGCATAATGGGTGGAGGTCAACCAATTAAAAGTTCTAAAATAAGAATGACTACAGATGTAAGAGGAAAACGAGCTGCAGCAATGTACTCAATAGATGAAAGAAGCACACTAAGAAAATCACATGAAAATCCTATACTAAAAGAAATATATAAAGAGTATATAGGAGAGCCAGGAGAACATAAAGCACACGAACTTTTACATACACATTATACTCCAATGGAAGAATATAGAATATAATGTCGGAAAAGAGCCTGTCCCCAAACCCGACATAAATGTCGGAAAAGAGCCTGTCCCTAAACCCGACAAAAGGAGAAAAGATATGTTTAAATCAGGTTTTGTTTCCATACTTGGTAGAACCAATGTGGGAAAATCTAGTATAATAAATAGTTTAGTAGGAGAAAAAGTAGCAGCTATTGCAAACAAACCACAAACTACAAGAACAGTTATAAGAGCAATAGTAAATAGACCAAATTCTCAAATAATTTTTATAGATACACCAGGAATTCATAAACCTAAGTCTAAACTTGGAGATATTATGGTAGAAAATGCTTTTGAAGTGGCAAAGGACGTTGATGTGGTAGTTTTTGTAATAGAAGCAACTTCAGATGAAATTGGCAAAGGCGACAGACTAATTCTAGATAAAATTAAAGAAGCAAAAAAGAGAACCATACTTGTAATAAATAAAGTAGATTTAGTAAGCAAAGAAAAAGTAGCTAAATTGATTGATTTATATAAAGATGAATATGATTTTGCAAGTATTATACCAGTATCTACAGTAAAAAATACAAACTTAGAAGTTATATTAGATGAAATAGAAAAGAACTTAAAAGAAGGTCCAGCATACTATAATATAGAAGAGTATACAGACCAGACAACAAGAAACTTAGTAGAAGAGACTATTAGAGAAAAAGCATTAAAACTTTTAAATGATGAAGTACCTCATGGGATTTTAGTTGAGGTAGATAAAATGAAGAAAAGAAAAACAATGGAAAACGAACCAATATATAATATAGATGCTACAATATATTGTTTAAGGGAATCTCATAAAGGTATTATTATCGGAAAAAATGGTAGTATGCTTAAAAAAATAGGAACTTATGCAAGAGAAGATTTAGAAAAAATGCTAGGAATAAAGATAAATTTGAAATTGTGGGTTAAGGTTAGAGAGGATTGGATTAATAATGACAAGTTTATTAAAAACTTTAAATTGCAAAAATAAACATCGCATTACGTCGTTAAAATTTAGATAAAAAATCCTCGACGTACTATATGTACGCCTCCGGTTTTTTACTAAATTTTGCCTAGTACTGCTCGTTTCTTTTTGCAATTATATAGAGGAAATTGCTGTGTCAATCTGCGAAAAAATTCTCTCGATGTACAAATGTACTATCTCGACAATTTTTTCTTGATTTCCTTGCACTACTTGTTTCTTTTGACAATTACAAAAAAGAAATAAACTTCGCATAAAAAATGCATAAAACTTAAAAAATTGCAAATGATAAAATAAAGAAATGTATATAAAAACTTACATTATCTTTATGATTGGAGATGGTTTAGCATGATAAAGCAAATAGCTTGGAATACTTTTAAAAATACAGGAGATATTAACACTTTTTTAGAACTATTAGAAGTTAAAAATTTAGAAAGCAACATAAAAAACAATTCAGAAGGGAATATAGAAAAAAACATATTAGAGGCGGAAAAACAGAATGGGAATATTGAAGTTAAAGGGAATAGTAATAGCAGAACACAATATGAGCGACTATGATAAAATGGTTACAATATTAACTCCAAATCGGTAAAATTGGGTGTGCTGCCAAGGGAGCAAGACGACCTAAAAGTAGTCTCATGGCAGCAACTCAATATTTATGTTTTGGAGAATATTTAATATACCAAGGCGTTAGCTCATACAATATAAATTCGTGTGAAGTAACAGAAATTTTTTATAACCTAAGAATGGATGTAGAAAAGTTGCAATATGCAGCACATATCACGAAAATAATAAATGATGTTACAGATGAAAACCAAAATACATATAAAATTTTACAATTACTTCTAAATACTTTGTATGTGCTTTCAGAAACAGATAAAAATATGGACTTAGTTATGGCTATTTTTAAAATAAAGTTAATGTGTTTACTAGGTTTTACGCCAATAATAGACAAGTGCTCAAATTGTAAAGAAAGCAATGCTATGCTAAATCATTTTAGTTTTAGAGATAATGGATTTAAGTGCGAAAATTGTAGCAGGCAAGATAAAGGGGCAGTAGAAATATCAGAAGCAACAGCAAATGCGATAAAATACATAGTATTAGCCCCACCAAAGAAATTATTTTCTTTTAATTTATCTGAACCAAATATAAAAGAACTTGAAATTATAGGAAAAATATATTTAAATGAAAAATTAGACAAAGAGTATAAGTTTGAGAAAATGTTTTAGTTTTCACTGCAGAGAAAATAAAATAACAATACTCGACAAAATAAAATAATAATGATATAATAGGCAAAAATGAGATAGGAGTAAGTGAAATGGATAATATAAGATTTAGTATTATAATTCCATCATATAATTCTGTACAAGAAATAGGAAGAGCTATTCAAAGTGTTAGAGAGCAAACCTTTAAAAATTATGAAATAATTGTAGTAGATGATTGTTCTACAGATAATACTTATGAAGTCTTATCTAAACAACAGGATATTATACTAATTAGAAATAGTACAAATTTAAGGGCTGGAGGAGCAAGAAACAAAGGTATAGAAAAGGCAAAAGGAGAGTATGTTATATTCTTAGATGCTGACGATTATTTAGCAGAAAAAGAGACACTTCAAAAAATAAATGAAGTAATAGGAAGTGAAAAAACAGATATTGTATACTTAGGATTTGAAATAGTTGGTAGAATTCAAGAAAAATGGATACCAACAGATGAAAATTCCAGCCTATCCCAAAGAGCACAAAATTGGAAATATGAAAATGTATGGGATGTTTGTTGGAATAATAAATTCTTAAAAGAAAATAATATGAAATTTTTGGAAAATAGGTATTTTGAAGATTTTGTATTCTATTATAAGGGAATAATAAGAGCAAAAACATACAAAGTAGCTAGTTTTGTAACACATATATATACTACATTCAAGTCAGATAGTATGACATCAAGTGTATCAGAACAGAAATTGCAAGATTTATACATAAACGTAATACAATTCCTAGAAGAATTAAAAAATATTCCACCATCTAAAGAAAAAGCAGACATAGTGTATGCTGTATATAGAGTGGTAGAATATTCAACTAGATTACTAAAACAATTTGAGGATAGCCTTAGAAAAGAATAAGCAAATACCTAAGGAATGGTTTAAATAAAGCAAAATACATACTTGTAAAAAATAGGAGAAGAAAAATATGAAGCTAAGTCATAAAAAATATAAACTTAAAGCAAATATATCTGATATATTAGGAGGATTTAAAATTGCGACTCCAGAAGATACTTTAGATAAAATTATAAATGATAAATGTTCAATCTCTAGACTTGGAGATGGAGAATTTGACTTGATATTGGGAACGGGTATAAGATATCAAAAAGTAGATGCTCGATTGACTAAAAAACTTATGCAAATCTTAAGAAGTGGTGAAGAAAAGCTATTGATAGGAATTGGCAATGCTCTTGACTTTGATTACTTAAATAAATATAACGACTTTTCAAAAAAATTCTGGAAAGGTTGGCTTTTTGATAATAGATTTAAAATATTAAAATTATTATCAAAAAGAAGACAGTATTATTCGGCACAAATATCTAGATTCTATATAGATTACCAAGACAAATCTAATGCAGATGAATATGTAAGAAAACTAAAAGGATTGTGGGATAAAAAAGATGTCTTAATAGTAGAAGGAAAATTTAGTAGAATGGGAGTCGGAAATGACTTATTTGATAATATGAAATCAAAACAAAGAATTATATGTCCTGCAGAAAATGCTTTTGATATATATGACGAAATTCTAAAAGAAGTACTTAAGTATGGAAAGAACAAATTGATATTATTGGCATTAGGACCAACGGCAACAGTATTAGCTTATGACTTATATAAAGCTGGATACTGGGCTATTGATATAGGTCATGTAGATATAGAATATGAGTGGTTTTTAAGAAAAGCAACTGAAAAAATAAAAATTGAGACTAAATATGTTAATGAAGCAAAAGATGGCTCAAAAGATATACATGATATACATGATGAAAAATACGAAAGTGAAATATTAATAAATTTATCAAAAGAGTAAAAATATGGAGAAAATCCATATTTTTTTGAGAGTAATATAGCTAAAAAAGCTTACTCTCGCAATTAAAAACAAGATTTGACATAAAACGCAAACTATGATATACTTAACCGGTCAGAAAATGAGGTTTTCTAAAGGAGAGGAAGATTATGAACGACACAATAAAGTTTGGTATAGGATTTGTAACAGGAAGACCAAACGTATGTAAGATAATAAATAGTACGTATGAAAGATTAATAAATCAATTTAAGGATTTGGACAAAAAAGTTGAATTAACAGCATATATATTATTTGATTTAGGTTACCAATTTACTACAAGAGTAGATTTTTATGGCATTATACCAAACGTATACAGAGATTTAACAATAAGATATATAACACCTGAGGATATAGAAGAAGAAAAGAAAAAATTAATAGGAAGAGAAGATTTTTCTAAATCCGATGTGGATTTATTTTTTGGGCATGGACATGCTAAGGGAAGAAATTCTTTAATGTATTATGCATTGAAAGATAAAATAGATTATTTATTATTTTGGGATGATGATGAATACCCAGTAGCATGTATAAAAGATGAAAATACAAATGAAGTAACATGGAAAGAGCAAGATAATATAGCAAGACATTTACAATATATAGAAGATGCAGACGTATCAATTGGATACCATTGTGGATACATTTCTCCAATACCGTATGTAGAACTAAATGAAGATGTTGATGAGAAAAAATTCAGTTGCCTAATCGAAGCGTTAGGAAATGAAGTTGTTTCATGGGATTCTATTAGAGAAAAATTCGTTAAAGATAAAGGAATAACTTATGCAAATTCTAAAATAGCTAATGGAGAAGGTGCTTATGAAATAAAGAGTGACGGAATTGGAAAATGGGTGGTTGGTTCAACATTATGCTTGAATTTAAGACATATTGATAAAATACCAGCATTTTACAATCCAGAAGGAGCTAGAGGAGAAGATGCTTTCTTTTCTACAAATTTAAATGAGGCTAAAGTAATTAAAGTACCTGTATATCATTTTCACGACGGATTTTTAAAATATACAAATGTAGCTAGAGGAATATATCCAAAAACATTAAGACAAATAAAATCAACAGAAGAACAAATAGAGCACAGGTTTTTTCAAGCTTCTAGAGGTTGGATAAAATATAAACCACTTTATGAATATGTTACAGATAAGGAACATTATCAAGAAAAAATGGATGAAACAATTGAAAATTTAAAAAAGGGTATACCTGAGGTAAATAAATTATTTGATAATACTGATTTTAATGCACTTTTGACTGATATACAAGAGTATGATAAAAATGTTAAAAAACATTATAACGAATATAATAAAACAAACGAAATATGGAATAAACTAAAAAAATTAAAAA
This sequence comes from uncultured Clostridia bacterium, assembly GCA_944392445.1. GTDB lineage: Bacteria > Bacillota > Clostridia > TANB77 > CAG-508 > CALXVA01. The sequence goes on from CALXWT010000003.1 coordinate 35,494, forward strand.
CAAAATAGAAAAAAAATATATTTTGTATTAGGAATGAAAAAATCCTAACAAAAAAGATTGGAGTTGAAGGGTAAGTGCAATTTTCTTGGGCACTATATTAAATAATAGTGTTACCAAGAAATTGCCAATTATGTAAAAGATAAGGGTGATTTAAATGTATATAATTAAAGAGTTTGATGATAGATATAATGAAAGAGTTAACGACTTCATTATATCAGTATTTGTTGAGGAATATGGATTCGAAAAATTTAGAAAAGGACTAGAACAAGAAAATAATCAAGAATATATAGATAATGGCGGAAATCTATGGATAGCAATAGATGAAAAAGATGATGTAATAGGAACAATAGCTCTAAAAAAACATAACAATAACGAAGCAGAAATAAAAAAATTATATGTAAGAAATGACTATAGAGGTACAGGTCTATCAAAAGAGTTATATTCTAAAGTTATGGAAACAACTAAAAATCGTCATTTTAAAAGAATTTTTCTTGGAACTTATGATAAATTAGAAAGAGCAATAAATTTTTATCAGAGAAGAGGATTTACACAAATTAATGAGCTATATGATGAAGAGGAAGGTGCAAGATATTTTGAATTATATGTATAGAATGAAAGTATATGTATAATTCAAAGTATATTATGCAAAATAAGGGGAAAGGACAAAATGTATATAATAATAGGTTTAGGAAATCCAGAGCCGGAATACTCTAACACAAGGCATAATATGGGGTTTGATGTTATTAATAAATTAGCTAAAGAATACGATATAAGTTTAAATAGAACAAAGTTTAATGCAATATATGGTACGGGAATTATAGAAGGGGAAAAAGTGATTTTAATTAAACCACAAACTTTTATGAATAATAGTGGAGAATCAGCAATAGAATTTGTTGACTTTTATAAAGAATCATTAAAAAATATTATAGTAATTTATGATGATATGGACACAGAGGCAGGAACAATTAGAATAAGAGCTAAAGGTGGACCTGGTTCTCATAATGGAATGAAATCAATGGTTAATTGTTTGAACTCTGAGGATTTTTCACGTATTAGAGTTGGAATAGGAAGACCAAGTGGAGAGTATGATAGGATTGATTATGTAATTGGTCAAATAGATGAACAAGAAAGGAAAACTCTTGAAAAAGGCCAAAATGAAGCTGTTCAGGCAATAAAATTTTGGATAAAAGATGGAATCGATAATACTATGAATAAGTATAATATAAAAAGTTAATCTAGAAAGGGAATGTATGCAGGAATTATTAGTAAGTACTAATGCCGAAGAAACAAAAATATTGTTAGTAGAAAATGGAAAATTAGTTGAAAAATATGAAGAAAAACCAGAAAAAGAAAAAATAGAAGGAAACATATATCTAGGAATAGTGGAAAACGTATTACCAGGAATGCAATCTGCATTTGTTAATATTGGGCAAGAGAAAAATACATTTATACATATACGAGATATAATTCCAAAAGCAAGTGATGAAACAGGAAATAAAAATGAAAAATTTTCTAAATATAATATTAAAGATTATTTAAAACAAGGTATGCCAATTTTAGTACAAGTACGAAAAGATAGTACTAGTATTAAAGGAGCTAGAATTTCAACTCATTTAAGCTTGCCTGGAAGATTTATAGTACTAATGCCAAGCCAAAATTTTATAACAATATCGCAAAAGATAGATAATAAAAATGAAAGAGAAAGACTAAAAAGTATAGCACAAAAACATCTGCCAGAAGGTTATGGAGCGATTATTAGAACTTCAGCAGAAGGAAAAACGGACGAAGAAATTAAAGTGGATTTAAATAAAATAATAGAAAAGTATAAAAGGGTAGAACAAGAATATAATAATGCAAAACAGAATAAAAACTTAAAGCCTAAGCTAATATATAAGAGTGAAAGTATCTTAGAAAGAATGCTTACAGATTTAATAGATCAAGGCTTAAATAGAATCTGTGTAGATGATGAAAAAATATATACTGAAATTTTAAATAGACTAAAAGAAGAAAACAAAAAAATAGAGGTTTGTGCCGTAAAGAATATATTAGAGATGTATGACATAGAAAAACAACTAGAACAGTTAAAAAATAGAAAAATATGGCTTAGATGTGGAGGCTTTATTACTATAGATAAGACTGAAGCATTAACTGCAATAGATGTAAATTCTGGAAAATACATAGGAAAGCAAGATTTAGAGCACACCTCTTTTGTGGTAAATAAAGAAGCAACTATTGAGATTGCAAAACAGCTAAGATTAAGAGACATTGGTGGAATAATTATTATAGATTATATAGATATGCAAGAGAAAGAAAATGAAGAAAAAATAATTGATTTGCTTAGAGAAAACTTAAAAAAAGATAGGTCAAAAACACAAATAGTTGGCTTTTCTAAATTAAATCTATTAGAAATGACTCGTAAACATATGTGTAGTAATGATGATTAAAAGCTCAAGTGCTTGGTGGATACTCCTCTAAGCACTTGAGTTTTCTATGCTTCGCCTAAAATTACCTTCAATTCTTCATGTCTTTTCACTTTTTGAGTAGTAGTTTTTATTAAAGGCGTGTCGGTTAAAATAATTTCTCTAATATACTTATATGCTGGCATTTTGTGATTAACATTTTCCTTTATATCATCCCAAACCTTTTTATGTAAATCTTCTTTAGAAATATTAGGAAACATTTCATTTATTACATCTTTATTATATACAATCTTAGCACAAATCTTATAATCGCCATCTTCTAAAGGACGACCAAATACCATACTTTCAGATACGTAAGGCAATTTATTTATCAAAATTTCTATTTCTTCTGGGAAGATATTTTTACCGTTTTTAAGCACTATTACATCTTTCTTCCTACCTGTAATAAATAAGAATCCATCTTTATCAAAATATCCTAAATCACCTGTATAAAACCAATTATCTTTTAAAACTTCATTTGTTGCTTCTGGATTGTCTACATATTCAAGCATTACTGTTGGAGCTTGTACAGCTATTTCACCAATTCCATCTTTATCTGGATTATCTATTTTTACATTTATCCCTGGAAGAGGGAAACCTACAGAACCACATCTTTTACATTTATCATTTTCTCCAGCAACAACAGGTGAGGTTTCTGTTAATCCATATCCTTGTAATAGGTTAATTCCTAAATCTAAGAACCCTTGAATTGCGTCTTTGCTCATAGCTGCACCACCAGCAATTAATATTCTAAGTTTTCCACCTAAATTGTCTAGTATTTGCTTAAATACTTTTCTACGTATATCAATGCCCATTTTTAGCAAACCATTGCTTATTTTAGATATTGTAGCTACAAGTTTTGTTTTGCCTTGTTCTTCAATACCTTTTTTAATTTTTTTATACATAATTTCAAGCATTAAAGGCACACATACAAAACCAGTTACTTTAAACTCTGCTAGATTTTTTTGCACATATTTTAAACCATCACAAAACGCAACTGTAATTCCAGAAAATGTTCCGTACAGGAATGTACAAGTAGATTCAAAAGTGTGATGTAATGGTAAAAACGATAAAAATGTATCATCTTTTCTAATATCAGTCATTTGAGCTAAGGCATATATATCCTCACAAATGTTAGACTGAGAGAGAGCAACTGCTTTTGAAATTGAGGTAGTACCAGACGTGAAAAGCATAATAGACATTTTTTTATTATCTATTACAACATTATCATATTTAGTATCACCATTAACCAATAGAGAGTGACCTTTTTGGATTAAGCTAGAATAAGTAGTAAATTCATCTATATTGTCCATACATATATATTGAGATAAATTAGATTTTTTCTCTTTTGCAAGTTTAGAAAAAACTTCGGTATATTTTTTATCAAAAATAACTGCTTGTGCTTTGCTTCTAACAATAAGGTCTTCAATTTCATTATCTGGCAATGCTCTATCAAGAGGAACAACAACCATATCTGATGTTGTTATAGCTAAATAACTAACACACCACTCATATCTGTTAGGAGAAATTATAGCTACTTTCTTTTTGGAAAGTCCAGTATTTATTAAAGCCGTACCAAGCGATTTAATATCACTTGCAAATTGAGAATAAGTAATTTTTATATGGCTCTCTGAACTTGGGTTTTCTTTGTATTCAAAAGCTATTTCGTCAGAATATTTATCGGAATATCTTTTAACCAATTCTCTAAAATCATTTATTTTATCGGCATCATATAATTTTCTTTTATACTTCATAATTACATCCTTTCATAAAAATATCTTGCTATATTTTATAACACTTACAAAAATTATTCAAGGAAAAAATTGGAAAAAATATAAATTAGAAAAAATTTCCAAAAACTATTGCAATTACTTGAAAAGTAATGTATAATAGTATTGACATAAAGAGAAGAAGAGTGGAAGCAAATTCCACTCTTCTGTACGTATTAAAGAAAAAAGGAGAAATTATGGCAAATATTGAAGAAAAAATAGAAAATCTAGTAAAGCAAAAAATAGAAGATTTGGGCTATGAACTTTATGATGTACAATATGTTAAAGAAGGCCAAAACTATATTCTACGCATATTTATAGAAAAGCCAAATGGCAGTATAGACCTAAATGACTGCGAAAAAGTAAATGATGGTATAAATGATTTACTAGATGAAGCAAATTATATAAAAGACCAATACTTCTTAGAAGTGTCTTCTACAGGAGTAGAAAAAATATTAAGAAAAGATAAACATTTAAAAAGTAATATAGGAAACGAAGTGCAAGTAAACCTATTTAAACAAATCGAAATTTTAGAAAAGAAACAAAAAGAAATAGTAGGAACATTAAAAGACTTCGATGAAAACAAAATTATATTACAAATTGAAGACAATAGCCAAATATCATTAGAGAAAAAAGATATTTCACAAATAAAAACTGTATTTGACTGGGATAGTTTGAATTAAAGGGAGGAATTAAGAAAAATGAAGAAAGTATCTAAAACAAATAACCAAGCAATAGATAGTAGTGAACTTATAATAGCAATGGAAGAACTAGAAAAAGAAAAAGGTATAAAAAAAGATTATTTACTAGAAGCAATAGAAACTGCATTAGTTACAGCATATAAAAGAAATTTTGATTCAGCAGAGAATGTTAGAATAACAATGGACAAAGAAACTGGAGAAATACATGTGTATGCAGAAAAAGATGTTGTAGAAAAGCCAGAAGATGTAGAAAATAATAAATTACAAATAAGCTTAGAAGATGCAAAAAGAATAAATAGTAAATTAGAAGTTGGAGATAAAGCAGAAATTGAACAAGTTCCTAAAAACTTTGGAAGAATTGCAGCACAAACAGCAAAGCAAGTAATAGTACAAAAAATAAGAGAAGCTTCAAGAAACTTTTTATTTGATGAATTTAATGAAAGAAAAGGTGAAATTGTTTCTGGTATAATTCAGAAAGCAGATGGTGGAACTGTTGTTTTAGATTTAGGAAAACTTGAAGGTATTATGCCTGTTAAAGAGCAAATACCAACAGAAAAATATAAAGTAAATGATAAAATTCGTGCATATATTGTAGATGTAGAAAGAGGTACAAAAGGTGCACCACAAGTTATAGTATCAAGAGCACATAACGATTTTGTAAGAAAATTATTCGAACTTGAAATACCTGAAATATATGAAGGCCTAATTGAAATAAAAGGTGTTTCAAGAGATCCAGGAAATAGATGCAAGGTAGCAGTATATTCATCTAATGAAAATATAGACCCTGTTGGTTCTTGTGTGGGACAAAAAGGAATACGTATACAAAATATAATAAATGAACTAAATGGAGAAAAAATAGATGTTATAGAATGGTCAGAAGACCCTGCAACATATATATCTGCAGCATTACTTCCAGCAGAAGTTATGGCAGTTGATGTAAAGCCAGAAGAAAAGTTTGCACAAGTAATTGTTAGAGATGACCAATTATCATTAGCAATAGGAAAAGCTGGACAAAATGCAAGATTAGTAGCAAGACTTACAAATTGGAAAATTGACATTAAGAGTGAATCACAATTTAGAGAGATGCTTGCAAACTTAAGCAAAAATGCAGAAATAGAAGATGTAGAAGAAGTTTCAAAAGATTCTAATGAAGAATAATATGGGGCAAGCTGAATAAAATAGAAAAGAGGGATTTTATTGAAAAGTTTACCGCAAAGAACCTGTATGGGGTGTAATTCTAAAAAAGATAAAAAAGACTTAATACGCATAGTAAAAAATAAAGAAGGGGTTATTAGTATAGATAAAACAGGAAAAGCAAATGGAAGAGGGGCATATATCTGTAATAATATATCCTGCCTAGAAAAAGCTGTTAAATCTAAAAGGTTAGAACGAGTATTTGAAACAAAAATATCAGAAGAAATTTATGAAAGCTTAAGAGGTGTAATTATTGATAGATAAAAAAATTTGTGGATTATTAGGCTTAGCAAGAAGAGCTGGAAAGTTAATATTTGGAACAGAGGCTTGTAAGCAAGAATTAGAGAGTAAGAAAGTTAAACTAATAATTATTGCGACAGATGCAGCAGAAAGGACAAAAATGAATTTTAAAAATATTTGTAAGGAAAAAGATGTACCAATTTTTGAAATTTTAAATATAGATGAATTAAGTAAAGCGATAGGACAGTCTAACAAAGCTATTATAGGCATTAAAGACATAAATTTTTCAAAAGAAATTATAAAAATAATAAATGGGGGTGAAGCTATTGGGTAAGATAAAAATACACGAAATAGCAAAAGAAGTAGGGATAACAAGTAAAGAAATAATAAAAATAGCAAATGATTTAGGAATGGATGTAACTAGCCATTTAAGTGCTGTTGATGAAGAACAAGCTAAAAGAATAAAAGAAAGTATTTCAGGAAAGCAAAAAACTGGAAAGAAAGAGGAAAGTAATCAAAATTCTAGGAACTCAAAAAAAGATACTACTTCTTCAAATACTAAAAAAAGTGAGACTCCTGTTATTATTAGACGTGAAGTTATAATTTCGGAGGAAGAAGAAAAAAAGGCCGAAAATGAGAATAAAATCCATGAAAATAATAAAAAAGATGTTGGATTTGTGGAAAGAAGAAATAAAAACGACTACAATATTGTATATAGAAACAAACAAACAAAACCACTTACTGTTAGCGAACTTTTTGGACTAAAACCAAAAGAAGAGCCTAAAAAAGAAGAACCAAAAAAGGAAGAGCCTAAAAAAGTTATAGTAGAAGAAAAGAAAGATGAAGAACCTAAAGTAGTTAAGCAAGAAACAAAGCCAGAAAAAATTGAAGAAAAAGTAGAAATAAAAGAGGAACCAAAGGAAAAAGTAAAAGAAACTAAACCTGTAGAAAAAGAAGAAAATAAAGAAAGTAAGCAGGTAGTTACATCTAAAGGAAATATTAGTACTCCTAAAAAAGAATTTAGAGAGAATAATTACCAAAACAGAAATAATACTAATAATAGATATAATAATGAGAGAGGAAACAATAGAAATCAGAATTTTAGGAATAATAATATGAGAAATGACAGAAACCAAAATTATAGAAATAATAATCAAAACAACGAAAAGTTTAATAGAAATGGTCAAAACGGAAATAATAACTTTAGAAATAATCAAAATAATAGATTTGGCAACAATAATAGAAGACCATTAGATGAAAAGGGAATAGACAAAAATATTAAAAATATAATGACAACTGAAATTGTAGAAAAAGAAAGTCAAAGAGATTATAGTAGTAAAGCAATTGATAAGCAAAAAGCAAGTCGTCAATATGATGAAGCAAAATCAATTAAAAAAGCTAATAAATCAAGAAGAAGCAGTCAGTTTGAAGAATTTGATACAGGAAAGCTAAAAGATTTAAAACAAGTTGACAGCTTATCAAATATGTTTACAGAGCAAGATGGAGGAATGCTTGAATACTACGACTTAACTACAGCTAGAGGAAAAAAGAATAAAAAGAAAATTCAAAAAGACGATGAGTCAAGAAACAAACAAAAAATATTTGAACTTAAAGAAATTACTATTCCAGAAAATATTACAGTAAAAGACTTAGCACAAGAAATGAAAAAGACTACAGCTGAAGTAATTAAAAAATTATTCACTTTAGGAATAATGGCTACAATAAACAATACTTTGGACTTTGATACTGCATTTTTAGTTGCTAGTGAGTTTGGAATTACTGCTAATAAAAAGGCTGAAGTAAAAGAAGAAGACATTCTATTTGACGATACAGAAGACGCACCAGAAGACTTAGAGCCACGTCCACCAGTAGTTGTTGTTATGGGACACGTTGACCACGGTAAAACATCATTACTAGATGCTATAAGAAGCACAAATGTAATAGAAGGTGAAGCTGGAGGAATTACACAACACATTGGTGCATATATGGTAAATGTAAATGGTAGAGAAATTACATTCTTAGATACACCAGGACATGAAGCATTTACAAGTATGAGAGCAAGAGGTGCTCAAATAACAGATATAGCAATATTAGTTATAGCAGCAGATGATGGAGTAATGCCTCAAACAGTAGAAGCTATAAACCATGCAAAAGCAGCAGAGATTCCAATTATAGTTGCTGTAAATAAAATAGACTTACCAGGAGCAAATGTAGATAAGATAAAACAAGAATTGATGGAATATGAGTTAGTACCAGAAGAATGGGGAGGAGATACAATATATGTTCCAATATCTGCTAAAAAGCATATAAATATAGAAAATTTACTTGAAATGGTACTTCTTGTAGCAGATGTAAAAGAACTTAAAGCAAACCCAAGAAAGCAAGCTAAAGGTACAGTTATAGAAGCAAGACTTGATAAATCTAAAGGACCTATAGCATCAATATTAGTACAAAGAGGAACATTAGATGTAGGAGACACTATCGTTGTTGGAACTTCAATAGGTAGAATAAGAGGAATGAAAAACGATAAAGGTCAAAAAATTAAAAAAGCTGGTCCTTCTACTCCAGTTGAAGTAATGGGATTAACAAATGTACCAGAAGCAGGCGATACTTTCTATGAGGTAAAAGACGAAAAGATGGCAAAACACCTAATAGAAAAGAGAAAACGTCAAGAAAGAGAAAAAGAATTAGCAGAACAAAGCAAAGTAACTTTAAGTAATCTATTTGAAAAAATGGAAAGCGAAAACTTAAAAGAACTTGCAATAATTGTTAAAGCAGATGTTCAAGGTACAGCTCAAGCACTAAAACAGTCATTAGAAAAATTGACTAATGAAGAGGTAAAGGTAAGAGTTATACATTCAGCAGTTGGAGCTGTTTCAGAATCTGATGTACAACTAGCAAAAGCAGCAAAAGCAATAATTATAGCATTTAATGTAAGACCAAGCTTAGCAGCAAAGGACATGGCAGAAAAAGATGGAATAGAAATAAAACAATATTCTGTAATATATAATGCAATAGAAGATGTTGAAGCTGCAATGAAAGGAATGCTTGCACCAGTATATGAGGAAAAAGTAATAGGAAACGTAGAAGTAAGACAAACATTCAAACTATCTAGTGTTGGAACTATTGCAGGTGCTTATGTATTAGACGGAAAAGTAGAAAGAAATGCTGGAGTAAGAGTAATTCGTGACAATGTAGTAATACATGATGGAAAACTTGCATCATTAAAACGTTTTAAAGATGATGTTAAAGAAGTTACAAAAGGTTTTGAATGTGGTATTCAAATTGAAAACTATAATGACATTAAAGAAGGCGACATTATTGAGGTTTATGTTATGGAGGAAGTCAAGAGATAGGTGCATTTTGAAGATAATTCCATTCCATATTTTCACACTTTTTTAGAAGCCACTCTAACGTTACTGGATAATATTTTTTGTTGATACCCCTAAGTACTATGTATATTTATCAAATTTTTTTGTTCCTTGGTGTCGCACCTCTCTGATGATAAAAAGAAAAATAAATTTTTCTTTTTATCGCAGGAAAGGTGCTCCAAATCGCACTCGCTTCAAAGAAGCTCGTTTGGTCGCTTACGCGTCACTACAAAAATTCTCTAAATATACATAGTACCTAGGGTGAAGACCTAAATTATTACAAAAACCATTATCTTAATAACATAAGATTAGATATAAAATAATAAAAAGGAGGAGATAATAGTGCCTAAGAATGAAGCAAGATTAAATAGAATAAACGAGGAGTTAAAAAAAGAATTAAGTCAAGTGCTTAACTATGAACTTAAAAATCCAAATGTTACAGGTATGCTTAGTGTAACAAAGGTAAAAATAACTCCAGATTTTAAGTATGCTAAAGTATATGTAAGTATACTAAATTCTAAAAACGTAAATAAAACAATGGAGGGCCTAAAGGAATCCTCTGGTTTTATAAGGTCAAGACTAGCTAAAACAGTAAATTTAAGAATTACACCAGAGTTGGTTTTTGAAATAGACGACTCATTGGAGTATGGAGCTAGAATAGACTCAATATTAAAAGAACTTAATGTAAATAAAGAAGATTAAATATGATAGATTATTAATAAATAAAAGAGAAAGAGGAAAGTAAATGAGCACATTAGATAATATTTTAGAAGAAATAAATAATGCTGAGACTATAGCAATATTAACACATGAAAATCCTGATGGAGATGCTATAGGTTCAGCCTTAGCATTATATAATTCACTAAAACAAATAGGAAAAAATCCAGATGTAATTATACCAGAATATCCACGTACTTTTGAGTTTTTGCCAAGTACAGACGAAATAAAGAAAGAATCTAATATAGAAAAATATGATTTAGCAATTTCTGTGGACTGTGCTACAATAAAAATGCTAAATGGATTTGCTAAGTACTTTGAAGATGCAAAAGTAAGAATAAACATAGACCATCATAGTTCAAATACTATGTTTGGAGACTATAATTACGTAAGTCCTGATGCACCAGCATGTGCACAAGTACTTATAGTAGTGCTAAGATATCTTAAAGTGGATATTACTAAAGAAATAGGAACATGCCTATTAACAGGAATAATAACAGATACAGGAGGATTTAAATATTCGGGTGTAACAGCCGAAACTTTTGAATTTGTTGCATGGCTTTTAAATATGGGAATAAATGTTTCGAAAATATATAGAAGAGTGTTACAAATAAAAACAAGACCAAATTTTGAATTAAATAGAATAGCTGCAAACAGGTTAGAATTTTATGAAGATGGAAAAGTGGCATTTACATATATAACTAAAGAAGATGCAGAAAAAGTTGGGGCTCAAAGTGGAGATCATGAAGGAATAGTTGAGACTGGCAGAGATATAGAAGGAGTAGAAGTATCTATATTTTTACGTGAAACAGATAAAGGTTGTAAGGTATCTATGAGGTCAAACGAATATGTAAATGTATCTGATGTGTGCATATTGCTTGGCGGTGGAGGTCATATACGTGCAGCAGGAGCGTCAATGCAATGCAATATAGAACAGGCTAAGGAGAAAATTTTAAGACAAATTAAGTCGGTTATTTAAGAGGCGTGGACAAAAGGAACAGTCCTTTTTGTCCACACTTTTTGGAAGGATTTGAAATGGACGGAATTATACTAATAAATAAAGAGAAAAACTGTACCTCAAATAATGTTGTAAATAAAGTAAAACATATTCTAAATGAAAAAACCGGACATATAGGAACTTTAGATCCAAATGCAACAGGTCTCTTGCCAATCTTAGTAGGAAAAGGAACAAAACTATCACAATATTTAATAAATCACGATAAAGAATATGAAGTAGAACTAAAATTAGGTATCAAAACAGATACAGCAGATTTAGAGGGAAAAATAATAGAAGAGAAAGAAGTGGCAGATAATCTCTTAGAAAAAGAAAAAGTTTTAGATGTACTAAATGGATTTATAGGGAAGCAGAAGCAAGTACCGCCAATGTATTCTGCTATAAAAGTAAACGGTAAAAAACTATATGAGTATGCAAGAAAAAATGTCCAAATAGAACTAGAAGCAAGAGAAATAGAAATTTACGAAATTAAATTGGGAACAATTAACCAAAAAGAGAATATAATTACTTTTACGGTGCATTGTTCTAAAGGTACATATATAAGAAGTCTATGTGAAGATATTGCACAAAGACTTGGAACAATAGGATATATGAAAGAATTAAATAGAACCAAGGTTGGAATATTTAATATAGAGAATAGTATAAGCGTAGAGGAGCTAGAGCAAAACAAAAATAATCCAGAGGAGTTAAATAAATACATAATACCGATAGAAAGAATATTTATAAATATATATGGGAATAATAATTGCATAAGTTTAAATGACAGAAAATTAGGGTTGTTTTCTAATGGAGTTAAATTAACTTATGGCTTGTCAGAAGGATTATACAGAATATATAATAGCAAAGGTGTATTTATTGGAATTGGTAGTGTAAAAGATAAAACATTGAAAAGAGAGATTGTGCTATAAAACTACAACTCATAGTTACATAAAAAAATACATTGATAGTGAAGATTGAAAAAAATGAATTGTAAATATTTTGTGTGAACATCTTGTAAAAAAACAAAAAAGTACTTGAAAAAGATTTGTTAGTGTGGTATCATATAAGTACATTAAAGATAAAGTAAATATTTTAATTCCCTGCGTAGTGCGTGTAGACTGGAATTTTAGAACCAACAATAGATTAAAGGGAGTCCGCCTTTGGATGTGGCGTGTAAGCTTACATTTTTCAATAGTAAGAAACCCAGGAGCATTCAACAAGACACCCACCTGTGAAAACAGGCTCTTAAAATTTCATTCATCTTGCGGCTAATGTGGGGTATTTTTTGTATATAAAGAATAAAAAAATTGGCATTTGGAACCGAAATAAAAGTTTATAGAATAAAAAAAGAAGTAGTATATGAATAAATGTTTTAGGAGAATAAAAAATTGGACATACAAAAATTAAGAAATTTTGGAAGAAAAAAGTTAATAGAAAATAATGTAGAAGATTCTAATTTTAAATCAGAGATACTACTACAGTATATACTAAATATGGATAAAACTGAACTCATAATAAATAGTAAAAAAGAAGTTCAACATGACTTAGAACAAAGATATATATCATATTTAGATAAAATAATAGAAGGAAAGCCAATACAATATATTACACATAAACAAGAATTTATGGGCTTATATTATTATGTTGACGAAAATGTTCTAATACCTCAGCCTGATACTGAAATATTGGTAGAGAAAACAATAAGAATAGTAACTGCAAATAACAAACTGCTAAGTCAAAATATAAAAATTCTAGATTTGTGCACAGGAAGTGGAGCAATAGCAGTTTCTTTAGAGAATTACTTGCAAAACAAATGCAACATAGAAATATATGCATCAGATATAAGTGAAAAAGCAATAGATGTAGCTAAAAGAAATGCTAAAGAAAATAATGCAAAAGTAAAATTTATAATATCAGATATGTTTCAAAATATTGAAGAAAATAACTTTGATATTATAGTGTCAAATCCACCATATATAGAAAAAGCGACAATAACCACGTTATCAAAAGAGGTGCAAAATGAACCACATCTAGCCTTAGATGGAGGAATAGATGGATTAGATTTCTATAGAATAATAGCGAAAGAAGGCTATAAACACCTAAAGAGTGGAGGATACATATTAGTAGAAATAGGATACAATCAAAAAGAAAGTGTAAGTAACATTTTTAAAGAATATGTTGATAAATATATAGAAATAAAATGCGTTAAAGATTTAAATGGACAAGATAGAGTTATTGAAGTAAAAAGGAGGTAGTAATGTCATTTTCTACGGATGTTAAAGAAGAACTAAGTAAATTATCTAATTTAGCTAATAAAAATTGTGTAAAAGCAGAAATGTATGGATACTTGAATAGTAATAATGTGTCTGCTACATTAGCTTCTACATTAGCTTCTACAAGTACAGGAAAATCTTGTATAAAATTTTCTACAGAGAGCGAGTACAACATAAATAGATTTGCAAAATTGCTAAATAATTTAAGTATACAAAAGTATAACATTGATATTGTAGGAAAGAATTTTACAATAACAATACAAAAAGAGCAAAGTATATTTATTAAATATATGTTTGAAGAATATAAAATAGAAGCAAATGAAAACGAAGAAAAGGCATTTGTGAGGGGGACTTTTTTAGGAGGAGGAACAATAAACAACCCTAAAAATAAGTACCATATAGAAATTGCATTAAAAGGAGAAAATGTAGCAAAAGAAGTTATAAACATATTAGAAAAATATGGTATAAACTTTAAAATGCTAAACACAGAAAAAGTACAGAAAGCAGAAAAAACAGAAAAGGTAGAAAAAACAGAAAAAGAAATAGAATTAGCTAAATCAAAAAAAGCATCAAAATGCATAATATATTCGAAAGATGGAGAAGAAATATCTAAATTCTTGGCATTTGTAGGTGCAAGTAATTCTGTGCTTAAATTTGAAGATATTAGAGTTTATAGAAATATGAGAAATAATGTTAATAGAATAGTAAACTGCGAAACAGCAAACTTATCAAAAACAGTAGGCGCAGCAGTAAAACAAATAGAAGCAATAAACAAATTAAAGAAGGAAGGAAAATTCAACAAACTGCCAGACAACTTAAAAGAAATAGCAGAACTAAGAATAAAAAATCCAGAAGCATCTTTAACAGAACTAGGCAAAATGTTAACAGAACCAGTAGGAAAATCTGGTGTGAATTATAGACTACAAACAATAGTAAAAATGTCATCTTAGGGATTTTGTCGGGTTTGGGGACAGGCTCTTTTACGACAAAGATGTCGGGTTTGGGGACAGGTCTAAATGAAACAGGTCAATCATCAATTAGGGCAGCTCTTCAAAATTATAAAAGATAATTTGTGCAACCTGTACCCATAAGTGCCAAATGGCATTTTGGTGCCAGGCACAAAGGTGCCAAAAAGGAGTAGAAATGGGAACAAAGAATATTGGAATTTATGTGCACATACCATTTTGTAAGAAAAAATGTGAGTATTGTGATTTTAAATCATACACAGGAAAAGAAAGCTTAATTGAACAGTATATAAAATGGGTTAAATACGAATTACAGGAAGTAGGAGAAGGCAATAGAAAGGACTATGAAGAGGGCAGAGACGATTTAGTAATAGTAAAAAGTATATACATAGGTGGTGGAACTCCATCAATTATACCATCTAAATATATTTCTGAAATTCTAGAAACTATAAAACAATATTTTGTATTAGGTGATATAGATAATTTAGAAAAAAATAATATTATGAATGATGAGCTTATAAAACAATTATTCAATCATCAAAGTATTGATAATACAAATAACAATATTGCAAATTTAGCTAATAATATAAAAACTACTGAAGATGTTGCAAATAAAATTGGAAATACAGAGATTACAATTGAAGTGAACCCTGGTACAGTAGACGAAGCAAAATTAAAAGAATATAAGAAATGTGGAATAAATAGATTAAGCATCGGGCTACAATCAACTAACGATAGAATTTTAAAAACTCTTGGAAGAATACATACATATACCGATTTTTTAAATACATATAATACTGCTAGAAAAATTGGATTTGAAAATATAAATGTGGATTTAATGTTAGGAATTCCTAATCAAACTATAGAAGATGTAGAAGAAAGTATAAACAATATTATTAAGCTGTCACCAGAGCATATTTCAACATATTCGCTAATTTTAGAAGAAGGAACTCCTCTTTATAATAAACTAGAAGCAAATGAAATTACACTGCCAAGTGACGAGATAGAAAGAAAAATGTATTGGCTAGTAAAAACAAAACTAGAAGAGGCGGGATATACACATTATGAAATATCTAATTTCGCAAAAAAAGGATATGAATCTAAGCATAATTTAGCTTGTTGGAACCAAGAAGAGTACATTGGAATAGGCGCAGCAGCACATTCATATACAAATACTGTAAGATATTCTAATGCAGATACAATAGAAGAATATATAAACAATTATGAAACAGGAAATGAAGTAGATAATATTATATTTCACGAAAAACAAAATAAAACTAGCAAGATGCAAGAATTTATGTTACTAGGACTACGCAAGATTGATGGTGTTCATATACAGGATTTTAAGAATAAGTTTGGAGAAAATCCAATATTTTTATATAGGAAAGAACTTGAAAAACTAGTAAATGAAAATTTAGTAGAAATAGACGGAGATACAATCAAACTAACAAATCAAGGTTTAGATTTAGCGAATTTGGTTTGGGAAGAGTTTGTGTAAGATATGATAGCACAAAAAAAGTTATCCACAAAAAATCAAAAAATGTGGATAACTTTTTTTGCTCAAATATAATTCTGAAAAGCTTAAGCACATTACTCAGTTGCCAATAATTCGCTTAAATCATCATAATACTCATCTAAACTATTAATCAAACTATCTGCATCTGTTTCAGAAAGATAGTTATATTCTACCATAGAAGAAATTACTTTCTCCTGACGGTCTCTTGTTAAATCTGGATTGGCGGTAGGAGCATATACACTAGGTGCATTTGGAATACCAGCCATCATAGTGCAATCTGCTAGAGTCATCTCAGTAGCATCCTTGTTTAAATATCCCTGACAAGCTTCTTCAATTCCGTAATAGCCATCTCCAAAGTAAATTGTATTTACATATAATTCCAAAATATCGTTCTTAGTATAGTTATTTTCTAAATCGAATGCAGTAAGTACTTCAGCCGATTTTCTTACAACAGGATTATCTTCAGTTATATAAAAAATATTTTTAGCAACTTGTTGAGTTATTGTGCTTCCGCCCTCACGAAGAGAAAAGGTACTTATATTAACATATATTGCCCTTGCAATTGCAACTAAATCTATTGCACCATGTTCTCTAAATCTATGATCTTCTACCGCAATTACAGCATTTATATAATTCTGAGGTAAATCCTCGTATTCTATATAATTAGGATCCGATTGTATTTCTTCTATTACATCTTCTAATGTACTTCCTGCTAGAGCATTCTTATACATGTTATCTCCTGCAATGTATAAAGTAAGTCCAACTATTAGAATAATTGCTAGAATAATTATTAGTACGTTTCTTAAAATTTTCAAATGCTACCACCTCAATAAAATTATAACATAAATATTAAAGCAAAGCTATTAACATTTTCTTAAATAATTAGATGTACTAATTTACTTCTTGCTCAACAAGCATAGGCCCTATATTTGTAACTGTTCCTGCTCCTAAAGTAAGGACAATATCGCCTGGCTTTGCATTCTCTTTTACGTATTTTACAATTTTGTCAAAATCTTGAATATATAAAGCTTTACGACCTAAAGAGGTAATTCTATCTACTAAATCCTTAGAAGATATATTGTAAGTATTGCTTTCTCTAGCTGCATAAATATCTGTAACTATTATGTTATCAAAATTTATTAGAGCTTTTGCAAAATCGTTTAGTAAATTTTTAGTTCTACTATATGTATGAGGTTGAAAAATTACCCAAGATTTATTGTATTTTTTTTGCTTTAAAGCATTTGAAGTAGCGATAATTTCAGTAGGATGATGGCCATAATCATCATAGACATTTACATCATTGAAACTACCTTTATACTCAAACCTTCTATGTGCACCTGTATATTTTAATAATGCATTTTTTATATCTTCCCTTTCCAAACCGTAATTATAACATACTGCAATACAAGCAAGTGCGTTCATAACATTATGCATTCCAGGAATAGACAATGTTATTGTTTTATAGAATGTATTGTTATAATATACATCAAAAGTAGGAAATCCGTTATTATTAAAAACAATATTTCTAGCAACAAAATTTGCATTTTCATTTTTGATGCCATATGTTAATACTTTAGCATTAGTATATTTGGCAATCTTTCTGCAATTATCATCGTCCCAGTTTATAACTAAAAGTCCATCATCGGGTATAAGCTTTATGTAATTACTAAATGATGTAACAATATTTTCTAAGCTTCCAAAATAATCTAAATGATCATTGTCTATGTTTAAAATAACTTCAACTTTTGGAAATAGTTTTAAATAACTTTCTACATATTCACAAGCTTCTATTATAAAGTAGTCACTTTTTCCAACTCTATAATTTGCATCTAATTGTTTTAAATAAGCACCTACTTGGATAGAGGGATCTTTTCCAGCTTCCAAAAAACATAACGAAATCATAGAAGTTGTAGTTGTTTTTCCATGTGTACCAGAAATACAAATAGTATTTTTAAAGGATTTTGTTAGTATTCCTAAAAAAGTACCTCTTTCTATCATAGGAATATTTAATTCTTTAGCTCTAACTAATTCTACATCGTCTTTTTTTATAGCAGCACTAAAAACAACTAAATTAGCTTTTTCCAAGTTCTCTAAATCATGACCTATTTTAACAGGAATATGGTTTTTTATAAGTCTATCTGTATTCTCTGATTGAGAAGCATCAGAACCTGTAACTATAAAGCCACAAGCATGTAAAATTTCTGCAATACCGCTCATGCTTACTCCACCAATTCCTATAAGGTGTATGTGTTTATATGGTTTTAAATCTTCAATTTCTATCATTTTGAACACTCCCTATACTTATATAAAGCCTAAATCATACCTATTATATACTTTTTTTTGAATATTTTCAATATAGTATATGATAAAAGTGGGATTTTGTGAAATAAATAATTTGTAGAAAAATATAAAAAATAGAAGGAAAAAAAATGTTTTTGGAGAATAATATAGTAGTACATAGAAAATAGTCACAAATGACAACTAATGTACAAATATTTTTAAAACTTTAAGAAAGAGGTGCGCAATATGCAAATAACAGATGTACGTTTAAGAAAAGTAAATTCAGAGAACAGAATGAAAGCTGTTGCTTCTGTAACATTCGATAATGAGTTCGTTGTACACGACATAAAAGTTATCGAGAGCCAAGATGGATTATTTATAGCTATGCCTAGCAGAAAAACTCCAAACGGAGAATTCAAAGATATAGCTCATCCAATAAATCCAGAGACAAGAGAGAAAATTCAAAAAGCTATATTAGAAGCTTATGAAGCTCCTGAAGCTGAAAACAATTCAGCAGAATAATAAATATAAAAATTAGAGCCACCATACTATGAAAGTATGGTGGTTTTTCGGGCGCTTAAACTAATAAGCTACCGGGTGAACAGAGATTCAGCTGAGGACCTTAAACAGGTTGTCGACAGCCATAGACAAGGCCAATACCTTTGTCTCAAAAATGACGGTTAATATGGCTTTCGCCTTTGGGTACTTCCCCTCATTTTCGAGGGTGATTTCGGTAATTCCGATTCGGAAGATGCACTTCCGGCTTCTTCGAGCTCCCACCACTGATGAGAGCATGTTGAATTTCGTCGCGAACAGGCTGATTTGCTTTCTCTCCCTAACAGTAGGAAGTTTCAAGTTGTTACATAACATTCTGACAGGTATTGATGCCTTTTTTAGCTTTTCGTCAGCCGTGCTGAGAAACGGATAGAACGTCAAACGTTCTTCACCTTTTGTGGTGGTTTCAAACTTGACCATGTAATTGGCCAAGTTGCAGAGCTCTACATCGGATTTGGAGAGTTCGGAGATGAAACTCCGAAAACTCCGAGGAACGTCACGATACAAGGGTAGCTCAATTTTGTAAGTTTCACTCATTTTGTTTTACCTCGTTTCCTTGTTTGTTGTTTCTGTTCACGTTACAACTATAAAAATATAGCATACATATATTATACTACTAAAAGGGGAAAAAGGCAAATTACAGGGCTTTTAGACAAATTTTATTTGATGTGAATTTAGCTTTATAGATAGAAAACGGATATAAAAGAAGGCAGGCGCAGAAACCTGCACCTGCCAAGACAGAGTTAGCCGTTATACAATGTCCTGAAGAGGATGATATCCTCATCTTTCTCCAAGTACATCTGCATTCTCTGCGTAATGGCGACAGAGTCGTTATCTACGTAGAGTGGGCAGTCGTTCCCAATCAGCTTCCTGGTCAAATCAATGATCTCAGTGAGGTCACGCCAAATGACCTTGTTAAGGAATTCCTTAACCTGCCAAGACCTAGTACCGTCCTGTTTAGTAGTGTGGTACTTTTCGAGGACTACACCAGTGCTAGTTTCCCGCAATAGGTAACCTTCAGGGGTTTCACGGCAAGAGATGAATGTTACGTTTTTCATAATGTACTCCTTTTCTGTCTTTTATAAATACATAAAAAATATACTCTGTTAATCGTATTATGTCAAACAAAAAAAGTAATGGAGCAGAAAATATCTGCCCCATACTATAAATTATATATATATATATCAAATTTTTAACATTAGAATTCGCAATTCTTTGGTGTCCTTGGGAAAGGTAGTACATCTCTAATATTTTGAATACCTGTTAAATACATCATCATTCTTTCAAATCCTAAACCAAAACCTGAATGTGGACAACTACCATATTTACGTAAGTCTAGGTACCACCAATAATCTTCTTCTGATAAATTTAATTCTTTCATTCTCTTAGATAGTTTTTCAAAGTCATCTTCTCTTTGGCTACCACCAATTATTTCTCCGATTCCAGAAACAAGTAAATCAGCTGCTGCAACTGTTTTTCCGTCTGGATTTTGTTTCATATAAAAGGCTTTAATCTCAGTTGGATAATCTGTAACAAATACAGGGCGCTTAAATACAACTTCACTTAAATACCTTTCATGCTCTGTTTGAATATCAGTTCCCCAGTGAACAGGAAACTCAAATTTATCGTTTACTTTTTCTAGTTCTTTAATTGCATCAGTATATGTAATTCTTCCAAAATCAGAATTTACTACATTATCTAATTTTTCAAATAATCCTGTATCAATAAATTTATTAAAGAATTCCATTTCCTCAGGAGCATTTTCTCTAACATAAGTAATAATGTACTTAATCATTTCTTCTGCTAAATCCATTGCATCTTTTAAATCTGCAAAGCATATTTCAGGTTCTATCATCCAAAATTCTGCAGCATGCTTTACAGTATTTGAGTTTTCAGCTCTAAATGTAGGTCCAAATGTATATACATTTCTAAATGCATGTGCAAAAGTTTCTACATCAAGTTGTCCACTAACTGTCAAATGAGAAGATTTTCCAAAAAAGTCTTGAGAAAAATCTACACTTCCATCTTCTGCTTTAGGTAGGTTGTCCATATCTAATGAAGTAACTCTAAACATTTCTCCGGCACCCTCACAGTCACTACCTGTAATTATTGGAGCATGAACATATACAAATCCTTTTTCTTGAAAGAATTTGTGTATTGCATAAGAAAGTACAGACCTTACTCTAAATACGGCATTAAATGTATTTGTTCTTGGACGCAAGTGAGCAATAGTTCTTAAGTATTCAAAAGAATGTTTTTTCTTTTGAAGTGGGTAATTTAAATCTGCTAGATTTACCACTTGGACTTTGCTAGCTTTTATTTCAAAAGGTTGTTTCGCATTT
>CALXWT010000004.1 GCA_944392445.1 uncultured Clostridia bacterium
CCAAAAACTATATTTGTTCTAATGTTAGTTTCGTCATTTTCATATACAGTTATAATCAGATTGTCCTGAATTTGTAATTGCCCAACTAATTCATCAAGCTTTTGTGACAAGTTTGCTGTATCTGTATATTCGGTACCTAATCCTAATTTTGATAATTTGTCACTTACTAACATTAAAATCTCTGTATCTGTTTTTAATGCATTTATGCAATCTACTAATATTGAATATACGTTATCACTTGTTAATTCTATTTTATATACATTTGTATTGTAGCTTGTTCCGTTTATTTCTATAGTTTCTTCTGTTTTTTGGTATGATTCCGAAGTTATATGTTGCATTATTATAGGTAAATATATGTCTGCTAGATGCTGTTTTTGAGCATCGGTTAGTTCAAACAGGTTAATATAATTATTTTTGTCTATAGTATCTGGTACGTTGTCTATACCATAACTAGCTCCAAGTGCTGTTAAATTAAAGTTTTGTATTCCTACATAGCCATCAAAAATTTCATCGCATTTTATACCGTATATATCCCCATTTCTTGCATAGGCCACTTTAAAAACGTCTAACTCTCCATTTTTTAATGTAATATCTGAGTATGTCCTATTTGTATTTACATCATGCCTTGCACTAGTCGAGACATTAAATCTTTTTGAGCTGACTTCTCCTTGAGTTAACACAACTGCTACATTTCCATTAGATGTATACGAATTTGTTTCTTTAAAACTTTCTTGAACTTTTATTTTGTCGTTCAGTATAGTTTGTGTAACATCACTTGCTTGTGCAAAGTATTTCCAAAACAACTCTTCATTAGACTCGCTTGAGTTTAAAAACCAAAATATTATTGCAATTATTATAGCTATTACAACTAAAATTAAAATTGGAACGGGTATAGCTATTTTTAGGCTTTTTCTAGAATTATTCATAATAATTTCTCCTTTGTAATATTTATAAAATACTAACCTTATTTTCTTTGTTTCACAACCTCATACATAATTATTCCGGCAGATACAGATGCATTTAATGATGTTATTTTTCCTTTCATAGGTATTTTTACTAAGAAGTCGCAATTTTCTTTTACTAATCTACTCATTCCAAAACCTTCGCTTCCAATTACTATTCCAATTCCTCCTGTATAATCTTCGTCATAATAATACTTATCAGTATTCATTTCTGTTCCACATATCCATACATCATTTTCTTTCAAATAATTTATTGTATCATTTAGATTATTTACTCTTGCTATTTTCATGTATTCTACTGCTCCTGCTGATACTTTAGCTACAGTACTGTTTACTCCGGCAAGCTCTTCTTTTTGGTATTATTATGCCATGAACACCCGCTGTTTCTGCAGTTCTTATAATAGAACCCAAATTATGTGGATCTTCTATTCCGTCTAAAATTAAAATAAAAGGCTTCTCATTCCTATCTTTTGCTATTTGTAAAATATCGTCTACATCACAATAGTCAAATGGTGGTACAATTGCTATTACTCCTTGATTATTCTCTGTTTGTGCCATTTGATTTAGTTTGACCTTGCTTATTTCATTTATAATTATTTTTCTTTCTCTTGCAATGGCTATTATTTTATTAATTGAACCATGTTTTTCGCCTTCTGATACATATATTTTATTTATATCTCTGCCAGATTCTAAAAGTTCAAGAACAGCATTTCTGCCCTCTACTTGGTCATTAAATTCATTTTCTGAAAAATTTCTTTTATTTTTCTCCATTTTTTTATTCCTTGATTGTAATATTTAGATTTTTAAGGTTTTATCTATAAACCTTTATTTTATATCTTCTAAATTGCCTTTTAATGCAATAGCTTTCCAGCCTTCTAACTCGTCTCTATATGGCTCGTAAATATCATTTAATAAATAAATCTTTTTGTTAAAATAAAATGCCATTGCTATTTCTGCAAATGTATTTGGTCCTATATAATTTTTTATTCCATTTTTTGTTACATTAACCGCTAAAACTATATCTGTTTTTTCATTTGTAATTTCATCAAAATGTAATTTAGTAGCATCTCCTTTTGTCATTTCCAATCTAAATTCTTTCGGTGTAACTACTTCATATCCTTTATTTTTTAAATATTCTTCTACTTCAAATATTTTTTCTTTTAATTTCATACTGCCACATAATACTATTCTTTTCATGGTTTACCTTCTTTTTCTAAATTTTAACAACACAAGATATTTCTCTGTTATCTTTCTTCTCTTAGCAATTATCTTTCACTTGTGCCCTATTCTTCGTCAAGCTTAAGAACACTAAGAAAAGCCTCCTGTGGAATTTCCACATTTCCTATTTGTCTCATTTTCTTTTTACCACGTTTTTGTTTTTCTAGCAATTTTTTCTTTCTTGTAATATCTCCACCATAACATTTTGCTAAAACGTCTTTTCTTAATGCAGATATAGTCTCTCTTGCAATAACTTTGCCTCCAATAACAGCTTGAATAGGAATTACGAATAACTGCCTTGGAATTACTTGTTTTAATTTTTCTACCATTTTTCTTCCACGTTCATAGCTGTTGTCCTTATGCACTATAAACGAAAGGGCATCTACTACCTCACCATTTACATGTATATCTAGTTTAACTAAATCAGAACGTTTATATTCTTTAAATTCATAGTCAAATGAAGCATATCCTTTGGTTCTAGATTTTAGTTGATCAAAAAAGTCATATATTATTTCATTTAATGGAAGTTCATATATTAGAGTTACTCTATTTTCATCTAAATATTTCATATCTACATAGATTCCACGTCTATTTTGACAAATTTCCATTATATTTCCAACAAACTCCTTTGGTGTCAAAATCTCTGCCTGTACCATTGGTTCTTCCATATATGATATTTCGCTTGTTGGTGGCAAATCTGATGGATTATATAGTTCAATTATTTCACCATCTGTTTTGTGTACTTTATATATAACTGATGGTGATGTTGTAATTAGACTTAAATCAAATTCTCTATCTAATCTTTCCTCAATTATCTCTAAGTGAAGTAAACCTAAAAATCCACACCTAAATCCAAAACCTAATGCTCCTGAAGATTCTGGTTCATACTCTAAAGCTGCATCATTTAGTTGTAATTTTTCTAATGCTACTTTTAAATTTTCATAGTCACTTCCATCTACAGGATAAATTCCACAATAAACCATTGGATTTACTTTTTTATATCCAGATAAGGCTTCCTTTGCTTTATTTTCCTTTAAAGTAATAGTATCTCCGACTCTAATGTCTGATAAACTTTTTATGCTTGCTGCAATATATCCAACTTCTCCCGCTTCTAGTTTGTCGGAAGGAGAATAACTTCCTGGTTCAAAATATCCCACTTCTGTTACTGTAAAGATTTTGTTGTTTGACATTAGCAATATTTCGTCTCCAACTTTAACAGTTCCATCTTTTACTCTAACATAAGCAATAGCTCCTTTGTAATCATTATATATAGAGTCAAATATTAAGCATTTTAATGGTGCATTTTCGTCTCCTGTTGGAGCTGGAAGGTCTGTTACAATTCTTTCTAATACTTCATCCACATTTAACCCTGTTTTAGCAGATATGCAAGGTGCATCCTGTGCTGGAATTCCTATTATATCTTCAATTTCTTTTTTTACTTCATCTGGTCTTGCATTTGGCAAATCTACTTTGTTTATAACTGGTAAAATTTCCAGGTTATTATCTATTGCTAAATAAACATTTGCAAGTGTTTGCGCTTCCACACCTTGTGTGCTATCTACAACTAAAACTGCTCCATCACATGCTGCCAAACTTCTAGATACTTCATAATTAAAGTCTACGTGCCCTGGTGTGTCTATTAAATTAAGTTCGTATTCATTTCCATCTTTAGCTTTATATATCATTTTAACAGCCTGAGACTTAATTGTTATTCCTCTTTCTCTTTCGATGTCCATATTGTCTAATACTTGGCTTTCCATTTCACGGCTTGAAAGCACTCCTGTCATTTCAATAAGTCTGTCTGCTAATGTTGATTTACCGTGGTCTATATGTGCTATTATGCTAAAGTTTCTTATAAATTTCTTTTTGTCGCTCATACTTTTCTCCTCTTTTTCTCTTCCATAATTATATTGATTTTACTAATTTTTGTCAACAATAGTTTGATTATTTGTGCTTGTTCTCTATATTACAATTCATAGCCAGATTAATACCGAGAAGAAGAAGGTATTTTTTATTGTTATTTCCAGCCCCCAACTGCGTACAAACTGTATAAATTTTCGCTAGTGCTCAATTTAACAGTTTGTAAACTTGTCGGTCCCCACCTTAAGCATTCCAATAACAATAAAAAATACCTTCTTCTTCTCTAAAAAATAGGCTGTGAATTGTAGCTTTTTTGCAATAAGAATGCGCAAATTTAACATAACTGCTTGCTTTTTACATAAAATGGTTATATAATATGAACACGACCAATTTTTAGGTCAATTATTTGAAAGGAGATTATTACAATGAAAGAACGGCTAGTAATGGTCATTGCCTATAATAAGTATGGGCAGATTTTCATTTATCGGCAAAATTGGCTTTGGCAACTTCCTTCTGGAATTTGCCAGAAAGGTGAAACTGTTGAAGAATGTGCAAGACGCGTATTCTTTGAGCAAGAGGGGGCTTCTCTTGCAGTAATATCAATGATTCGCTATTGTCCCGACAGTAGTAGTGCCTCTTGGTTTAACGTTGTCATTGGCAAAGTTGATGATAATGCTGAACTTAAAGGTGCATGGCAGTACGAAAATCTCGTATATTACAATTCACTTATGCAGATGACCAATGGTTCTTTTTTTGAAGATGGCTCTTTTATCGAGCCTAACTCTATCAATGCCTTGATGGCACATAGATGTATCAATAGAATATAATTTCCTTCCCCCCTGTCACTCTGTGGCAGGGGGATTTTATATGTTGCGAAGTAGATTTTACATAATGTATTGCT
This sequence comes from uncultured Clostridia bacterium, assembly GCA_944392445.1. Classification (GTDB taxonomy): domain Bacteria; phylum Bacillota; class Clostridia; order TANB77; family CAG-508; genus CALXVA01. The sequence continues at coordinate 4,942 of CALXWT010000004.1, forward strand.
TTTTTCTTTAGAAAGTTGTATAATTGTTCTACGGCCCAATTGGTCAAATACTAAAAAAGGAGATATTGCGTATATGAAAGACTACAAGTTAACCTTGGCGCAGGATTTGGCACAAATGTCTGATTTTTCAATCAGGCATCTTACCTATACTGCAAATGACAAGACTCGGATTAATGCTGAAATAATTCAAACTAATCCGATAGTGTCGGTCATCGTTCTTAACGAGCATAACGAACTCGTGATCCTTCCTACTTTCCAGCCTGCTATTGGCAAATGGTTCTACGAGGTGCCTTTTAGGGCATTTAATATTCGTGAACACGTTCTGCAAGTGGCTGAAGGATTAGTCAAAAAGCAGACTAATCTGAATCTTGAAGATGCCGTTTTGCTTACTCAAGGACTGAATCAGATGGATCCGAGAACTGATGCCAACATGCAGGTAGTGTTTGGAAGAGTACAAACTTTTCTCAATACTCCTAGCAATGAGGTACGGTTTGTAAACCTCAAAGAAGCCTATTACAGGCTGAAGCGCCAAATAAAGTACAACAATCCATTTATGGATGGCTTGGACCTTGGTGGTCTGAGTAGTGATGCTCTTCGCCTTTACAGGTTTGTAGAAGAGTAATCTCCTTCCCCCTTAACTAGTTTCTAGTGAAGGGGGTTGTTTTTATTTTATTATACAATCTATATTTAATAAAGTTAGAATATTACCGTTCATTCTTATTTTTTAGATAAATGCCTTGTTTTAATTTTTACAATTCTATTGATTTTTTATGTTAATAGTAGTATAATAAAGGCGTTCGATACCCACAATGGTATAGTACGAAAGGAGATTATTATGAAAAGGCAAAAGCGGGTGTCCGTGATAGCTATCTATGAAGTGGACCGGACGAAGTGGCTTCCTGTTGTCTTGGAAACAATCCATACCACCAGTGAGTCGGGAGAAGAAAATGAGCTCGAAGTATACAATCTTCCCAATAAGCTTCTCTGCGATTCTGAGGACTCTGTTCCCGAAGCTGCCGAAAGGCTTATTGAGGAAATCACCCATCTCAATTTTGAAGTTGAGAGGAGTTTTCCCATTGTTCCCTCTTGCACTCTTCGCAAGGAAGATACCGTAGAGCACTTTATTGTGTTCGGGTATTTAACCGGTAACAAGAGCAAAGATTCCATGGAGCTTGCGAAGAATACGTATTTGATTTCTGAGATGGAAGTATTTTACCGTCTCGGAAGACAAGCAAATTACGAGGAAAATTTTAGAGAAGGGAAGTTTATTGGCATTGACTCTGTTCATGCATTGTCTATTGCCAATACGATGAACATCCTTTCCAATAAGTAATCTCTTTCCCCCTCGCCAGCTTTGGCGAGGGGGTTCTTTTTTATTGTATAAGAAAAATCGCAGATTTTTGCTATACAACAAGGTTAAGTCTCCTTGGGCCGTGCGTATTTGTGAAGTAAAACGCACATGTAGAAAACTTTTCTTCTTACAGTATTTGTGTAGAAAATTACGTCATTATTCGTTACTAGATAATGGTTTTGAAGAAATTTAGATTCTAACACTATATAATATATTATTTTATAAAAAACATTGAAAATAGCTATAATTTTGTGATAGAATAGTTATTGATTTAGTAAAATTAGTCTTTAATAAAATATGCAGAGCTATAGTTATTAGCTCGAATGGAGGGTTATTATGTCAAAAATATTTGAAGAACTAATGGAAAGGGGCTATATTGAGCAAGTAACTCATGAAGAACTAAAAGATGTATTAGATAATAGTTCTATTCCTTTTTATATAGGTTTTGATCCAACTGCAGATAGCTTACATGTTGGCCATTTTGTTTCTATGATGGTAGCTGCACAAATGCAAAAAGCTGGTCACAAACCAATTATTTTAATTGGTGGTGGTACTGCTACAATAGGTGACCCATCTGGAAAAACAGATATGAGAAGAATGATGTCTAGAGAAGAAATAAATCATAATGTAGAGTGTTTTAAAAATCAACTTTCTAAATTTATAAGTTTTGAAGGAGATAATGGAGCAATTATTGTAAATAATGCAGATTGGCTTTTAAATTTAAACTTTGTTGAATTTATGAGAGATATTGGTTCACTATTTTCTGTAAATAAAATGCTTGCAGCAGAGTGCTATAAGCAAAGAATGGAAAGAGGATTAACATTTTTTGAGCTTGGATATATGCTAATGCAATCTTATGACTTTTTACATCTATACAATACATATGGATGCAAATTGCAAATGGGTGGAAATGACCAATGGTCAAATATTTTAGGTGGAGTTGATTTAATAAGAAGAATTGGACACTCTGATTCTTATGGTCTAACATTTAAACTTCTTACTACAAAAGAAGGTAAGAAAATGGGAAAAACAGAAAAAGGAGCATTATGGCTAGATGCTAATAAAACTTCTCCTTATGAGTTTTATCAATACTGGAGAAATATTGACGACGCAGATGTAAAAACTGTTTTATCACTTTTAACTTTCTTGCCAATGGACGAAGTAAACAGATTATCTAGTTTAAAAGATGAACAAATAAATGAAGCTAAAAAGATAGCTGCATTTGAGATAACTAAACTAATTCATGGTGAAGAAGAAGCAAAAAAAGCTGAAGAAGCTGCTAAAGCTTTATTTGAAGGACAAGGCTCTTTAGAAAATATGCCAACTTCTAAAGTAGAAGCAAATATTTCTATTTTGGATGCAATTATTATAGCTGGTATGGCTCCTTCAAAAGGACAAGCAAGAACACTTATTACACAGGGTGGTATTACTTTAAATGATGAAAAAATTACAGATGTAAACTATGTTTTATCTGATAATGATTTTAAAGGTGGATATGCTATTTTAAGAAAAGGCAAAAAAGTATATCATAAGTTGGAGAAATAAAAAATGTTTTACTTTATCTAAAGTTGAAAATTGGACAAAAAGGTTCGTCCCTTTTGTCCAATTTATTTTTTTACTGTTTTTTTATACTTTTCTATAGCATCATCTATATTACCATCAAAAGTTTTTTTGCCACTTTCCATAACAATTCCTCTTGAGCAAAATTCTTTTGCCATAGCAGTAGAGTGTGTTACAAAAAGTAGTGTGACTTCATCTTTATTTACAATTTCATTTACTTTTTTAGTACATTTATTCTTAAATTCTTCATCTCCAACGCTTAATGCTTCATCTACTATTAGTATTTCTGGTCTTATATTTACATTTATGGAAAAACCTAATCTTGCTTTCATACCACTTGAATATGTTCTTACTGGTTGGTCTATATATTCTGCTATTTCTGCAAAGTCTATTATTTCTTGCTCTAGTTCACGAATTTCTGTATCTTTTAATCCAAGAAGTTGTCCTTTTAAATATATATTTTCTCTACCTGTAAACTCTGGGTCAAATCCAGAAGTAAGTTCAAGTAATGCACTAACTCTACCATTTACGGTTATTGTTCCACTTGTAGGAAAAGCAACTCCTGTTATCATTTTTAAGATGGTAGATTTTCCAGCACCATTTTTTCCAAATAGAGCAACAGCTTCTCCTCTTTCTACTTCAAAAGAGACATCGTTTACTGCTTTCTTTTCTTTATATTTTATATTCCTAAAAAATGTATGCAATAGTCTTCTTTTATCATTTTTGAAAAGCTTGTACATTTTTGTAACATGGTCAAATCTAATTACAATATCTCTATCTCCCATAAAAAATCTTTCCTTTCCTAATTTAATACATCTGGAATTTCTTTTCTTAATTTTCTATATACCCATATAGAAGCAATAGTTAGCACTAATAATATTACTAAAAAGGCAATTAAAGTTTTAGGACTTTCCCAAATCCAAGTTTTATGTATAAAACAATTTCTGTAACCTTCTACTAAATATGTTACTGGATTTATTTTTAATAATGCTCTTAGCCATGGTATATCTTTTAAAGTGTTTATATTCCAAATTATTCCTGATAGCCAAAATACGGCTGTTACCAATGATTTAACCAAATTTGAGAAGTCTTTACTCATACAAGCAAGTAATGAAGAAAATAAAGAAAACACAGTAAAAAATAGAAAACTTAGTAACATGTAAATTGGCAATTGTAATAGATATATATCTGGTGGATATCCCATCGCAATAAAAATTATAATCATTATTGCTAACAAGGCTAGATGTACCATAAATTTAGATATGCTAAAAAATGTAGGAATTGTTGATATTGGGAATTTCATTTTTGTAACCAAATAACTATATTTTCTTATACATTCTGTTCCGCCTGTTATCATATCGCTCATATAAAACCATGGAATTACACCTGAAATAAGCCATAAGAAGAATGGGAAACCTTCTACTTCACTACTTCCTCTTAATCCTATTTGAAATGTAAACCAATATACAAATATAGTAACAGCTGGCTTTATAATAGCCCATGCCCATCCTAGTGCAGCTCCACGATAAGTCTTTACTAAGTCTGCTTTTGCAAGCTTAAATATTTGCTGTCTATATTGTATATGGTCTTTTATTATTTCTACTATAGTGTGCATACACTTATCTCCTTTTTTATTTTTTACTTTTTTCTCTTTCCTTTTCTTGATCTCTTTCTTGTTTCGTTTCTGGAATTTGATTTACACCATTTATTGGCTCTTGTAATCCTAAATCTCTTTTTATTTTGGTTGTTGATATTCCTTCAGTTCTATCTAAATATACTACTTCGCAATAATCCTTTAAATAATCGAATTTATCACTTCCTGCCCAGTCGCTTCCCATGACAACTATATCTACATCATATTTTTGTACGTCTGATATTTTTTGTTCCCAGCATTCTTCTGGTATAACTAAATCTACATATCTTATTGCCTCTAACATTTTCTTTCTTGTTTCATAATTGTGATAAGCTTTTTTTCCTTTACTTTCATTAAATTCATCTGTTGATAATGCTACAATCAAATAATCTCCTAAAGCTTTTGCTCTTTGTAGTAATCTAATGTGCCCAAAATGTAATAAATCAAAAGTTCCATAAGTTAAAATTCTTTTCATACTAATTCCTCCCAATTATATATCATTTACTTTAATAAATCTTCAAATTCTTTTATTGCTTCTTTATTATATTCTTCAAAATCAACATTCATTGGTTTAACTTTGTTCTCATATAATAATTTTAGCCCTTCATATACTCCCTCTTCTGAATTTTCTACTAATGTGCCTCCATATTTTTTCATAAATGTAGTAGGGCCAACAATATTAGTTGAAACCACAGGTTTGCCTAATATATCCGCTTCTGCAATAACTAATCCAAACCCCTCATAAAAAGAAGGTAATATGAAATAATCACATTTATTTAATATTGCATATGGATTACTTACATATTTTATAACAATTATATTATTTTTGCAATTTGTTTTTTTAACTTTTTTTAATATATTCTCATATTCTTTGCCATAGCCACCAATTATTATTAGGTAAATTGAATTATCTTTGTCATATAATTTCTTAAATGCATCTATAAGTCTTTCATGACCTTTTTCTTTAGAAAATCTACCTATTGTAATAAATTTTTTGTTTTTATTATTTAATATTTGTTTTAATTCTTCTAAATCCACAGTACTTTCTGTGTTTTCATCAAATTCAATTTCCAATTTTGATTTATCTAAAACATGTTGATAATTTATAATATTATGAACAATATGACACTTATTATTTATATCTGCAATTTTCGATATTGGCTCCCTTAAGTCTTCTGTTACTAATGCAACTTTGTTATAATGATTATATGCATATTTTAAAACATCTAAGCTAGCATTTTTCTTAACTGTGGCCTCTTTATACATATCATTATGAGCATAAATAATTTTGTTACAAGTAAATTCACTATACATTAAAATTCTTTTTTTATCATAACCATTGAATTGGATAACATGAGCGAAATCACAATTTGGATATATTCTTTTTATATCTCTTTTTAAATCGTCTTTTAGTTCTTCAATAAAATTGTTATCATTTTTTAATTTATTATTGTACAAAAATAAGAATAATTTCTTTTTAAAATCCAAATTCATCTTGCCTTTTATTGGAATATATCCCACATTATCTGGTATTTCTCTTAGAACACCTTTATGATTTCTTATTCTTCGAGTATCGTAAGTTATAAAATAATTTCTTTTTTCTGTATCTATGTGATTTAGCAAATTAATTAAAGACCTTGTTATTCCATTTGCACCTAAATTACCTGCAAAAATCAGAACATTCTCTTTATTATTTCTTACAATTTTTCTATATTCTAATTGAGTTTCTTTATTCAAAATAACCTTTTCACATAATTTTTTAGTTGCATCTTTTTCATCATATTTACAATATTTTTCTAAAAATTCTTTATCATCATAATTTTTTTCCTTATTCATTTCTGTTAATAAATCAGCTACATTATCTACCTTTGTAAAAGGAAGTTCTGAAAAAGATATATATAATCCTCTGTCTTGCAAGTATTCCTCTTCATCATACGCAAATAATATTATTTTCTTTTTGGTATTTTCAAAATCGAAAAATACGCTAGAATAATCTGTTATTAAGCAATCAGCAATAGATAAAAATTGATATGTTTCATAATCTTTTGGAAATTTTTTTATCTTTTTTAATTTTTTATAATTTATGCTATTACTAACAAATGGATGAAGATTTACAAAGAATTCTTGATTATCTTTTAAATTCTTATCAATTTCTTCTAAATATTTTTGTAATTGTTCTTCTTGCTCTTTTGATTCGATTTTAGAAACACTGCCTCTCCAAGTTGGCATATACATAAATATTTCTTTACCTTCCATATTTTGTTCTTTTCTAATTTTATTTTTTAATTCTTCATCAAAAAACACACTATTTCTAGGATATCCTTCTAAAATAATTTTTGCATTACTTAAATTTTGAATCATATAATCTTCTATCATATGTTCCATCATGTATTCATTTGGATATAGTAAATAGTCAGCAATAATAAAGTTCTTTTGTATGTTTCCTAAATCATGAAAATCATTGTTTACTTTTTTTCCAAGTGTTTTTAATGGTGTTCCATGCCAAGTATTAAATATAACTTGTCCTTCTTTTTTTATAAAACATGGATTAAATGATGTATCTGTTATTAAATACTTCGCTGTAGCTAGTAATTTATAATACTCTTTTGACTTTTCTTTTATAAGCACAATATTATTTAATCCTTGGTTCTCTAAGAATTTTCTTGCACTATTTAATGATTTCTTATTAATAGACAAATATATTTTAAAACTTTTATATTCATCATTGTTATTTAATTCTTGTGCAATATAAAATATATTGCCAAAAATATTTCTTGCATTTTGAGCCTCTAAGAATATTACATTATTTTCTATAGATAGCTCCTCATAATCTTTAACATAAGATAATTTTGCTATATATGATTTATTAATGTTTTTAATTATTTTTCTGATTTTCAAATTAGGATCCTCCATTTTTATACACCAGATTTTTATAAACTATTTATATTTAATTAATTCTTCGTAAGTTCTTTTACAATTATTATGATCATTATATTCAAAAAAGTCATCTACTCGTTTTTGATATATTTCTTCCATTTTGCAATTTTTATTTATGTATTTACATATTTCACTAACTACTTCATCATTTTCTTTACATATTGGTCCAAATCCCATTGTATCATATTTTAATCCTCCTTCTTCATACTGAGCAGGTAATTCAGTTGGATGATAATATATAATTGGCTTTTTCATATATGCAAAATCAAATTGAACTCCAGAATAATCTGTTATCATGATACTTGATTCAGTCAATATTTTCTCATAACTCATGTTGCTTGTTGCCGCAATTATTTCTACATAATCATTTTTATCAAAATCATCTATTTGAGAACTCATTGCTGGATGTAGTAAATATATAATTTTATATCCATTTCTTCTTGCACACTCTATTAAATTTTTATCATTTATTAATTGGTTATAAATATTAAAATATGCACTTCCTTTAAAAGTATCACTATGAGTATAGCTTGAACCTTTTATTGTACTTCCTACAGTTGTTCCTTTTCTCCAAGTAGGTGTAATAAGAATCTGTTTTTGCTCATTATTTATTAGTCCATCATATCTAGCATGGCCAGTTAATTTTAGTATGTCTTCATCATAATAGTCGTATTCAGGATGTTTCACATTTTCAATTTCGTACTTAGAGGCAAAGAAATATAATGTTGTATTGTCAAAAACTCTATTCTGGTATTGTGCTATTTTCTGTATTGTCAAGCCATGTGCTATACAAGCAATTTTAGGATTAAATAAATTTTTAAAGTATTGTTGATTATTTTTATCAAATCCACAACAATTCATTACATCAACGTGAGTAGCTAAAATCATATTTGAATGTAAAGAAACTAGCTTTGCTTTAAATGAATTAAAGGTTAAAATAGTATCATATTTTTTCTTTAATCTTTTATAATCACATGAGTTTTTATTTATTATATAATATATTTTTATATCTTTTGGGTTTATTTTCTTTATATAATTATACATATATTCTCCATTATCTCCAGCTTTAAAGATTTTATCACTTGTAATCCATATTTTTTTTCTAAAAAATGGTTTAGAAATCCAATAGACTAATCTTAAAAATATATTTTTCCATTTTATACTTTTATTACCTTTCTTTATAAATTCTTTCAGTAAAGAAATTTCCTTTTTTAGTAACCTTTTTTTTCTGCTTTTTTGAACTCTAAATGCTATTTCTTTTTCACTATAGAAAAGTATTTTATTATCAAATCTCCAGTAACTATTTTTAAACTCAGAACTTAATTTTGATTGTGCTCTCTTAAAAACAATTTTCAAAGGATAATAGTTATTATTATACTTTACGTAAAAACTAATTCTGTCATTATGATTTAAAGATTCAGAAGGTATTGAAAAATGAAAAGTATAACTTTTTCTTGTAGCAATATTAAACACCTTATTTATAGAATATGTATCTGTCCTTCTAATTTTATATTCATTTTCATTTATTCGGCAAACAATTTCTAAATCATTATTAAATAAATATGCTCCCCTAAAAATTCCATCCATCGTCAAATTATTTCCATCAAAATATATTACTTGTATTTCTAATTTTTCATTTTCTAAATTTTCTACAATTGCATCATTTATATATGCTATCATGTTTCCACCAGAGGTTACTATTTTAGGAAATAGATTTTGATTTTCATATTTTAATCTTAATAAGTTTAAAGTTAAATATTTAGGAATTGTTTTTCTTCCACTAATCTTATTATTGCATATTATATAATCATCTATATTTTTTAGTGCTAGAGATGTATCTTTAAAAAAATCATTTTTCTCCTCTTGACTTAAAATTGCCTTGTCTCTTCCATCTATATTACAAGCAAATCTACATTGAATAATATAAGCAATTGCATATTTTACAAATAAAGGTGAGTCCTTTTGCGTAAACGAACATATAAATTCTTTCATCGAATTTACATACCATTCTTTAAAAAATTGTTCTTTAAAAGAATAATATTCAGATTCAATAGGCAAATTATATTTATAGGTACTTTTTAAAAGTAAATACTTCTGTTCTATAGATAATACTTCTAAAAGGAATTTTATAGTACCATCACAAGATAAGTTTTCATCAAATTTAAATTTAGATATAAAATCTCTTTTAAAGAAATACCCATAAATATATAATATAAACGCTTGGCTATGTGATTTCAAATCTATTAAAGTTTGTTTATTCTTGTCTAAATTCTTAAATGCAACATATCTTTTATTATTATAAGTAGGAGTTAATGTAATTATTGAATTATCACAATTTTCTCTAATTACTTCAATTACTTGATTAAATGCTTCCCCTACATAGGATATATTAGGTATAGTAAATGTTACATAATTACTTTTGCATATTTTTAAAGCTTCATTATATGCTCTACATTTATTAGCATCTTTTAATTCTAAAAATATTATATTATTCCCACTATATCTATTTGATAATTTTTTAGTTTCCTCGTTACATATAATATCTACTACTATTATGTTATAATCTGTTTTTTCTTCTAAGGCTTCTATAAATTTTTCAGTATCACTAACATTGTCTAAGTATAGAATCACATCAATATCTTGCTTTGTTAATTCTTTCATTTTCTATGCATTCTCCTCTTCTTTTTTTAATAACTTATTTATTTTTATTTTTTGTATAAATGTGAATGGATATGAAAATATTTTTTGAGATAATATAATAGTTAATATTACAGCAATTCCCATCAATAATATTGCTCGTTTAGGAGAATCAAAATATTGTTCCCAGTTATATTCTAATTCTGCTAAATATAAGAATCTATGTAATATATACACCTGTAATGTTCTTGTCCCTAATATACTAAAAATATTTTTCTGTGTAGGAATTAATGACATCAATGTAAGCCCAAATATTATTGCAAAAATATAAAATCCTATTCTATAAAGCCAAGCTAGATAAATCGGTAATTCCATATTCTTTAAATTATAATAATTATAACTACAAACTATTATTCTTTCTGGCAATATTTTTATATTGCAAATTAATATAATAAACAAGATACTTGTTATTATTAAAGGAATTCTTATCCTATTTTTTCTAAGCAAAGCAAAAAAATTACTATTTAAATAATATCCAATTATAAAAAATGGGAAATGGACAAATCCTCTCATTATATTTAAAAATGTTCCACTCGCTTCATCATATCCTATTAATATACCAAAAACAAAAGAAAAAATTATTACTAACTTCTTATTGATTCTTACCACGTAAGGCAAAACAATATAATATATCATTAATCCTTGTAAAAACCATAATGAAGATCTTGCAGCGTGAAAACTTATTTTGATATCTTGCTTTAATACAAAAATTTCAAATAATGATACAGAAATTTGGCAAGCCGCATAAAGTAAAAAATATGTAAATGGCTTCTGAATATCAATTTTTTGATTGCACTTTTCTATATATTTTTTTGAAAAATATCCAGATATAAAAATTAGAGCCGGCATATGAAACATATTTATTATGTACCATATATTATATAAAAAGTCATATTTTGATTTTAGTGGCGAAATTGCATGTGCTAATACGACTAGAAGAATTAATATAAATTTACAATTATCAAAATAATATATTCTTTCTTTTCTTTCGTTACTATTTTCTTTATTATTTAAAACTACATCCATTTTCTTTTCGTATGATATATTTAATAACTAAAATACAACATACACTCCTTTCTTCATTTACTTTTACCTTTATCATTTATTATTTGATTACATATATTTCATTTAAATTCTATGAAACTTTTAATTGTTCTATCAATTCCATTCATTAATGAAACCACAGGTTTCCATCCTAATTGTTCTAATTTACTATTGTCTAATCCAACTCTTTTAAAATTTGTATATGCTCCCTTGTTTTCTTCTATTTCATGTTTTACATTTGTATTATACTTTTTTGCTAATAATTCCGCTAGATTCTTTATTGTTATTTCTTCTGTTTCATTAGAAATATTGTATGCTTCACATTCTTTTCCTTTTTCCATAATAATTACTATTGCAGATATTGCATCTGTTATATAGCAAAATGCTCTTTTAGCGCTACCGTCACTTTTTAATACTATATCCTTTTTATTCACAACATCATATATAAAATCTGACATAATTCTTCCGTCTTTTTCTATTTTCATACCTGGTCCAAAAGTGTGTGCTATTCTTAAATTCTTGAACTTTACTCCATATTGAATATAATAATTAACTAAAATAGTTTCTGCCATTCTTTTACTTTCAGGATAACAGGCTCTTCCATTAAAGCAATTAAGACTTCCCATATCACTTTCTTTAATAAATTCTACATTTTCAGGCATTTTTCCATATATTTCTCGTGTTGAAGAAAATATCACTTCCGCATTCTTTTCTTTTGCTAAATCAAGTACGTTAAACGTTCCATATATATTTGACTTTATAATATCTATTGGATTACTTATTATTGTTGATGGATTTGCAGAACTTGCCAAATGTATTATATAGTCTATATTTTCTTTAATATTAATTTTATTGCAAACATCTTGTACTATTAAATTTAAATCTCCTCTTTCATTGTCTTTAACGAATCTCTTTTCCATTTCTTCTCTATTTCTAGACAAAGCAAAAATTTTAATATTCATATTTTTTTTATCATTTAAATACATTAATAGATAAATAAAGTACGTTGCAAGCATTCCATTTGCACCTGTAATTAATATATTTTTATTTTTAAAAATATCAAAATTTTTAATATTTTCTATTAAGTCCTTCAAATCTTCTTGCACTATATTGTTTTTATAATTCATAAATTTACCATCCTATTATCCAAAAATCTCTGAGTTTTCTTTAGCGTCTAGCAATGCTTTAAACATATAATAATCATCAGGTGTAGTAATTTTCAAATTTTCACTTTTTCCAATAACAATCGATACTTCCTTGCCATACATTCTCATTAAAGTACAAGAATCTATAACATCCGTTTTTCCATCCTCTAATGCTTTCCTATGTGCAGCTAAAATATCTTTTAGGTAAAAACTTTGTGGAGCTCTAGCAAGTCTACTTCTACTTCTATCTGTTACATCTTTTATATTATCATTATCATCTAAAATAACAACTGTTTCTTTACACTCTACACAAGTAATTGCAGAACCATTTTCTTTTACGCATTTTATATTATTATCAATTATTTCATCATCTATAAGAGGTCTTACTCCATCATGAATAAGTACAATGTCTTTATCGGTTTCAGAAATTTGTTCAGCTGCTTTTAATCCATTATATATAGACTCTTGTCCTGTTTTTCCTCCTTTTACAATTGCTCTTACTTTTGTAATTTCATACTTGTCTACTAGTTTTTTGCAATAATCCATCTTTTCCTCTAAACAAGATACAACAATAGCATCTATATTTTGATTATTTTCAAACTTTTCTAGAGTATAAATCAAAATTGGTTTTCCATACACCTCCAAAAATTGTTTTGGTATTCCATTTGTTTTCATTCTTTTTCCTACTCCACCTGCGAATATTACTGCTATATTCATTGTAATTGCTCCTCCTTTATTACCTCTTCTACTACTCTCTTACTTGCATTGCCATCATCTAAATAGTTATATTTTTCATTGAATTTTTTATACTTTTCGTCATATTTAAAATCTTTTGCAATTCTTTCTATTTCTTCTTCTAATTCTTCTTGTGTTTCCGTTATTTTTCCTGGTAGTTCTGCTAAATCTATGTAAAATCCATTTGATTTATCTCTATAATGTTCTAAATCATACATATAAAATATCATTGGTCTTTTTAAATTAGCATAATCGAAAAATACACTTGAATAATCTGTTATTAATAAATCTGTTATAATATATAACTCGTTTATATCATCTATCTTAGACACATCATAAACAAATCCTTTATATTTTTCAAAATCAAATACATTCGCTATAAAATAATGCGGTCTAAACAGAACTATATACTCGTTTCCAAATTTTTCTCTTAAATGTTCAAAATCTATTTCTTCCTTATATGTATAACCTACTCCTGTTTCGTGTTGATTAGATCTATAAGTTGGTGCATAAAGTATTATTTTTCTTTTTTCATTTTCTATGCCTAGTTTTTCCTTTATTTTGCTTACATCAGCATCTGTATAGTTAAATAGGAAGTCATTTCTAGGATATCCTTTTTCAACTATTATATTTTCCTTTCCTATTTCCTTTAAATTCCAAGCTGAAATAAATTTTTCACTAGCAAATTTTGATGGTGATAGGAAGTAACTAAATTTTGATGCCTCTATTTTATATCTTTTTTTCATGCCTTTCATAGTATTCAAAATATTATCAAAATGTATTAAATCGCATCCAAGCCTCTTAAGAGGTGTTCCATGCCAACATTGAATAAACACTTGTTCTTTCTTTGGGTATAAATAATCAGGAATCTTATAATTAAATATCCAATATTTAGCTGTAGCTAAATATTTCTTATATTGTTTAGAATCCATGTTTACTAGATATGTATTTTTATTTTTACTTAGTTCTTCATGTTGATTTATGTCTTTAAAAGCCCATATATATTTAAACTCTTTAAACTTTTCATCTTTTATCATATATTCATATATTGCTTTTGGACTACAAGAATATGACTTTCCATTAAAAGAGCAAAATATAATTATTTTGTTATCTATTTTTACTCCTAATGTTGTAATCTTATAGCTAATCTTCTTTAATAAGTTAAGAGTTTTCCTTAATATGTTTCTTACAATTACACTCTTTTCTGATAATTTTAGTGCTATTTTTTTTAAACTTTTCATTTATTTCACCTTTTTTATTATCTTGTCTTTCTGTAAGCATTCTACTAATCTTTCTGTATTCTTGTTATCATGAAATTCTACTATTTTTCTATACTTTTTAATATATTCCTCTTTTTGTTTCTGCTTATATAAATCATTTACATTTTGTGTAAGTTCTTCTTTTTTATAGCATACTGGTCCAAATGCATTATTATCATTTAGCATTAAATGGCCATTATATTGTTCCATACAAAAGTCTTTCTCTTTCCACCAGAATATTACATTGGCTCCTCTATAAAATGCATCATACGCAATAGATGAATAGTCCGTTATAAGTATATCAGTTTTTCTTAATATCTCGTCATAAGATTTATTTTTTATTATATATTTATTTAATGGTGTATTTTTTATATTGTTAATTACCAGTGGATGTGGCAAAAGCACTATTTTATTTTTATATTTTTTAGGAATAGATTCAATGATTTCTTCTAGCATTTTATAGTATGGAGCATCTTTTGCATCTACTCTAAGCAAATTAAATTCCCATGGTCTCCAGGTAGGCATTATCACTATTTTATCTGCGTTTTTATATCTTATACTTTTATCAAATTTCGGAAGACCTGTTACATAAAAATCTTTTTCCTCATAGTCACCACCAAGTTCGATAAAATGCTTTTCTTCCTCCTTAGAAGAAACAATAATTTTAGCATTTCTTGGCATTCCACCACCTTTTCTAAAAAAGCTCCTTCCATCAGAATCTAAAGATACCATATACATTACTCCATGTTGAAGAAATACATAATTAAATTTGTTACTATATATTCTTTTTGTGGAATGTCTATTGGCTGTTCTGAGCTCAATTGCATGTCCAGGAGATTCTGTTCCTATCAAAGTTTTTGCAATAAAGAAATACAAATAATGTCTAAAACTATATTTATATACTAAGTGTTTTTTATATTTATCATTAATATTTTTAATTTTTTCATTATCTTTATTTATAATATAATAGATATTTTTATATCCTAAATCTATTAATTTTTCATATAAAACGGATGCACTTTCTTCATATCTACTAGAATTCTTTTCATACATTATAATCTTATTTTTAGGTATTATTTTAGAAAATAAAAATGCTAAATTTATTTTTATTTGTTCTTTTGGATAATCTGTTTTGTTTATATTTCTTACAGTTATCATTACTCTATTTTTAGCACTTTGCCTTACATATACTGATGTGTTTTTATCTTTTAATATTTTGGCTCTACTAGTATAGTAATTGTTAACATTGCTAAATAAATTGTACCTTAACGATCTTTTCAATACTATTTCTCCATCTTTTTTGTAAATAAAGAATGGCTTATTATGTATATTCCCAGTAAGTAATTTTTCTATTGGTATTTTTATAATATAAAAATTCGAAAGTATTGCTAGTCCTCTAATCACCTTGATTCGTTTAAATGGGAATTTAATATCAAATTCTTCCTCATTTATTAATAATTTTAATTTATCCCTATCTATATTTTCTTTTCTATCTCTTATAGATAAAAAGCCTACTAAAATTATATTTTCATTCGTTATTATTGTTTTTACTCGTATATTTATTATATTAACTTTCACTCTTGTTCCCTCTTTTAATAGTTTTTTAAATTCTATAACAAATCCCACTCTTTTTCAACCTTTTTTCGACCAATAAGATACTTCCTTAATCATTTTTATGCTTCATCATATTAATTTGATTAACTAATATTTCAAATATTTGTTTATTTTTTTTAACAATTACTTGTAATATAATACTAGTTGTAGTTAGCAATAAACATATTACTAATAATATACATGCTACTATTAATGTTGGGAATCTTGGTACAAGCCCAGTATTCATATACTCTACAAATACTGGAATTGCTAAGATGGCTGCAATTATAAAAATCAATAAAGATATTATATTAAAGAAAAGTCCTGGCTTGTATTCTTTAAATAAAGTTGCAATCGTTTTTATTACTTTTACTCCATCTTTATACGTATTTAATTTCGATACACTTCCTGCTGGTCTATCTCTATATTGCACCGGTATTTCTTTTAAAGTAAAATTCTTATCAATGGCATGTATAGTCATTTCTGTTTCTATTTCAAAACCTTTTGAAAGCACAGGGTAACTTTTAGCGAATTGATAACTAAATGCTCTATATCCTGTCATTATATCATTTATTTTGCTTCTAAATATTGTGTTTATAGACCATCTTACTATTCTATTTCCAAAATTATGAAATGCTCTTTTATTTTCTGTAAAATATGTTGAAGATAATCTATCTCCTATTACCATATCTACATTATCATTAAGCACATAATTGCACATTTCTCTAGCACTTTCTGCTGGATACGTGTCATCTCCATCTATCATAAGATAGCAGTCAGCTTCTATTTCACGAAACATACTTCTAATAACATTTCCTTTTCCCTGCTTTCTTTCATATCTTACTATAGCTCCAGCCTTTCTTGCTATCTCATCTGTTCCATCTGTTGAATTATTATCATACACATAAATATCTGCTTCTGGTAAAGCATTTTTATAATCTTTTACTACTTTCTCTATTGTTTTACTTTCATTATAACAAGGTATTAGTACTGCAATTTTACTTTTCATCTTTATCCACAAATTCCTTTCAAAAACTATTTTTCTATTTTTTCTTCTACATTTTTATCTTCTTGCTTTTGTTTTAATATATCAATAAATATTGCTACTGTAAGTGGCATTCCAAAAATAAATGATATTGAATATCTATAAGCCGCATTTACTGGCGATAATATACATACTAGTATAATTGATATAAATGGTAGCAAATAAATGATATATCTATTTTTCTTTGAATATATTAAATAAACAAATATTATCATTATGAGCCATACATTAAATGCAATGTTCATTGTCCATGAAATTCCAGGGAATTTTGTTATTATTGATGCTATGCCTTTAATGAAATGTCGTTCACCTTGAAGCTCATCAATATATCCATAATCAAAGTTTTCAATTTCATTTATATCTTCAATACTGTTAACCATGTAATAGTTATATTGTCTTAAATTTGTTTCTGGGTAGAAATATCCATATACATTATTCATTGTAGCTTGTATATAAGTAGTTGGATGCTTTAAAAACTGTGCAAACCATACTTTAAAATAATTTATTAAATCTTCTGTAGTTGCATCTTTGTTATAATCTCTTTTTACTGGGTCTGATAAAAGAGGGTCATATCTTTCTGCTAATGTATCATAGTCCAATATTTTATCTATTATTTGTTTTTCTTCTTCTGTTACTTCGTCCCCATGTTCTTTCACATATCTTGCTGTTTGTTGAAATGGAACAGATAGCATTTCTCTAATCCCAGAATTCGGTATTTTAAATAACGGTAATATAACCGATATAATTAACTGATATATAATAAGGACTGTGATTGAACTTATTAGTATTTGCTTTCTATTTAATTTATCTATAATTGCAACAAAAGGAAGTGATAATACAATAGCATAAATTCCGTTATTTCTAAATAAGCATACTAGCAAACTTAAAATTATTATTCCTATGCAACTCTTTATCGTTAATTTTTTATTATTACTGCTTTTTATCAATTCATAAAGTCGAATAACATATAATATTATTAAGCTTGCAAAAATAACGTCTTTATTTACTTGTACCGAACATACTGCAATTGTTGGTGATAATGCAAATAAAAGTAGTGAAAGCACTTTTATCCAATATGGTACTTTTAGTTTTTTCATAAAATTAATAATGTTAGCCAGAGCTATACCTAAAAGTATGTATTGCATTAAGGTAAAAATAAATATACCAAAATTAACATTTCCTATTGCCAATCCTAATTTTGCACACAAACCTATTCCAATAGTGTGTAATACAGGATGATGATTTGTAATTTTTACGTTTTCATCTATTAATTTAGTAGAATTAGAAGCACTCCATTCAGGAATATCATATCCCAAGAATTGTTTAACTTGATTAGACTGATCCGCACCTAATATTCCAGGATAATATGCTATTAGGTATGGCAACCAGCAAATCAATATAATCACAAGTGGCATAATAAAAGAATGCTTTATAAATATAAAGTTGTATACTTTATTGGTTGTTTCTTTTAACTTGCTTGTACTTATTTTAGGAAATAAAATATCAAACAAATAATTTATTATTGCCCTAAATAAAATGTAATATCCTATAAAAACAATGGTTGCCTTAAATAATTGAAATGTATTTTCAAATATCATGTCCCAACTATTTATTTTGTAATAACTATATCCAAATACCATAAAAAATGAAAATAATAATGCTAAAATTACTTTAAAGACTTTCTTGCCTTGCTTTTCAATATCATCTCTAAAAAAAGCTTTTTTGAAAAACATAATAAGTAAAGCAAATAATAAAAAGCTTTTGAATATATCTTTGTCTATTGAATAATCAAATTTAAAAAGTAATTTTACAAAATAGTTAGTTTTACTAGTTATTTCGCTAATATCACTATTATTTACAATATCTAATTTTAAACTAAAAGCAATTGTTACAAATAGTGCAAGTAAAACTATTATTATTTTTCTACTATTTTCTGTTTTTAACTTTTCTAGCATTTTTATGTCTCCTTTGAGTTGTTGTCTTAGCTCTGTTTTATTGTTTCTATAACAATTTCCTTACATACTCCACAATTCTCATTGTGTTCTTTGTATCTGCTGTTTGTACATATTTTTCTTTAAATCTTCTTAATTCTTCATAATCATATTTATCATTTTCTATTTTATCTATAATATCATTTATTTGCGTGAAAGTACTATTTTTCATTTCTTCTTGTAAATTTATGTTTAGTCCTCGTGTGTCTTTGTATTCATCTATATCATATAAATAGAAAAATAATGGTTTGTCCAATGTAGCTGCTTCAAATGCCACTGCAGAATAGTCTGTAATTACATAATCAGCAACTTTTATCAATTCTGATGTAGAATATTTCTTATCAATTATGTAATCATTTCCTACCTCATTTTTATCTAACGGATGTAAACGTATTATTAGATTGTATTTTTCTACATCAACACTATTTATTATTTTATTTACATCTGTTACTTTATCTTTTCTAAATGTTGGTACATATACGATGTTTTTCTTTTCTTTTAGCTTTGGATATTCCTCATAAAGTTTATCTATTTTTTGATTTATTTCATTGTTTTTTTCTAAAATGTAATCTATTCTAGGCATTCCTAACACTTTTATTTTTTCTATATCCGTATTAAAAGCTTCAGAAAATATTTTTCTTGTTGCTTCACTTGTACAAGTTACCATATTATAATTTGCATGCATCTTCATTATTTTTGCTATTTTTTCATTGCTTCCCTCTTCTTTTCCCAACACTTGATATCCAAATTTCTTTATTGCTCCCATTGCATGCCAAATTTGAATTATTTCCAAATTTCTTTTATGTTTTAATGCACTTATTGCTATATTATATCCATCTATGATACATATTTTTGAGGTAGCTATATGATACAAGCATTTTATCATATAAAAGCAATATTTTATTTTACCAAAAAATGTTTTTGGAATCATTTTGCATAAAATTTTAATTTCTATGTTAGTATTGTTGTCTTTTGACATTTCTATTTCTTCCTTAAGTAGCCTAAAGTCAAGGTTTATATTGTTTGATTGTCTACTAAGCATTGTTACTTTATTTTTTTGTCTTGCAAATAGTTTTATAAAAAAATATATAATATTTAAACCTATTTTTGCTATATAAAGTATTGGTATTAGTATAAGATTCATTATTACTATATTCCCTTCTTTTTATGTTGAATTAGGCAGATTTATTCTTGTTCTACTAAATAGAATAACTTTATCTCCTTTTTCTTCTTTGAATATGGTATGCTACTTCTTCTAATATACAATCTGGCACAACTTTAGAAAAAAATCTAACACTTTTATTTAATATTCCTGGTACTATTATTAATTTTCCTTTTAAAGCTTTATCTATTCCATATTTTGCCACTTTTTCACTAGGCATACTTGGAGCTTTGAATACCACATTTGCTACATTATTAAAGTTTGTATCTACAGGTCCTGGACATAAAATACTTATTTTAACTTTAGATTTTTCTTTCTTTAATTCTTTGTTTATAGCTCTTGACAATCTTATTACATAAGCCTTTGATGCATAATATGTTGCCATAAGTGGACCTGGCTCCATTCCAGCTATTGATGCAACATTTAATATATGTCCACTATTTCTTTTTATCATATCCTTCAAATATAGTTTTGTTAAGATGTGCAATGCAGTTATATTTGTATTTATTAAATTTATTTCTTTTTCTAAATCTGTTTTGCTAAATTCACCAAACACACCAAATCCTGCATTATTTACAAGTAAATCCACTTGTATGTTTTTTGTTTCTTCGTAAATTTCCATACAGTTTTCTTTATTGCTTAAGTCTTTTGAGATTACTATTATCTCTTGCTTTTCCTTGTTCTTTTCTTCGTAGTTACTATTATTACTATTGTTATTATTAGACTTGTTATCTTTTTTTATACTATTCTTGTTTACATTTACACTATCTTTTTCTAAGTTACTTTTTAATTCTTCTAACTTAGTTTTATCTCTGGCTACAATTATTAAGCTATAGCCTAATTTATACAAATATCTTGCGACATCTCTTCCTATTCCAGAAGATGCTCCTGTAACTAAAGCCCACATTTTTTAACCTCTTTATATTTTATTATTTATTGTTATAAAGCAAAAACTGTTATTCTGCCCTTTTTAGCTTTTATTAACATTTCTAAAGCACATTATTATAATATAATGTACAAAAAAATTAAAATTTATACAAACTATATCATATTTCTATTTATTTATCAATACATATCTTAATATAGCTCATACCCTAAATAAGGTTAAGTTCTTATAAAATTCATATTTCGTCTAAAATCTTGTGTTTTTTTGTCAATTACTGTATAATATTAGTGTTAACTATTGAAGATTTTTCAGCTTAATTTTATAGAGTTTATGAACAATATACTTAAAGGAGAAATAAATATTTTTATGAAAATATTAATTGTTATAGATCAATTTGATAATTCTAATAATGGTACAACAGTTTCTGCAAGAAGGTTTGTAAAAGGTCTGCAAGATGCTGGTAACGAAGTTTATGTTATAAGTACAGGCGATAAAAAAGATGAGTACAAATTTAATTTAAAGGAGCTTCCTTTGCCTCCAGGTATATCTCATCTTATAAAGTCTCAGGGGATGAGTTTTGCTATTCCTAATACAGAACTTTTGGAAAAGGCAATTTCTAGTGTTGATGTAGTGCATTTTTATATGCCTTTTTGGTTATCTAAAGTTGGACTTAAAATTTGTGAAAAGCTAAATATTCCACATACAACAGCCTTTCACGTTCAACCAGAAAATATTACCTATTCTATTGGACTTGGTACTAAAACCAAAGTTAATGATATGATTTATTCTCATTATAGAGATTCATTTTTTAACAAGTTTAATCATATACATTGTCCAAGTGAGTTTATAGCAAATGAATTAAGAGCACATGGATATACTGCTAAGCTCCACGTTATTTCTAATGGTGTAGATGACGATTTTAAATATTATAATAAGAAAAAATTACCAGAATTTAAAGATAAATTTGTGATTACAATGATAGGAAGGTACTCTAAAGAAAAAAGACAAGATGTTTTAATTGATGCTATTCTAAAATCTAAATATTCAAATAAAATTCAACTAGTGCTTGCTGGGAAAGGTCCTGAGGAAGAGAAATATAGAAAATTAGGTGAAAAGCTTCCAATATCACCTATAATGCAGTTTTACGATAAAGAAAATTTAATAAAATTACTTACATCTACAGATTTATATGTTCATAGTGCAGATGCTGAAATTGAAGCTATCTCTTGTATTGAAGCATTTGCTTGTGGTAATGTTCCAATAATTGCTAATAGTAAAAATTCTGCTACAAAGCAATTTGCATTAGTGCCGGAGAGCTTATTTAAAGCTGGGGATAGCAGTGATTTAGCAAATAAAATAGATTTTTGGATTGATAATGAAACATATAGAAAAGAGATGGAAATAAAATATTCTCAAAGTGCTGAAAAATACAGATTAAAAGATAGTATAAAGAAAATGGAGGAGATGTTTGAAGATGCAATTAGAGAATGTAAATAAAAAGGAAGAAGAAAATATTCCCGAAGATTCACACGTATTGCATTTCTGGCAACCTTGTAAATTTGAAATTGATGAGGATTTTGATTTCGTAAATGATAATTTTATATTTAATACTTTTTCTGACTTACTTTACCTTATCGCTTATCCTCTTTTAACTATTATTAATAAATTCTTTTTTGGATTTAAAATAGAAGGTAAAGAAAATTTAGAAAACATTGACTGTGGTAAAGTTACAGTTTCCAACCACGTTCACCCAATGGATTGTACAATGGTTGGTCTTGCAAATGCGCCAAAGAAAACTTTTTATACTTCATTAGAAAACAACTTTAAAATACCAGTGGTACGTAAAATTATAAAATTGCTAAATACAGTTCCAATTCCTAATGATATTAAATATACTAAAAATTTTATGAATTCGATAGACAATCTTTTAAAAGACATTAAAACTGTACACTTTTATCCTGAAGGCTCATTATGGCCATATTATACTAAAATAAGACATTTTAAAAATGGAGCATTTGATTTTGCAGTAAGAAATAATGTTCCTGTTGTGCCAATGGTTTTTAAATTTAATAAATCTAAAAAAATATCTAACATTATAAAAACCAGAACTACAATTACTTTAGTTATAAAAGAGCCTATTTACCCTAACAAATTGCTTTCTAAAAAAGAATCAATCTTAGATTTAAAAGAAAGAGTTTACAACACTATGCGTGAGGAAATTGCAGAATAACGGATTTATTTTTGTAAATATTGTAAAAAATAAATCCGTTATTCTGCGAAAATCTAAATAGCATTTGATATCTTGCAGTTTTATGTAATCTATGATATACTATTGCAAGTTGGTAAAAATACCACTTTATATATAACAAATAAGCAAATGCTTGAAGTTAGGAGGAATTTACATGTTTCATTTTTTCACATACTGTATAAACAAATATGCTAGGAGGTATAAATTCACCATGTTAATGAGAGTGATTACTCAAAAATGTCCATGTGGTTATGTTTTTTCTGAAAAGAGGTTAATCCGGAAACAAGTTATCCCTAAAAAGTCTTTTTTAGTAAAGCATCCAATATATGGTTATTGTGGCATTGGTATCCCTCGAAGGGATGAAATAGTTAAACGTAAAGTGTTAGATGGAGACAAGGAATTTTTATTGTTTCCTGTTCTCACTAAACCTTATTATAACTATGAATCCATGTTCAGCCTAAAAGAAAGTTATAATCTTTTAGTTTGTCCTAAATGCGGAACAGTATTGTTTCCTAAAATTGCAATGACAGTGGAAGATACAGTTGTGAAAGATGATGATTGATAATGAACTCTTAAATCACACAAAAGGCAGAAAGTTTTCACTTTCTGCCTTTTGTATATAGAATCGTCTTTTATGTTTTTTAATTTATTAGTCATTATTCTAGTTATTATTCAATATCAATATATTTCTTTTCTTCTATTTTTTCTTGTTTTTCTTTTGGCAATGTTAGTTTTAATGTACCATTTTTAAAGCTTGCTTTGATGTCTTCTTCTGTAATATTGTCTCCTACATAGAAGCTTCTTGAACATTCTCCAACATATCTTTCTTTATGAACATATTTGCTGTCTTTTTCATCATCAACTGTTTTATTCATACTTGCGTGTACTGTTAAGTATCCATCTGAAAGTTCAATTTTTATATTTTCTTTTTCATATCCTGGTAAATCTACTTCTAATTCATAGTGGTCATTTTTTTCTTTAATATCTGTTCTCATTAATTTGTTTTCACCTCTTGTGAAAAATGGGTCATTAAACATCTCGTCAAATAAATCGAATTCGTTTTTTCTTCTTGGTATCATCATCATAACAATCAACTTCCTTTCTTTATTTTTTTATGTGTTGACACCTTTATCATAAGGTTTATATTCTGTAAAAAGTATCTTTTTCTTTTTACATATATTATTATATACCTGTTTTTAGCAAAGTCAAGGTTAGAGTGCTAAAGTTCACACAATTTTCACATTTTTCCACGAACGTTGATTTTTCAGGTGTTTTCGGTGTTTTTATTATTGTATTTTGTTAAAACATTATAATTCCCCCATTTTTCTTAAGCCATTTATTTATTTCATCATAATTTGGTATATATTTTTTTACTAAATTATAGAAGTCTTTGCTATGGTTTGGATGTACTATATGGCATAGTTCATGTACAATTATTGCATCTATTTTATCTTCTGGAAGCATTATTAGTCTAGAAGAAAAGTGCAATACTTTAGTTTTAGGAATGCAACTTCCAAATTTGCTGGTTGCATCATTTACTTTAAACTCTTTATATGGAATTTGGGTAATTTTGCTCCAGTATGTTACTTTGTTTTCAAGCAGAATTTCTGTGTTGTATTTTAAAAGTTTCTTTATTCCTTTATCTATATATTGCTTTTTTTCCTCTTCGCTAAAGCTATTTAATTCTTTTGGATATGTTATATTTAATACCTTATTGTTTGTATCAATGTTTAGCTGTATTCTCATAGATTTTTGGTTATTATCAATACTATTAACTACTACCTTGTATTCTTCCCCTTTAAAGTAAAAAGTTTCGCCTGTAGTCCAGGTTTTTGTTTTTCTTTCTTTTGTTGAAATTAGCTTCATATATCTGCTATATACATATTCTTCATTTTCTTTTACAAATTCTAAGGCTTTTTTTATACTTACATACTTAGGCTTACTTATATATAGAGTTTCTGCTTTAAAATACATTTTTAAATATTTAGAGGTTTTAAAGCTTCGTATAACTATTGGAATATTTGTGTTTTTTATTGTTATATATTGTGTTGCTTTCATTTTATATTTAGATGTGCTCCTATCTTTTATTGTATGAGAAAAATCGACTTGCTTAATGTTTTTCCCATATATACTTTATTTTGTGCTTAAACTATATACACGTTGCTTTAAATATATGAATGCTCTGGCTTTATTACTGCATGATATTTATTATTCTTGTTATGTAATTCATTTTGTATTGTTTGTATTGTTGCATCTACATCAATTTTTTCATCTGTTGGAATAACCAAATCAAATATTAAATTTATTCTTTCTCCTCCATCTGTCATTCTAAAATCGTGAATAGAGAACTTTTCATTTATACTTTTTACTATATTTTCTGTTTCTTTTCGCATTTGGTTTATTTCTTCATTGTCAACCACTATTGGGTCCATGTGTATAGTTGTAATGCAACCAAACTTTTCAAAAATATCTTGCTCCATCTGGTCTATAATATCGTGTGCTCTGCAGATATCGGAATTAGCAGGCACTTCAGCGTGGAATGATACAATTTTTCTGCCTGGTCCATAGTCGTGTACCATAATATCGTGTATTCCCTGTATTGTTTCATATTTTGTTGCAAATTTTTCTATTTCTTTAACAAACTCTGGGTCTGGTTTCATTCCTAGTAACAAATCTATTATTTCTTTTACAGCCTTAAAACCTGTTATTAGTATGAATGCTGAAACTAGTAAACTTACATAACCATCTATTGAAATGCCTATAAATCTTGCTATTACTGTTGAGATTAATACTGCGAAAGTAGAAATAGAATCAGATATACTGTCATAGGCATTTCCTTTTATTGCAGCAGATGAAATAGTTTTGGCTATTTTGTTATAAAATGCAAATAGCCATAGTTTTACTAAAATAGCTACGACTAATAATATAATTGTTATGTTGTTTACGTTAGGTAATTCAGGGGTTATTATCTTTTCTATTGAGCTTTGTAGCAATTCAAAACCTACTAATATAATTAAAATATCTACAATAAATGCACTTATGTATTCCATTCTGCCGTGTCCCCAAGGGTGGTCACTATCTACTTTCTTCTGCGACATTTTAAATCCTATCATAGTTACAACTGATGAGCCTGCATCTGATATATTATTTAAACCATCTGATATAATTGCCATTGAATTTGCAAATACACCAATAACTAGTTTAAATATTGATAATAGTATATTTACTATTATCCCAGTAATGCTTGAAAGCATTCCGTATTTTTCTCTTACTTCTACATTTTGCACGTTATCTTTGTCTTTTATAAATAATTTTATTAGCAAATTTGTCATTTTTGTTTTACTCCTGTTATTTTATATCTTCTTATATTTTATTGAAAGAAAGAGAAAATATGTCATATTACTTTCTCTTTATAATTTCATATTTTTCAATTATCTTTTCTATTTTTTTCTTAATATTTTCAAAATTTTTATTATTTTCTATTATATCATCACAATTTTGAATATAAAATTCGTTGCTTTGTTGTGCCTCAAGCCTCTTCTCTGCCTGTTCATAATCAATGTCGTCTCTTGCAACAATTCTTTCTATTTGAAGTTCTCTTTTAGAAATTACTCCTATAACCTTATCACATATTTTGTTTAATTCGCTTTCAAATAAAAGTGGGGCATCTATAACTGCTACTGTATCATCTTCTATTTTGTTTATTTCTTTTTCTATTTCCTTTTTTATATATTTAAATGTACAGTTATTTAATTCTTCTCTTTTTTTAGGATTAGAATAAATAATTTCTGCAAGTTTTCTTCTTTTAAGTTCTCCCTCTTCATCTACTATATTTTTACCAAATATTTTTATTATATCTATAATATAGCTAGTCCCTTTTTTAGACAACTTTCGAGCAATTTTATCTGCGTTAATTATTTTAACTTTATATTCATTTTCTAAGAACTCGCAAATGATGCTTTTTCCAGCACCAGAACTACCAGTAATTCCTATAATCATATTTTTCCTCCTTTGTCGGGTTTTGGAGATAGGCTTTAACAGTAAAATCGCCTAAAAGCCACTCTACTATAATATTTCTATTTTGTTTGTGTAATCCAAATTAGAATATGGGTCTTTGTAATATCCTAATGTATATATATTAGTTGCTAAAATATCTGTCTCTAGCATTTCTTTTAAATTTCTGCTTGCTACTGTATCAATATATCTTTTTACAGAGGTTACTACATTTAGTTTTGGATTTAACCTCATCATTTCTGATATTAATTCTTTTCCTTTATTATTAAACCCAAGTACCCTTACATAAGGTGTTACTTTTTTTGAGGTTTCCATTTGTTTTTTTGTTATACCAAGTAGGCTATATAAAAGAATTCTTTGTATTCTTGTTTGTGTAAATCTTTTTGTTTTCACTATGTTTATTAACTCTTCCAACGTATTGCAAGAGTTAGCTGCATTTTTTATTGAGTTTTCTAGCCCTTCTGAAACATCTGGAAGATTTGCAATTTCTTGCAAAGACATTCTTCTTAACATGTATATAATTTCTTTTTCAAATTTAGAAATATCTATTACATAATGTCCTTCTTTTAGTTCTTCACCTAGTAATAAGTATGAACTTCTAGGCATAACCTTTCTAATATCCCCCAGTTGTTTTGTCATAAGCATTTTTCTAATTGCTGTTGCACTTGCAAATTCGTCTACAATGTATTTATCATTATATAAAACTTTTTCTCTTTTTATACCTATTGGAGTTATTTTGCTTTTAGTCTTCTTCATTGCTTTTAAATATTCGATTGCCAAAATATTATTAGAGCCAGCCATTACATTTGCATATCTCTTTATATCATTTAAGTACATCATTAAAGCATTTTCTCTAGCTTTTGGAAATGAATTACCTTTTTTTAATTCGTGAGAAAGTATTGTAATGTATTCTTTTGGCTCTTTATATAAAACGTTTGCAATATTGTTTAATGTAGAAATATCTTTTGCTTCCATTCCAAATGATACTGTATCTACAACTCCTAAAGAATTTAATATTTTTATAGCTCCCTCTGCAAAATTTTCTGCACTTGAAATACTATAAACAGTAGGAAGTTCAATTACTAAATCGACACCATTCGACAATGCCATCCTTGCTTTAATCCATTTATTTACTATTGAGGTATTTCCTCTTTGTACAAAGTTTCCAGATATTACAGCTACTACATATTGAGCACCCGTTTCTTGTTTTGACTTAGATATATGGTATAAATGTCCGTTATGAAATGGATTGTATTCTGCAATTATTCCAAGAACTCTGCTCATAAAGCTTTCCCCTTTCTTTATATAGTAGATTATTGTATGATAGATATTTGTCAGTTGATTTAAAGCAAATTTATTATCTATTGTGTTATATAAAATTTATTGATATAATATCATAAATTAATAAAATATACAATGATTTTATGGAGGTTTATTTTTTATCATGGAGGAAGTTACAATATATACAGATGGAGCTTGCTCAGGTAACCCAGGGCCTGGTGGCTGGGGTGCAATACTTATGTATAAAGGAAATAAAAAAGAAATATCAGGAGCAAAAAAAGACACCACAAATAATGTGATGGAATTAACTGCTGTAATAGAAGCTTTAAAGCTTTTAAAATATCCTTGTAAGGTTAAATTGTATAGCGATAGTGCTTATGTGGTTAATGCCTTTTTGCAACACTGGGTAGTAAATTGGCAGAAGAATAACTGGAAAACAGCAGATAAAAGCGATGTTAAAAATAAAGAACTATGGCAAGAGTTGGTAGACCTTACAAATACCCATAATGTTACTTTTATAAAGGTAAAGGGGCATAGTGATAACGAATACAATAACAGATGCGACGAACTCGCAAGAAAAGCAATTTTTGCACTTTAATTTGTCGGGTTTGGGGACAGGCTCTTTTCCGACATTCTTGTCGCATTTCAGCCTGTCCCTAATGCGACACTTTTGTCGGGTTTGGGGACAGGCTCTCTTCCGACATTTTGTCTCATTTAGACCTGTCCCCTAGGATGACATTCTTTCCATTGCTTCGATGGTTTTAGTTCTGTCCCCAAATGCTGTTAGCCTGAAATACCCTTCTCCATTTGTTCCAAATCCTACTCCCGGTGTACCAACAATATTATATTTTTTTAAAAGTATGTCAAAATATTCCCAAGAGCCTATTCCTTCTGGAGTTTTTAGCCATATATATGGAGAGTTTATTCCGCCATAGCAGGTAATTCCTACTTTTTTTAGCCCTTGCAATATTATTTTTGCATTTTCTTTATAATACTCTATATTTTCTTTTATATCCCTTTTTCCTTCTTCTGTATAAATTGCTTCTGCTGCTCTTTGAATTATATATGATACTCCATTAAATTTGGTTGTTGTTCTTCTATTCCATAATTTATTTACACTAATTACAGAGTTCGGATGTTTTTCTAATGCTTCAAAATTTGATAAACAAGCTACATTTCCATATACTTCTTTCTCGATTATTAGTTCTTTTGGAACCACCGTATATGCACATCTAAGTCCTGTAAATCCTGCTGTTTTTGAATAGCTTTTAAATTCTATTGCTACTTCCTTTGCTCCTTCTATTTCGTATATGCTATGTGGAATATCTTCCTCTTCTATAAATGCTTCATAAGCAGAGTCAAATAAAATTATGCTTTTATTTTCTTTAGCAAAGTCTACCCAGCTTTTTAAAACGTCTTTCTTCATTGCTACCCCTGTTGGATTATTTGGAGAACATATATATATTAAATCTGGTACTTCTTCTAATTCGTCTGGCACAGGTGTAAAGTTGTTTTTCTCTGTTGCATTTATGTAAATTATATTACTATATCGATTAGTGTTTTCATCATACTTTCCAGTTCTTCCATACATAACATTTGTATCTAAATAAACCGGATACACAGGGTCTGTTATTCCTACTTTAATGTCTTTAGCAAATATTTCCACAATATTGCCGGTGTCACATTTTGCTCCATCTGATATAAATATTTCGTCTGATTTTATATCTAACCCCTTATATTCATTTTCTATGATTTTCTCCTTTAAAAAATCATACCCCTGTTCTGGACCATAACCTCTAAAAGTATGTGCATTTTCCATTTCTTTTGCCGATTTTTTTATTGCTTCTATTATTGCTCTAGGAATTGGCCTTGTAACATCGCCTATTCCTAATTTTATTATATCTGCTTGTGGATTTTGTTGAACATATTGAGACACTCTTTTATTTATGTCTGAAAATAAATAGCTGTCCTTTAATTGTAAAAAATTCTCATTAGCTTTAATCATAAATCCTCCTCACTTTTTGTTAATCTGTATTTTCTTATTAATGTATATGCATTAAAAAAAAAGATATGAAAACATATCTTTTAATTCTATGTTGCCTTGTTTTTACAAATTTTAATCCAAAAATAAATTCGACCCTTTCATAAATAACATTTCATTTATTCTATTCTTCCCTCAAACACTTTTGTAGCAGGTCCTTGCATATATATGTGGTTATCTTTGCCCCATTCTATTTGTAGTTTTCCACCCGGAAGTGCAACTGTTACATTTTCGTCTGTATATCCATTTAGTCCACTCGCAACTGTTGCTGCACACGCACCTGTTCCACATGCACAAGTTTCTCCTACTCCTCTTTCCCACACTCTTATTTTTATATTGTTTTTATTAATTATTTGCACAAATTCCACATTTGTTCTATTTGGAAAAATTGGGTTGTTTTCTATTGCTGGTCCATATTTTTCTATATCTACTTTATTTACGTCTTCCACAAAGGTAATAGCATGTGGATTTCCCATAGATACTACTGTAAACCTCATTTTCTCTCCTAATATGTCCAAATCCAAGTCTTTACTAAACGCTTCGTACACATTATATGGTATGTTTTTATCTTGGAAAATAGGCTCGCCCATATCCACTATAACCTCATTGCACTCTCCATTTTCTTCTAGCAATTTGACCTTTTTTATTCCAGCTAAAGTCTCTATTGATAGTTTATCTTTATTTGACAGATTATTGTCATGTATAAATTTTGCTACACATCTTATACCATTGCCACACATTTCGGCCTCACTACCGTCACTGTTAAAAATTCTCATTTTAAAATCACTATCTAGACTGCTTGGCTTATCTATCAATATTAAACCATCTGCTCCTATGCCAGTATGTCTATCACTAAGTTTTTTTGTGACCTCTGATATGTTTTTTATTTTTACTCCATCTGTACAATTAATGTATATATAGTCATTACCAAGTCCTGTCATCTTTGTAAAATTTAGCATACAATCACCTCTTAGAAATAATATATGCTGAATTTGCAAAAATATACAAAATCTTTATTAGAGAACGAGCAATAATAATAATCAGATAAAGCTATTGCTTTAAATCAATCTTTATCTTTTTCTCTTGCCACTACTGCAAATCTCCCGTCTTCTGTATGGTATGAACAAGTAGATAATGTAATTAGCCTATCACCATATTTAGCTGTTTTTCCTGTATCATATACAGATGCATCTTTTGTATCTTTCACAAATTCATTATATTCTTCTTCGTTTTCTGCATTTACAAAATAATAATATCTAAATACATTTTTCTCCGATTTATAATATACCCTTGAATAAAATGCTGATATAATTTCAAATTCTAAGTCCTCGGTTGCAGTTGTAAATCTAATGATTGAATGTTCTTCATAGTAACTTTCTTTGCTGTAGTTTAGCAAATCGTGGAACATTGAACCGTTTTGCAAATTGTGTCCATAAATTAGCAAGTTAGTACTGGGCTTTTTCCAGTCATATTCTTTGTCCAAAAAAATAGAGCCATAAGTATTTTTTTCTTTATTATAGTTATGTGTCATATAATAACTATTGTCATCTCCTTGTAGTACAGGATAATTTATATTTGTTCCTTCTATTTCTACCCAGCCTACTATGTCTGAATTTTTTTGTTGCAGTTTTTCTACCTGTAGCATTCTTTCGTTTTTTTCTTCTGTGATTTGGCTTTCTTCCACTTCTATTGTGTTTAATATTTTGCTTTCTTCTTTTATTTCTGATTTGTCCTTAAATTTTCTTACTATATATATTATTGCTAGTACAATTATAATACTAAAAAGAATTATAATAAAACAATGTTTTAAGTTTAACATTTTAGAGCGTTCTTCCATATAATTTTGTATCCTTTCAAGATACATTTTGTCCACAAGTTTAATAATTATGTATTAAAATATATTTTTAATTTTTTTTCAAAAATGTATTGACAAAGGTAGAAAAATTTAGTATACTAAACTGGTCGAAGGAAATGGGCGCATAGCTCAGCTGGGAGAGCATCTGCCTTACAAGCAGGAGGTCATAGGTTCGAGCCCTATTGCGCCCACCATTTTTTTACTTTAATTTCCTATACGGCCCGGTAGTTCAGTTGGTTAGAACGCTAGCCTGTCACGCTAGAGGTCGACGGTTCGAGCCCGTTCCGGGTCGCCATTTTTTTGAATATATCATTTGGCTTGATAGCTCAGTTGGTAGAGCAAGGGACTGAAAATCCCTGTGTCAGTGGTTCGATTCCACTTCAAGCCACCAAAAAAAGTACCTAAAACAGGTACTATTTTTTTGTTAAAAAATAAGGTATATTTGTTAATGGAGAATATTTAGAACTCATAGCAATTAAAACCTGATTAGCTATATGTACATATATTTCAGTCATATATAAAGTTTCGTGACCTAAAATAGTTTGCAACGATAAAGGGTCTCCACCATTTATGAGAAACCAGGTAGCAAAGCTATGACGCAAATAATGTGGGTATAATGTGGAAAAATGTAAAGCATCTCTCAAGTTTAATAGTAATCTTCTAATAGCAGATGTAGTGAGTTGTATACCAGCTATATTGACAGCAAGAAAATCATAAACCTGTGGAAACTTTAAATAATTTTTAAAATAATACAAAGTAACATCAGAAAGAGGAACAATGCGTTCCTTATTACCCTTGCCATGTACTTTAATAGATTTTAAATCAATATTAATATCACCTTTTCTTAAGTTAATTACTTCAGATACTCGTAATCCACAATCAAGCATTAAACTTATCAAAAACAAATTTCTAGCACCATAAAATTCATTCTCATTATAGTATGAATATAATTCTTCTATTTGCTCCTGTGATAATATAACAATAGTTTTCTTACCACATTTAAAATTTTCAAGTTCAGAAACAATATCCTTACTAATTAATTTTTTATTATATAAAAAATTTAAGAAAACTCGAACAGCAATCAAAGAAGTTTTTACAGTAGCATCAGAAATATTTTTTGAAAGTAAATACAAAGTATATTGTTCATAATCAGAAGCTTTAATTTTTCTAACATTTTTATCTTTTACAAAAGTTATAAAATAACCAATTCTTTTTTTATAATATTCTATTGTTTCTAAAGAATTATGTTTTAATTTTTGATAATACAAGAATTTATCTAAAGCTTTATTACATCTCATTTATACAACCTCTTTCCAAGAGAATGGGTCAAAATCAATTAAACATTCATCTAAATCAATATCAATTTTTTGTGAAAAATCTATATTAGCTGATTTTAAATCAGCAATATTTCTATAATATACACTTTTTTTAGTTCTTTTTCTTACAATATCAAGACCATCTATAATTATACTTAAATAAAAATTATATAATCTACTAGCTTTTAAATTACCATATAAATCATTTAATCTTTTTTCTACTTTTTCTTTAGAACGTACCTTTTTTAAATCATTATCAAATATTTTTAACAACTTCATAAATTCATCACACCAAATCTTTTTTAAATCTTTATAACTAACATTTCTAACTCTAACATATTTATTATCATAAATACTTACAAGCTTTTTCTTTTTAATTTCGACTTCAAATCTAATAAAACCCTCTATAGTCTTTAAATAATTTATAATATCAAAATTACTATTCTTAAAATTTTTTAAATCGTGCTTTTTGAACTCCTGATATTTATTATAAATTTTAAGAGTAGTAGAAGAGCCACTATAATAAATACCAGTACCTCCAAAATCTCCATAGTTACGAAGAGTTCTACGAGGATAATCGCAACTATGTAAATTATTCAAGTAATTTATAACATTTTTTTGAGTAGATAAATCAAAACAAATTGCAATATCTACACGTTGTAAAAACCAGTGTTTAATAGAAGGAAGAACAATATTATATGAATTTTCTACAAAACTAATAAGTTTAGAACAAACTTCATATAAATTATAAAAACCGTTATGAGAATTATAACCTTGTATAATTTTGTGTAAACTTCCCTCTATCTCAATAAAGTATTGATTAACAAATCCATACTTAGCACCATTATCTACTCGAACAGATAATGAAGAGTCATAAGAACCTTGTAGGTGGTCATTAACTATATTATAATAAATCTCACCAGTAGAATTATGATAACTAGTTTTCACAATACTATTACTTTTTACTTTTTCATATAATACTTTATCAATCATTGTATATATTTTAACTGTATCTATCATATATAACACTCTTTTCATTGCCTTTTTGTATAATTTGTCCCAAAATCGGGACTCTCGGAGGGTGTTACTAAGAACCCTCCGTATCTCCATTGAGATAACTATCAATTAAAAAATCCTGATATAATTCCTTTCGATTATTATAATTTGAATGATAAATAATATAATCTTCAAGATATTTTACATATTTTAATAAAACTTCCATAAATGACCCCTTTCTTTTTGGTAGTGGAGTTGATAGTCCTACTCGGACTATGTCCTCGCCTTTACCTAACCCCATCAACTCCACAAAGAGAGAAGCTTTGGAGTAACACTCAAGCGCCGTTTAGGCTGTTAACTCCCTACGGGCTACCCACGCCCTCAAAATTGTGCTAACGCTACAATTTTTGAGGGCTATGTGCTCACGCACGTTCACTAAACAAAATTTCATTTTATATTAATAAATGGCAATTTCTTTAAAAACCAAAATACAAAACCATAAATATATTTAAAATTATAAAGTATAATTATTAAAGGTACTAAAAATTTTAATGTACTAGGTCTAACAAAAAATCCCAATAAGCTTAAATTTTCAAAAATTAAATCTAAAAAACTATAAATACTACTACTTAAAGTAGAAGGAAACTGAGGAAGAGAAATCCAACCAAACAAAAAATCAATTAAATAATACAATCCGTTTAAAAGAGAAT
The DNA here is from genome assembly GCA_944392445.1 of uncultured Clostridia bacterium. Lineage (GTDB taxonomy): Bacteria > Bacillota > Clostridia > TANB77 > CAG-508 > CALXVA01. Next base: position 40,441 of record CALXWT010000004.1, read on the forward strand.
TCAATAAACTCCCCCAATCAAAATTAATAAGACCATCAAGCATTATTTAAAAACCTCCTCATAAACTTTGTAGCAAAGATTAACAAATAAAAAAATTAATATAACATCAACAATAATAAAATAAATATTGTGAATAGTATTAACAATATCAATATTAAGAATAGAATTAAAATTAAAATCAACACCATTAAAAAAAACAGTACCATCTAAGGGAGATTTTAATTCTGGTATAGTCAAAATAGGTTCATCATAATCTATACTTGAAACTTCACTCATAAAATAATAAATGAGTTCAAAAGGATAAGTCAAAAAGCCAAAATGAAGTTTAGACCACGCAACCATTTTTGATGTAAAAATATCTATATTATCAATATTATCAGAAATAAACTGATTAATATCAACATCAATACTAGCAGTAGTATATTTATCAAGCTCAATATTATAAAATCTAAAATAATAAGTACCAGACATGACAACATCTTGATAAAAATAATAGATATCAATAGTAGAAGAACCTAAATCTTCAGATGTTTCACCTTCAGACCTACCACCACCAGACCAGCCACCACTAGGTCGTCCTAAATCTTCAATACGTCCACCACCAGACCAACCACCAGTATAATGTCCAGTAGTAAAAGTAAGAGTAGATTGGTAAGTATTATATATTTGTTCAAAAGTCTCACCATCAGAAGAAAAATAACATTGAAGCATTATGTATTCATTAAAAATAAAAGGCTGTGTGCGTATTCTAACTGTAGTAGCATCAATATACTCTAGAAAAAGAACAGGAGTAGGGTCAAATTCTCCATTCTCATTATAATTATTATAAAAAACATCATCACCATACTGATTATCAATACCTTTATTGGTTACATTAAAAGTTTGATAAGTAATTTCTTCAGTAGTAAGATTTTCAATTTTAAAAATATATGTACCATTAATTACAATTTCGAATTGTAATTGAGTATAATTTTTTTGATTTTCCTCATCAGTTCCTTTTACAGAATACATAGTATATTCATAAGGACTATCTAAACCGATATGCAATTTCGATATTGTAATTTTTTAAAAAATCTTGAGATGCATCATAATCACCTTCATAATAATATCTATTAGATAATACATAAAGAGGCTCTGTAGTTTGTTCTTCTGTAGATAAATATAAATTTAAAGAACCAAAATCTTCATCAATTTCGGTACAATTAATAGTAAATGTATATTCTTCATCTTTTTCACTATCAACAATATTAATAGTATAAGTTCCATTCTCATAAATATCATAATAATAAACAAATTGTGTTTCATCAACATCATAATATTCCCAATTCAAACTATATACATTATCATTAGAATCCGTAATTGTTGCAGTAATAAAACTAAATCTATCATAAGAAATAGAATTTGAACTTACTATCTGATAAAGATTTTGTTCCTCAATAAAATTTAAATCAAATCTAAAAGAGCCATTAAAGAAAATACTACCGTCTTCATTATAAATATTAATATCCGAATAAACCGTATTATAAATATTATTTCTTAAATTCATTCCTTGTATACCATTTGGAATCATAGTTCTATTATATGTATAAGACCAATTAACCACTGTTGTAGTTTGAGGACTAGATAAATCATAATATGTAATATTTTCATTAGTAATATTTTTGAAATTAATAATAGAATCACCATCAAAAGTAGCCTCTACAGTATTTTTTGGAAAAGCAAAAGCACGAATCCAATTATCACCACTAACACCACGCCTAACATAAATATCAAAAGAAGACTCATCAAAAGGAAAACTCAAATCATAAGTTTCATCACCAGATTTAAATGTAAGAGCGTCACATTCATTAAAATTAATTAAAAAAATAATAAATATAAAAAATACTAAAGTAAAGAAAAACTTTTTTAACATAAAACTACCCCTTTTTAAAAGTAATTTTTAAATAATTAAAAAGAAAGATTACTACTAAAATAAGCAATAAAACTTGCATTAACAAATATATTTTATTAAAAGTATTTGTTAAATCTAATGTATTATCAACAACTATTTCATTAACTTCATTTAAAGTTTCATCTAAAATATCATTCATAATTAATCTCCTTTAAAATGTTTTGGAAAAGCAAGACTAAAAAAGAAAGTAATAAGAATATTAGCTAAATATAAAAATATAGCTATAGGCATAGCAGTTTTAATTAAGTCAATAAAAACATTAAAAACTTCAACATAATTTAATTCCATATTAATACTCCTTTACTTTAAAACTTCATTCTTTACAACAATATTATTTAAGTCATAAATATTATTTTGAGTAGTTCCTTTCCATTCTTTTCTATATCTCTTCATCTTTTTATAAGTATCATAAGAATTATATAAATCAACAGAATGGAACCAGAAAACTCTTTTTACAGTGTTGAAACAAAGCTTTCCATTATCTTCATAAGCAGTCTCACCATCTACAAGTCTGTTATACTGTATAAATTTAAAGAAATTACGACAAATTACGACTTCTTTTATTTGTTCTCTAAGAGGTTTAGCCATTCTCATATAAACTTGTGATGTTCCTACAATATGTTTACGTTGCTTACGTTGTTGAGAAACTTCTACCATAACGTCAATTGGTATATTTTTACTTTCAAGAGAATTGAACTCAAGATGTATCTCATCAATTAAATAAAGAATACCTTCTTCGCCATTCTCAAGCTCTTTTAAACAGTTTATACCATTATACTCAATAACAATTCGACCAGAAAAGCCTATTACTTCAAATTTTTCAATTTCAGCTTGTTGTTCTCCATCTAAATAAAAAGATTTTACTCTACGAACTAATTCATTACCTAAAAGTGTATAATATTCAACAATATGTTTTTCAATATTATTCTCTTTAACAGTAAAATCTTTATAGTAACAATTAATAGGATAATCACGTATTTCTACATTAGTACAAAAAATACAATTATAATATTTGTCCAGGCATTTTTGAGAATACTGTACAGCAGAAAGTGTCTTCCCAGAACCTTGACTACCACAAAAAACCATAAGCCCATCAGGTACAAAATAATTTGGGTGTTCTTTACCAAATTGAAGCCTATTTTTTATTACTTTAAAGAAATTGATAATATTTAAAGAACCTTTAAGTAATTCTGTATCAATAGCCATATTTATTCCTTCCTATAAAAACATTTTTAAAATTAAATATATAGCTAAACCATAAAGAATAATTTTAAAAATATTTTTAATAAAATAACTTAATTTCATAAGAAATCTAAAAATTTTCTTTAATAATTTTTTTAAAACAAAAAAACTCATATATTAAACCTCATAAAAGAGTGTCAGGGGGCACAATAGGATTCGAACCTATATCACATTAATAAAAAGCTTTACCATTAAGCTATGTGCCCATAACTAAAAATAAAATTTTTAGAGGTTTCCTAATCGGAAACGCCAAAAGGTAAGGGAAAAAGACAAAAAGCCTTTTTCCCATATAATTAGACTTTAAGTCTACCTCTCATAGCATTTTTTACAACGCTTATTAATTTTCTTATACCAAACCAAGTTAGATATAATGCAATACCACCAGCAAGGACTATACCTATGATAGTTGCAACATCTCCAGGAGATATAGATTCATTAAGAGTTGTACCAACAGTATTTAATGCATTAGTAATCTCTGCGTCCATAAAAAAACTCCTTTCTTTAAATTACATTTTATATAAATAGTACAAAAAGAATATAAAATATTGAAAAACCTCAATATTAAAAAGCTATATTACGCATTTTTTAAAGGGTGCTACACTCAAACGCCGTTAGGCTTGTCACTAAAACGTTTCGCCGTTTTATCACGATATAAATAGAAGGGCTACGTAAGTAAAAGTGGTTTAAATAACAATTTATTTTAATTAACTACTTTTTAACGAATATCTATATCAATAAAATTAACATTCCATCTATCTTTGTTATAATTTACTCCAAAAGTAATAACAACATCTTCTAATGCATTTAAATCTAATTCTAGAACTTTATTTTTATATTTACCAAAAATCATAAAAGAGCAAGGATTGTTATTACAATCTAATAAATTTAATTTTAAAAATGTTTTATCTTCTTCCTTTAATTCATCTGCATTTCTTCTCGCTATCTCTTGTATATTTAAAATTTTAAAATTTGAACTATATTCCATATTAAAAACATTCCTTTCTAATTAACTATAAGTAATATTCACAACATCTTTATTTATACAATTATTTAGTTGTATTTTCAAAAACAGTATACAACTAATTTGTTGTATTGTCAATACAATTATTTAATTGTATTGTAAAATTTTTATAGAGGTGATACAGTTGAGTAAAACTAGATTAAAAGATTTAAGAGAAGATAAAGACTTGTATCAAAAAGATATAGCTAAAATATTAAATATAAAACAACAACAATATTCCAGATATGAAACAGATGAAACAGAAATAAGTGTAACATTATTAAAAGAATTAGCTTTATTTTATAAAACAAGTACTGATTATATCTTAAAATTAACAGATGAAAATAAACCGTATCCACGAAAGAAAGGGGAAAAATAAATGTACACAGATTTAAAAACATATCTAATGCATATACAAATGTTAGAAATAATAAATATAATAACTTATGGCTTAATAATAATAGTACCATCATTAATAACCAAAATATATACAGATAATCTAAAATATACACTAATAGTATTTATTATATGTACAATAGTTGGATACTTAATATATGCAACAAATCAAATAAAAGCAGATAATCATAAATTACAAATAGATATGTATTTACAATTAAAAGAAATAAAAAAAGAAGGGAAAAACTGAAAATCCCTGTGTCAGTGGTTCGATTCCACTTCAAGCCACCAAAAAAAGTACCTAACTTTTAGAGGTACTATTTTTTATGCTTATATTGAATTACATAATCTAGTATGCTATAATTTTTAAAGTTGTAGTTTATTAAAAAGGAGCACCTTTAATATGACAAGTTTTGTTTTAAAAATAATTGCACTTATAACCATGTTTATAGATCATTCCGGATATGTTTTTATGGGAGGTTTTAGTTTTTTTAACTATATTGGTAGAATTGCTTTTCCAATATTTGCTTTTCAAATTAGTGAGGGCTATAAACATACTAAAAACTTAAAAAAATATTTTCTTAGACTTGGTTTGTTTGCATTAATATCTCAAGTTCCGTTTTCTTTGTTCTCTCACAAATATCTTAGTGGAAATGTTTTAACCTTAAATGTGTTTTTTACTTTGTATTTGGGACTTTTATCAATATATTTGTATGATTATATTGTCGGATTATTTAAACACAAAACTATTGAGACTAATGATTCTATTGCCACTAAATCAAATACTGTGTTAACTAATATTGGTAGAATTATTGGAATATTTATAATGATACTGATTGCTTATATTGCCAAACTAATAAATGCTGATTATGGTTTTTGGGGTGTGCTTGTTGTTTTTGTATTTTATATTTTTAATTCAAAGAAGTTGCTAATGACTATTGCATTTTTTATACTATGTATGGCAAAATATGCTATTCAATATATTAATAGTAATTTTTATTTTGCATATTTGATACTTGCCTTGTGTACATTCTTGCCAATAATTTTTATAACTGCTTATAATGGTAAGCAAGGTTCAAAAATAAAATATTTATTATATATTTTTTATCCACTACATTTACTTATTTTATATTTTTTATAGCAAATAAGTACCTATGGCCCTACATAGCAATCAAAAATTGCAGTCTAAATACCCTAGAGCCTTGGTGTCTTCCAAAATTAAAGAGTACTCAAATTTAATATTTTGTACTCTTCAATTTTTTTATTATAAATTATTTAAGTAGAACTTCGTTTTCTTACTTAGTTAATTCTTCTATAGCTCTTTGAAGTTGAGTATCATTTTCATCTGTTACTTCTTCTATATCGTCTGGTAATTCAACTGTAATGTTGGGTTCTATTCCAATTTCGTTTATCTTATTTCTATTTGGTGTGCAGTACTCTTCTGTTGTCATTTTTAATCCACTTCCGTCTGATAATCTTAGTAACGTTTGTATAACTCCTTTTCCGAAAGTTGTAGTACCTATTATTGTTGCTTTTTCATAATCTTTAAGTGCTCCTGCAAATATTTCTGAAGCACTTGCCGAATTTTCATTAACCAATACTACTATTGGTATGTCTATAATTGGCTCTTCCTCAGATTCTATTGTTGTTTTCTCTCCATCTTTATTGGTTTCTATTAAAAGAGTACTCCCTTTGTCACAAATCATTTCTAGCATATCTATTGCTTCATCTACTACTCCTCCACCGTTTCCACGGATATCTATTATTAATGATGTTGCACCTTGCTCTTTTAAGCTTTCGTAATTTTCCTTAAATTCGTTAGCTGTTCCTCCGTCAAAGTCTAGAACCTGTATATATGCTATATCATTTTCTAGCATTTTAGAATTTATATGACTTACTTCTATTCTTCTTCTTTCCACATCTAATTCTATGGTTTCTTCTCCACGCTCTATTCCTAGCCTTACTGTGGTTCCCTCTTCACCTTTTATTGCATTTGATAATTCAGTTATGTTATCTGCTGTTAATTTTTCTCCATTAACTGTAGTTATCATATCTCCAGCTTGCATACCAGCCTCTAATGCAGGCGACTCTTCCATAACATCTACTACTTCTATTGTTCCCTCTTCGTAGTTTACTATCATATATATTCCTATTCCGACATATTTTCCCATTGCCGTATCATACTGTGCATCCATTTCCTCTTTTGTGTAATATACAGTATATTCATCGCCAACTCCAGCTACATACCCTTTTATAGCTGTTTCAAGCATCTGCTCATCATCTAGTTCTCCTATATATCCATGTTCCAATATTGTTCTAATATATGCTAGTGTTGTTTCAATTCCAGTAGTTCCATCTCCAACTGCAATATTGCTTATGCTTGCAGATGAAGTTATTCTCTCGGTAACCACTATAGCAGTTACTAAAGTTGTTATTAAGGCAGTAATTATTATTAACATTACTGCCTTATAAATTCTTTGAGCTTTTTCACTATTCATAAAAAAATCATATCCTTTCTATGTAGTCAATGTATATTTTATATTAATATATATGTTTTTCTAACTTTTTATATGAGATTGCTATAAGCTAGCAATCTCACTTTTTTATTGTATAGGAAAAATCGATGTTTTCTTTGCTATTTCAGTATTTTTAACGATTTTTGCTATACAACAAGTTTAGTTTTCCTTAGGCTGTGCATATTCGTGAAACGAAATACACATGTGTGCGTCGAAAACTTGCTTTCGCTAACGCACACCTTTCTTATTATATTTACTTATGAGTTTATGTAGTAGGTGCTTTCACGAATTGCCATGGATTAGTACACGTTCCATTTACTCTTACTTCAAAATGTAAGTGTGGTCCTGTAGAATTTCCAGTTGAACCAACCTCCATTATTACATCTCCTTGCTTAACTTGTGTATTTACTGAGGTTAAAATTTTATTTCCGTGTCCGTATAATGTAACCACTCCATCTCCATGGTTTACCATTACACAGTTTCCATAGCCACCGAGCCATCCTGCATAAGTAACTATTCCATCTGCTGCTGCTACAACTGGTGTTCCTGTAGGTGTATTACCAATGTCTATTCCTGTATGTTCTCTTACCACTCCTTGTATAGGGTGTTCCCTCACGCCATAATCAGAAGTTACTGCCGTTCCACTAATTGCAACTGGCCAAAGCATTTCTCCTCCTGTATATTGTATATCTGGATCAATTACACTTGTTGCTAACAATATTTGTCGTTGTATTTCTGCTTGTTCATTTTTATATTCAGTTAATTGTTCTTGTAACTCTTTTTCTTCTTCTGATAATTGACTTACATAACTTTCCAATAGTGTCTGCATATTACTTAAAACTATTGTGGTTTGTTCACTTTTAGCTTTAAGAATTTGAATTTCTGATTGCTCATTCTCAAGCTTTTGCTTTGTAGTCTCTATATTGTCCTTTTCTTCTTCTATTTGATTTATCAATACTCCATCATATTCTGCTATCTCTTGAATCATATATGACCTAGATATAAAGTCTGTTATACTTCTAGATTTTAGCAAAATATCTAAATATTGAGTATCTCCTGCCTCATATATTGCGACCAATCTTTTGGCAAGTAAATCACTCTTTTCTTCATAGTTTTGTGAGGCAATCTGTAATTTTTGTGTTGCTTCGTCTATTGAAGTTTGTAAAGTTTGCATTTTATTTCCAAGTTCTTGAACCTCGTTTTGATATTGCATTATTTTATCTTCTGTTTCTTGTACTCTTAACATTGTATCTGATAATTCATCTTGAACATATTCAAGTTCAGTATTTGCTTCATCTATTTTGTTTTCAACTTCTTCTTGCTGTTTTTTTAGTTCATCTGTTATACTATTTGTTACTTCGTTTGTAACTTCATTTGTTAAAGAATTATCGGCAAATACAAAAGTACAAAAATATTGTAATATTAAAATTATCAATATAATAGAAATTATCTTCTTTTTCATATTTGCTAATTATCCTTTTCTCTTAAATTTAGATTTTTAAGGAATATCTATAAACCTATATTCTTACTTTTGAAAGACCTGTCCCAAAAGATGACAGACTTGTCCCATTTAGACCTGTCCCCATACATGACATTTTAGTATAATGGATACAATGTTGGATGTGTTGTATATTGTAGTGGGTCTACTCTATAAGAGTTATCTGTTCCACCTATGTATACTTCATAATGTAAATGTGGTCCTGTTGAAATTCCTGTGTTTCCAGATGTAGCAATTTGTTCTCCTCTAGAAACAGTTTGTCCTTCGCTTACGTTATATCCTGATAAATGTCCAAAGCCCGTGTAATATCCGTCTCCATGGTCTATCATTATATAATTTCCATATCCTGATAACCATCTTGCTATTATAACTTTTCCGTCTGCTGGTGCATAGACTGGTGCATAGCTAACAGGTATATCTACTGCTCCATGGTTAGATGATGCTCCAACTGTTGGACTTGGTCTAGGTCCAAAATAAGAAGATATATAATTGTACCATGATGTATTTGAAGATAGTGGCCAACTAAGTGTTCCTTCAAAACTACCTATATAGCTTCCAGATCCACCAGAACTTGCATTATTTTGTGCTATAATTTCATCTATATCATTTTGTGCTTCTTCAATAGCCGATTCAAACTCATCTATTTGTGCTTGCAATTCATCTTCTTGCTGCTCTAAATTTGCTACTACCACTTGTTTTTTTGCTTGTGCAGTTTCTAAACTTTGGCTTTTAGCTTCTATTTCTTTTTTAGACTCATCTATTTCATTTTTCTCTTTTTCTAATTGTTGCTTTTTGTCCTCTGTTTCTTTTTGTTTAGCTTTAATAGAGTCTATAACAGTTTGGTCTGCTTCAGCAATTTCTTCTATTCTATAATAATTAGATATAAATGCAGAAATATCTTCAGAGCCAAGAAGTGCATCTAAATATGTTGTTTGTCCATTTTCATATATTGCTACAAGTCTTTGTAGTAGCAATTCTTCTTTGTCTGCAGTTTCTTGCTCCAACTCTTTTATTTCTTTTTCTGTGTTAGCTATTGTGTCTTCTAATGTATTTATTTTTTGGTTTAACTCATCTATTTGTGATGTATAGCTATCTATTTGTGCAGTAAGATTTAATATTTCTTCCATAATTGACTCTTTCTCTGCTGTTACTTCTTCTTTTTGACTTTCTACCTCATCACGTTGATTTTCTAAGTCGTCTTTTTTATCTTGTAATTCTGAAACACTTGATGCAATTACTTGTATGGAACATATTCCTAAAATAATTAAAGTTAAAATTATAGAAACTATTTTTTTCATCATAAGATTGTCTCTCCTTTATATTTATCTTATATTTGCTATCTATATCTTTTGTTCTAACTTTATATAATATAAACATTAAATAAACCTTAAACTTCTAAGTATTTTCTCATTGAAATTGCACTACCTACTGCACCAATTCCTATACCCATTCCTATGTAAACTACAAATAACATCGATAACATATTTGAATAAGTTAATAAATTATATCCCATCACGTTCATTACTTCGCTACTTGATATTTTATCAGCAATGAAATTATATGTAAATCCAAGTATTACAATAGTTATAATTGCAGAAATAATACCTATCAAAATACCTTCTACTATAAATGGCCATCTAATAAATCCATTTGTTGCTCCAACATATTTCATAATAGATATTTCTTTTCTTCTTGCATGAACTGTAAGCTTTATCGTATTTGCTATTATAAATACTGAAATTAGTATTAGCAATACCAATATAACTCCAGTTGCTGTTCTAATACCATTAGCAATATCTATTAGTTTATTTATTGTATCACTTCCTACTGTAATTTTTGCAACATTTTCAAATGTTGATATTTGAGTTTTAATTTCATCAGTCTTAGTCAAATCTGTTAAAGTTATTTTGTAAGATGCTTTAAATGGATTATCTTCACCAGAATATGCATCAAGAATAGATGAATCCTCACCAAGCCATGATTTCATTGTATTTAAAGCTTCCTCTTGAGATACATACTCTATTGTATTTATATAAGGTAATTCTTTAATTTTAGCTTCAAGTTCCTTTTCTTGTTCTGCTGTTGCTTCTGGATTTATAAATACATTCATTTCTTGAACACCTTGAACCTGTTGCATTATATAGTTTACGTTTTCTCCTATTAAAAAGAAAATACCAAATATAAACATTGTAGCACACATAATAATTAATGATGCTGCTGTTGATTTTTTATTTTTAAAAAAGTTTCTAAAACCTTCCCCTATTAAATAACCAAAAATACTATATTTCACTATCATACCCACCTTTTTTATCATCTCTTATTATATTGCCTTTTTCAATTTGAATAACTCTTTTCTTCATTCTATCTACTATATCCTTTGCGTGAGTTGCAACTACTACAGTTGTTCCTCTAGCATTTATATCATTTAGTAACATCATAATTTCCCAAGCTGTATCTGGATCTAGGTTTCCTGTAGGCTCGTCCGCTATAATCATGGATGGATTGTTAACTAATGCTCTTGCTAAAGCTACTCTTTGTTGCTCTCCACCAGACAACTCATTTGGATAAACTTTTGCCTTATCACTTAATCCAACTAATGATAGTACCATTGGTACTTGTCTTCTAATATGTTTTGGTGTTGCTCTTACTATGTACATTGCATATGCAACATTATCATATACAGTTCTATCAGGTAAAAGCCTAAAATCTTGGAAAACGACTCCCATACTTCTTCTTAAAAAAGGTACTCTTTTTGGTTTTAAAAAAGTAGTATCTTTTCCGTTTATAATAATATGTCCTGATGTAGGTTCTTCTTCTTTTAATATAAGTTTAATCAAAGTAGATTTTCCTGAGCCAGAGCTACCTACTAAGAATGCAAACTCCCCTTTATCAATTTTAAAATTTGCATTATGAACAGCTTCTGTACCTGTATCATATTTCTTATTTACATTTCTAAACTCTATCATACTTTTCTCCTTTTGTCGGTTTTAGGGACAGGCTCTTTTCCGACAAGTTTGTCGGGTTTGGGGACAGGCTTGATTAATTTTGTTTTGCTTAATTCGCCCCTTTTTTCAATCTGCCACTACTATTCAATTAATACTATTTCATACTAATTCACTTCTATATCATAACAATAAAATTAATTATTTGCAATACTTTTTCATACAAAAAACAACATAAATTTTTCTTTAAAAATTATTTATGTTGTTTTTCTTCAATTCTCTTTATAATATCTCTTTTTTACTTGTTTTTTTATAATATTGTCATTTTTTGTCAAATTTGTAACTATTCTAATTTACCTCTATATCTATTACGAGAAGGAGTATATATTTTTTTATTTTTATTTCCGGCCCCCAACTGCGTACAAACTGTATAAAATCTCGCTATCACTCGATTTAACAGTTTGTAAACTTGTCGGTCCCCACCTTAAGCACTCCAATAAAAATAAAAAAATATATACTCTTTCTCGTAAAAATCAACTATTAATTAGAATTACAGCATTTTTTTAATTTTTTAGCACTTTCTCTACAATTGCATTACTATCTATTTTATAATATGCAAGCAATTCTTCCCCTTTTCCACTTTGTCCAAAGGTATCCATTATGCCCATTCTTTCCACCTTTGTAGGGTATTCTTCTGCTAGTACCTCACAAACACTACTTCCTAAGCCACCAATTATACTATGGTCTTCTACCGTAATTATTCGTTTGGTTTCTTTTGCACATTTTATAATCATTTCTCTATCTATTGGCTTTATTGTATGCATATCTATTACTCTAACATTTATACCTTTTTCCTTTAAAATTTCCATAGCTTTTATTGCTTCTGATACACATACTCCCGTTGCAATAATACTTGCATCTGTTCCCTCACCTATTTGCACAGCTTTTCCTATTTCAAAATTGTCTGTGTCATAAATTACTGGTGTCTTCATTCTGCATAAACGTAAATATACAGGACCTTTTATTTTAGAAATTTCTCTTACTGCCCATTTTGTTTGAATGTCGTCTGATGTGCACATTACAGTCATATTTGGCAAACCTCTCATTAGGCTTAGGTCTTCTAGCATTTGATGTGTAGCACCATCTTCTCCAACACTTACTCCAGCATGTGTAGCACAAATTTTTACATTTAAGTTTGGATATGCAATACTATTTCTAATTTGCTCATAAGCTCTACCTGCTGCAAATACTGCAAATGTACTTGCATATGGTATTTTTCCAAATGTAGATAATCCTGCCGATATTCCCATAAGGTTTTGCTCTGCTATTCCTACATTTATAAATCTATCCGGAAACTTTTCTGCGAAAAGCTCTGTTTTAGTTGCTGTTGTCAAATCTGCATCAAGTACAACTATATTTTCATTTTCTTCTCCTAGCTTAGCTAGTTCTTCCCCATAGCTTTGTCTTGTAGCTATTTTTATATCTTCTCTCATCATCATCACTCGTTCCTTTCCTAAATCTCTAACATTGCCCTATTAAGTTCCTCCATAGCAAGATTATACTCCTCCTCATTTGGAGCCTTACCATGCCAAGAAGCTATATTCTCCATAAAAGATACGCCCTTTCCTTTTATGGTTTTAGCAATAATTATTGTAGGTTTTCCTTTTGTTTGTTTTGCTGTTGTAATTGCATCTATTATTTCATCTATATTGTGACCATTTATATTAACTACATTAAATCCAAAGCTTAGGAATTTTTCAGTTATATTATTCATACCACCTACTTTATCTATTTCACCATCTATTTGTAGGTTATTATTATCTAATATAACACATAAATTATCTAAGTTGTTTTTGCTAGCTGACATAGCAGCTTCCCAAACTTGCCCCTCTTCTATTTCTCCATCTCCTAGTATGCAATAAATTTTGCATCCGGCTTTATTCATTTTTGAAGCAATAGCCATACCTACACTTACAGATAGACCTTGTCCTAATGAACCTGTTGTCATATCAACTCCAGGAACTTTATTCATATCTGGATGCCCCTGCAATGGGCTTCCTAAGTGTCTAAAAGATTGTAAACCTTCTTTTGCAAAGTATCCTTTTTCTGCAAGCACACTATATAATGCTATACACGCGTGCCCCTTTGATAAAACTAATCTATCTCTATTAGGGTCATCTGGTTTCTTTTCATCAATATTCATTTGGTTAAAATATAATACTGTTAAAATATCTGCAATTGATAGTGAACCACCTGGATGTCCAGATTTTGCACTATACACTGCTTCTATTATATCTTTTCTTACTTCTAATGCAATTTTCTTTAAAGCTTTTACATTGGTTATTTTCATT
>CALXWT010000005.1 GCA_944392445.1 uncultured Clostridia bacterium
GACTACTTATACAAATACGGATGAACTTTATAGCATCGGCTCATCACACCTATCACTTTTATAGAGTTTGAGGCATAGTCTCTTTTGAAAATAAAAAACTACTCATAGTATTTAAACTACAAGTAGTTATTTATTTTCCATATTCAGTTAAGCCTCAAATTCGTTTTTAAGGCATTTTTATTTTAAAGTAGAGTAATTTTATTTTATTACTAAACCTAATTTTACAACTGGATTCTTCTCAGCTAAGAAAACCTTTTTAATTTCAATACTTTCTGGAATTATAGGTGATTTATTTCTACCGTTCTGGAATGTTACTTCGGTGTGTACCGTGCTTTTACTAATACCAAATTTTTTTGCGGCACCTCTTACAGTATCTTTACTATCTATGATGTAATGTGCTAGATTTATTGCACGTTCTTCTATATACATTTTTCCCAATTCTAAAAACCCCCTCAAAAAACTATGTTTTGTTACATTGTATTCGTGGGGGAAGTACAATAGAACAAAAAAAGTAGCAATGTACTTCGGAGAAAAGTTAACCAAATCCCATTATTCGACATAAAATATAATGACTGACTAATTAATATTAGGGGTGAGGTTGAAAGTGAATGCAATAAAAAAAGGAGATATTGTGGCGAGAAAATCACATAACAAAGATGTGATTTTCGTTGTGAATTTAGTAATAAATAATCAAATAGCAATACTATCTGGTATTACAACAAGGCTAAAGGCAGATAGTTATTTAGACGATTTAGAAATAGTAGATAAAAGAGAAATAGAAAAAACATACAAGGAAATTGAAGCAAAAATAGAATGTAAAGCACGAGAAGGCAATCAAATAGAAAAGTCAAATTTCTTTAAAAGGAGCAATAAAATTATTTATACAGGAAGAATTTTGCACTTAGATGGAGATAAAAAATATAGCGAAAAATCTAATGCATATTATAAAAAAATAGGGCTTAAAGCAATAGTAAAAAATATTCCCGAAAGTAGGCAAGTAAGTTTAGCAAATGAATTAATAGAAAGATATAATCCTGATATAGTTGTAATAACTGGGCACGACCGGTATGATAAAGTCAGGAAGAAATTACGAAGATATAAATAATTATAGAAATTCACGATACTTTGCTCAAACAGTAAAGAACATTAGAAAGAACAGCAAAAATAAGAATTTAGTAATTTTTGCAGGAGCATGTCAAAGTTATTATGAAGCATTAATATCAGCAGGAGCTAATTTTGCATCTTCCCCTGCAAGAATTTTAATAGATTTTATAGATCCACTCGTAGTAGCAGAGAAAATTGCAACTACAGATTATACTAAATTTCTAACCATACGTGATATAGAGGATGATTTAAGAGATGGCGAAAGAGGTATAAACCGGAATTGGTGCAAGTGGTAAAAAAAGGACTTTATTAATTTAAATCATTGTTAAATTGCCAGAAAAATAGTATAAATAAAAACAATATACTACTTTTGGACGAAAAATATCAAATACAATACTATATTACAACTTTGTTACGAAAATGTAATAAAAATGTAAAATACACAGCAATAACTGCTAAGAACTTAGAGCATCAACACTTTTGAACCAGCTACACCAATCACTTTACTTTGACTTATGTCCAATTTTATGATATTATTCAATTAGAAATAAAGAAGTAGGTGGTTAAATGATTTGCCAAAAAGATATTACTAATTTAAAAACAGATATTGATGAAAAAATTGGGCAAAAAATAATAGTAAAAGGCTCATTAGGAAGGAGTAAATCGTTTGAAAAAGAAGCTACTATAGAGAAAGCCTATCCAAATTTATTTGTGATAAAGTTTGACGAAAATAATAGAAATGTAAGTTATAGTTATACTGATATACTTACTAGAACCATTGAGGTAGATGTATTTGATGGAACAGGTTATAGTCCATTAATACCAAGAGTGCCAGTAGTGGAAGCTTAAATAGCCATAAAACATTTTTATACTTTAACAAGAAAAATTCCTAGAAATAGGAATTTTTTTTGAGCTCCTCAATATATATTAAGTAATTAGATTTTTAAGGAGGGATATAAATGTCTATAGAAACTACCAGGGACAACATATCTGTTAATCATATTATAGGTCAAAAAACTGAGAACTTTATTGCTCAAGGCGATAGCATAATTCCAGATATAAAGCCAGATATATTAAATGATATATTTACAAGTGGAACAGTATGCATTTACAAAAAAGAGATAAATGAGGGCAAAATTAGGCTAGATGGAGGAGTAAACACATACATAGTCTACCAAGCAGATGACGAAAACAATAGTGTAAGGAGCCTTAATGTTAATTTGGATTTTACTCAAATGATAGATATGGAAAATGCTAGACCAGAGATGAACTTAAGAGTAAAAGTCACCTTAAAAAACATAGAATGTAAGGTAATAAACGGAAGAAAAATAAATGTAAAGGCATTTATAGAAGCAGAAGTTAAAATCAGCTCAAATGAGGATATACAAGTAATAAATGGAGTAAACTTAAGTGGAATACAAACATTAAACAAAAGTTTAAATGTAAACTCTCTAGTCGGAAGAGGTATGGTAAGAACTTATGCAAAAGACACATTAGTAATAGATAACATAGACAATCTATCAGAAATAATGAAAGTAGACCTAAATGTATCAAATAAAGACATAAAGGTAAGTTACAATAAAGTGCTTGCAAAAGCAGACTTAAACGTAAAGATTCTATATCTTACAGAGGACAATAGAATAAATTCAGTGCAAAGCACAATACCGGTAATGAGCTTTATAGACATTGAAGATGTAACAGAAGATGACTCGTATAATACAGAATATGAAATAAAGAACTTGGTTATAAAACCTAATAATATAGACGAACACTCAATATATGTAGAAGTTGAATTAGAGGTATCTTGTGAAGTCTATAAGAACCAAGAAATAAATCTTATACAAGACCTATATAGCCCAAAAACGAACGTATCATTTACCCAGAAACAAATAAATGTAATGGAAAGGAGAGAAAATGCTCAAAATACATGTAATATAAGAGAAAGACAAATGTTACCAGAAATTGGAGCAAATAAAATTTATGATGTAGAAACATCTGTAAATATTACAAAACAAACTTTATTAAATGATAGAATCTTATACGAGGGAGAAGTAACTTTAAATTATATATTTAACGAAGGAAACGGAATTAGTACAAAGAAAACCACAATACCATTTAATTTTAGCATGGACTTTAAAGGAGTTAATCCAAATTCCAATATAACTACTAATATGGAAAATGGCACTCAAGACTTTGTAGTAACTACAGATGGAGAAATAGAGGTAAAAATTGATATAATGTTTAATGTTACACTAGTAGATACTGTAGAGATAAATATAATCGACGACATAAACGAGGAAGAAAATAGGGGAAACAATACTTGCAGTTTGGTAATATATTATGCAAAAGATGGAGACACAATTTGGAAAATAGCTAAGAAATTTGGAAGTACCATGGAGGAGATTATAAGGATTAATGGAATTGAAAATGAGAATAAATTAAATATAGGTCAACAGTTATTTATTCCTAGATATAATGGATAAAATCTTTAGTAGAAATAGAATAAAATTACCAAACTTTGATAAGTTTGTATATAACAAAAAAGCTAGAAAATTTATAAATATAATCGCAATACTTTTAATTGCGATTATTGTATTTAAAATAGCAGTAAATGCAACTATTCCAATTATTGATGAACAATGTAGAACAATGGCAAAATCTATAGCAACCAAAATTTCTAATGAAGAAGCAACAAGGGTAATGGCAGATTATGAATATGAGGATTTTTGTATGGTAGAAAAGGACGAGGAGGGAAATATAAAGCTAATAAGCACAAATATGATAACAATAAATAGAATAATATCAGACATACCAATACTAATGCAAGAAGATTTGGAAAAGGAAGAAAACAACACCTTTACACTAAAACTAGGAAGTTTTACAGGAAGTAAATTTTTTGCTGGAATGGGACCAGATATAAAAATAAAAATGATGACAGATGGTACAGTGGAAACAGACTTAAGGTCAGAGTTTAAAGAAGCAGGGATAAATCAAACCTTGCATAGAATCTATTTGGAAGTAAAATGCAATGTAAACATTTTAACTCCGTATCATACAATAAGCGAAACAATAACTAACCAAGTGCTTCTAGTAGAGGGGGTAATAATAGGAAACATACCTGATGCATATTACAATTTAGAAGGACTAAACGAAGAACAAAGTATGGAATTTATAGACTGAAAAGAAGGCTACAGGATAATGGTTTTTATAAAATAAGCTAGTAAAACCCTAGGTAATATGTATATTTAGAGAATTTTTTTGTTCCTTGGTGTCGCACCATTTCTAATGATAAAAAGAAAAATTTATTTTTCTTTTTATCGCAGGAAAGGTGCTCCAAATCGCACTCGCTTCAAAGAAGCTCGTTTGGTCGCTTACGCGTCACTACAAAAATTTTCTAAATATACATATTACCTAGGTTCAGAACCTAAACTTACACAAAAACCATTATCTAGTAACTATTGTAACGAAATGTGAATAAAAAATTGTCCATTTGCTCTAATTATATGATATAATAAGTTAAAAATGTATGAAAGAAAGGGATAACAATGATAGATTTAGATAAAGCAAAAAAGGAATTCGAAAAATATGTAAAGCCTTATGATATACAAAATGCTAAAATAAGTAGAAAAATAGACCATTCATATAGAGTAGTAGAGGTATCGGAACAAATTGCAAAAAGTTTGTATTTAACAGAAGAAGATATAGAACTTGCGAAACTAATTGGATTATTACACGATATAGGTAGATTTGAGCAAATAAGAATATATGACACCTTTAGTGATAAAGACAGTATAGACCATGCAAATTTAGGGGTAAAAATTCTTTTTGAAGATGGCTTAATAAGAAACTTTATTGAAGAAAATAAATATGACGAAATAATATATAAAGCAATAAAAAATCATAATAAATATGCTATAGAAGAGGGGTTAGACGAAAGAGAACTACTTCATGCAAAAATAATAAGAGATGCAGATAAAACCGATATATATGAAGTATATATTAGAGATATAGCCAATAATGCAAACGTTGCATATAATTATGATAATGTTTCAAAAGAGAGAATTACTAATAAGGTACTAAAATCTATTCAAGAACACAAATTAGTTAATAGATATGACACGAAAAATGAAGCTGATAAATTTGCAGCAGCACTTGCATTTGTGTTTGATTTTTATTTTAAAAAGGGACTAGAAATTGTTAAAGAGAGACAATATATAACTAAATTAATAAATAGGGTAAAAACAAAAGATAATGAACCTGAAATGAATTTGATAGAAGAAAACATACAAGAGTACTTTAAAGAGAGAAATGTATAAAAAAATTTGACTTTTCAGTTGTAATAAGAAATTTTTACTAAGTGTAAAAAATGATGCAAAAAAATAAAAAATTAATGTGAAAAAATGGTAAAAAAATGATGTAGTTAAATTGATTTAATAAAATTGATGCAAAAAACTCGGAGTTTCGAAACTTCCGAGTTTTTTGGTAAAACATATTATCTCTTACTAAATTGTGGAGATTTTCTAGCCTTTTTAAGACCATATTTCTTTCTTTCTTTCATACGTGGATCTCTTGTTAAGAATCCAGCAGATTTTAATACAGGTCTATATTCACTATTTGCTTCTAATAATGCTCTAGCAATACCTAAACGAATTGCTCCAGCTTGGCCTGTAAATCCACCACCTTGTACTTTACAAATAACATCATATTTGTCAACTGTATTTGTAACAGTTAAAGGTTGTTTAACTATAACCTTTAATGTTTCTTGTCCTAAATATTCATCTATACTAACACCATTTATAGTAATTGTTCCTTTTCCTTCTACTAGTCTAACTCTTGCAATAGAGCTTTTTCTTCTTCCTGTACCATAAAACATTATTTTATCTGTTTTTGCTTTAGGCATTTTACATATCCTCCTTTATTAAAATTTCCAAACTTCAGGTTTTTGAGCAGCATTTTCATGCTCTTCTCCTGCATATACTCTTAATTTTTTAAGCATTTGTCTTCCTAAACTATTGTGTGGAAGCATACCTTTTACAGCACGCATCATCATTTGCTCAGGACTCTTGTTTAATAATTCTCTTGCTGTAGTTTCTTTTAAACCACCAATATATCCAGAATGATTTCTGTATATTTTTTGGTCTAATTTCTTTCCAGTTAAAACTACTTTGCTACAATTTAATATTATAACGTTATCTCCAGTATCTAAGTTTGGAGTATAAGTTGGTTTATGTTTTCCTCTTAATAATTTAGCAGCTTCTGTAGCAACTCTTCCTAGAGGTTTTTCAGCTGCATCAATTATGTACCATTTTCTTTCAATTTCACTTTTTTTAACACTATATGTTGTATTATTCATGGTAATATGTATCCTCCATTTCATAAATAAATTTATATATATGAAACCATAGTAAAAAGCTACCGGGGAGAAGCCTCTTTTCTGGTCATATTCAATTTAATGCTATAATATTTTATAACAAAATTACATAAATGTCAAGGATATTTTGCGATTTTGCTTGACAAATACGAAAAAATGTAGTAAGATAATAAAGTCAAATAAAGAAGAAGCAATCCACTTCTCACCTTAACGTATAGGAAAAGGTAAGGAAATACTATTTTTAAGAAATGCAATAAGAAGTTTGTTAATAAAAATAAAACTTAATTTATATATTTTTTAAAATAGTAGAAAAAGTAATCTAGCAAGAAGAATCCACTAAATAATGTGCAAAATGTGGAAAACAAAGCCTAAAAAACGAAGATTACTGTAAATATTGTGGGTTGGTTTGTCTTTACAAATCAATTTTTTTTGTGCTATTTAGCACGTAAATTTATTTGGAGGTGTTTTATATAAAACAAGAATTACCTATTAATGAACAAATAAGAGCAAGAGAAGTTCAAGTAATTGATGAACAAGGAGCAAAAAAGGGAGTAATGAGGCTTAATGATGCTTTAGACTTAGCCTATGAAAAAAAATTAGACTTAGTTTTAGTGGCGCCAAATGCCGAACCACCAGTTTGTAAGATAATGAATTATGGTAAATACAAGTTTGAGCAAACTAAGAGAGAAAAAGAAGCTAAGAAAAAGCAAAAAGTGTTAGAAGTAAAAGAAATAAGAATAACACCAAATATAGAGCAACATGACTTCGAATTTAAAGTAAAAAATGCAAGAAAATTTATTGAAGATGGTAATAAGGTAAAAATAACAGTTAGATTTAGAGGAAGAGAACTAAATTACGTAAAACTTGGAGAAGACAATTTAAATAAATTTATTGATGCATTATCAGATATTGCTAGTCCAGAAAAGAAAGCAATACTTGAAGGTAAGAATATGTTTATTATATTAGCAAAAAAAGCTTAATAACCGTTGATAATATATAAAAATATTATATATATAAAATAAAATTGCAAGGAGGAGTATTTTATGCCAAAATTAAAAACAAATAAAGCAGCAAAGAAAAGATATTCATATACTGCTACAGGAAAAGTAAAAAGAACAAAATCAAATAGAAGACATTTATTAGCAAATAAAACAGCAAGAGCTAAATCAAGAGGAAAAGTTATGGATGCTTATGCAGATAAAACATGCGAAGCTGGTATTAAGAGAATGTTACCATACGGCAACTAAAAATTCAAATGAAAAACGGCGTCTTGCTTTGTTGAACTTCATAAAAATTTTTTCGATGTACACTCGTACTATCTCAAAAATTTTTATTCGTTCGCCTAGCAATACTTGTTTTTGATTTGAATTTACATAAAAAAGTTAATAAAACAAAAAAATCAAGGAAGGTGAAAATAAAATGGCAAGAGTAAAAACAGCAATAATTACACGTAAAAAACATAAAAAAATATTAAAAAGAGCAAAAGGATACTATGGTGCAAAACATTATAGATTTAGAATGGCTAAACAAGCTGTTATGAAATCAGGAATGTATGCATACGTTGGTAGAAAAGATAAGAAAAGCAATTTTAGAAAATTATGGATAGCAAGAATAAATGCAGCTGCAAGAATGAATGGACTAACATATAGCACTTTAATAGCTGGACTTAAAAAAGCTAATGTTGTAATAAATAGAAAAATGTTAGCAGATCTTGCAATAACAGATCCAAAAGCTTTTACAGAATTAGCTAATGTTGCTAAAAAAGCTTAAATAAAAAATAAAATAAAAAAAGAGGGACAAAGTTATAAAAAATTAAGTCTCTTTTTTTATTGTATAGGAAAAATCGCAGATTTTTGCTATACAACAAGGTTAAGTTTCTTATAAAAAAATATTGTAATATTAAAATACTAATGATAGAATATAAAAAAAATAAAATATATTGACGGAGGTAATATATGAGAATAGGAATTGATATGGATGGAGTATTAACAGATTTGACGAGATTCGTAACCGACTATGGCATAAAATTTTGCTATGAAAACAACATAAAATATAGAATACATCCTGAAGAGTATAATGAAGCAAGTGCATTAGGGGTATCAGAGGAGAATGCAGATAAGTTTTGGAATAAATATCTACCATATTATGCAACAGAATATCCTTCAAGAGAATTTGCAAGCGAAGTAATAAAAAAACTAAAAGAAAATAATGAAATATATATAGTAACAGCTAGAAATGAAGATGGACTTCCACAAGAGTTACACGGAAAAATGAAAGGATTTGTAAATGCTTGGTTAGAGAAAAACGAAATACAGTATGATGAGATAATCTACACTAAGGGTAGTAAATTACCATTTTGCTTGGATAATAATATAGACATAATGATTGAAGACGCACCAATGAATATAAAAGATATATCAACTAAAATACCAGTACTTTGCTTTGACAACTCATACAATAAGGGAATAGAAGGAGAGAACATTACAAGAGTATATAGCTGGTATGATGTGCTAAGAGTCATAGAAAGCAAATAGGCATTAGGTTATATTTTGAAGATAAAAAGTAATTGTATAAGCCAATGAGTAGCTCTAAAAAAATTATATAGAAAATGGAATGGAGAGTGATTTGAATATAGAAATTCTTGAAAAATTTTGGTAGGGAATCTTAAATCCTTTTGAGGGCGCTACCAAAATTTCTCATAGAATTTCTATGAAAATCAGCTGGACCGACATTTTCTATATAATTTTTTTAGAGCTACTCATTGGCAATAAAAAATAAATATATGCTGTAGTGATAACATTCACTTTTTATTAACTAAACTATTGCTTTTTTATTTTTGGTTTAGCTATTAGTGAAGCAAGGTATCCAAAGAAAACTGCAGCTGCAATACCACCAGCAGAAGCTTTTACTCCACCAATAAAAGCACCAAGAAGACCAGAGTTTTGAGCCTCGGTTATTGCACCTTTTGCCAAGTTCGCACCAAAACCTAGTAAAGGTACAGTAGCACCACATCCTGCAAAATCTATTACATATTGATATATTCCAAGTGCTCCTAAAATTACTCCAGTAGTAACAAAAATAACTAATATTCTAGCAGAAGTTAGCTTCGTTTTATCTATTAATATTTGTCCTATAATGCATATTAAACCACCAACTACAAAGCATCTTAAAAGTTGCATCCAATCTATACTTTGAAAAAAATCCATTTTTTATTTTAATCCTTGTACATTATATTTAGGTTTTTAGAGAGGCTCTACCTATAAACCTACTGATATTATTAAAATAAATATAAAGTTAAAATCCATAACGTCTTCTTTAAAAAAGAAAATATCATTAAAGACACACCACAGAACCTCTAATTATCTAAATTTTCAATAGCAACTGCATGTGCTATTCCAGGTATGCTTTCGCCTTGTTGTGAACTTGTTGAGTTCATAAGAGCACCAGTGGCAATAAGTAATAATTTGTTAATTTTCTTTTCTTTAAGCATTTGATAGAAATATCCAGAAAATACTGTAGCAATACAACCACAACCACTTCCTCCGGAGTGGGTATCTTGTTTTTCTTTATCAAATATAAGAACACCACAATCATCATAATTATTTTTTATATTATATCCTTTAGTTTCAGCAAGTTCAGTTAATATCTCTTTGCCTACATAACCTAAATCACCCGTGATAATTACATCATAATAACTTGGCTTTCTGCCTGTATCTTTCAAATGAGTTATTAAAGTGTCTAAAGCAGCAGGTGCCATCGCCGCACCCATATTATTTGCATCTTTAACCCCCATATCTACAATTTTACCTGGTGTAACGTAGGTTATTCTAGGACATGGTTTACCAAGGTTGTTATTTGATAGTATTACAGCACCTGAACCTGTTACTGTCCACTGTGCAGATTGAGGTCTTTGGTTTCCAAGCTCTAATGGAAATCTAAACTGCTTTTCTGCACTACAAAAGTGACTAGATGTAGCACAGATTACATTGCTTGCCGCATGAGAGTCAACAAAGGTACTGCCTAAACACATACCTTCTGCAAAAGTAGAGCAAGCGCCAAATATACCAAAAAATGGAATGTTAGTTTCCCTTAAGCCAAAACTTGAAGAAATACATTGATTCAATAAGTCGCCTGCAAAGCAATAATCTATATCTGTACTTGCTATGCCAGATTTAGCTACTAATGCACTCACATTTTCTTTAATAATTTTACTTTCAGCTTTTTCCCAAGTTTTTTCTCCCCAGAACTCATCTTCCAAGCATTGGTCAAAATACTTTGCAAGAGGACCTTCTGCCTCTTTTGGGCCAACTATTGAGGAAGTTTCTAATATATATGGAGCAGAATCTAATTTTATAGTTTGTAATCCAATTTTCGTCATAATTGTTTTTATTGTAATCTCCTTAAATAAAATTTAGGTTTTTATGTGGTTTTACCTATAAACCAATTTCTAAAAAATTAAAGTACGAGTATAAATTTGATATTTATACAAAAAACGTAGCAATAATTCCTACTATTACAGATGCAGAAATGCCAAAAACAAGTACGGGCCCTGCTACAGTAAACATTTTTCCTCCTACACCCATTACATATCCTTCTGATTTATACTCTATAGCAGGAGATACGATAGAGTTTGCAAATCCTGTTATAGGCACAAGCGAACCAGCACCTGCAAACTTTCCTATTTTATTAAAAATATTAAGTCCTGTTAAAAATGCTGCAATTCCAATTAAAATTATAGAAACAATAGTAGACGAACTAGTAGTATCAAGCCCTTTATACTGGCAGAAATCAAATATAATTTGCCCAATTGAGCATATTAGCCCACCTACCCAAAAGGCATTAAAACAATTTTTCAAAATAGGGGAATTAGGAGATTTTTGATCTACGTAATCTAAATATTCTTTTTTTGTATCAATACTTTTCATAATTTTTATACGCCTTTCTTAAAAATTAATCTCTATCTCTATCAATGACAAAAGATAAATCTAAATCAACATAATACTGAACTAATTTACGTCCATCAATCTTAGCTCTTTGGTCAACAACTCTAACTGATGATAAATAGTCTATTGTTTTAGATGCTTCACTTACTGCTTGTACAACAGCATCTTTCCATGAAACACTAGATGTTCCTGTAATACTTATATGTTTTTCAATACCCAATTAAAATCAACCTCCAATTTAATAATTTCAATTATATATTTTCCAATAATTTTCAAAATATACAAAAAATAAATATTTATAAGCAAAAAAAAATGTAGGTTCTTAAACCTACATTTATTACGCGTAATAAAATATATATAAACATAAATCTCATAAACTATGCTCTAGTAACTTTTCCAGAACGTAAACATTTTGTACATACATTTATAGTTTTTGGACATCCATTTACTATAGCTTTAACTCTTCTTAAATTTGTTCTAAAAGTTCTAGAAGTTCTTCTACTAACATGAGAACGAGCTATACTTATTTTATTTCCGTGTGCTATTGATCTTTCACAAATTTCACATTTAGCCATTTTCTGCACCTCCTATATTGAATAGATAAAATTGACTATTTATAACTATATCATAAAAATAGAGAAATAGCAAGTGTTTTGAGCAAGTTTTTTTGCTACACCTGAATTTAGTCTAAAAAATTACCAGTTTTTTGGTTATGTAGAAAATTTTGTTACAACTCATAGCTTTAAATATTCCACACAATGTAATTAGATAAATAAAATTACTGTATCAAATCTTGCACAACTTTCCCAGCAATTAATAGACCTGCAACAGATGGAACAAAACTAATACTTGCAGGAGTGTTTATGTTAGTTTTTATAGGCTCTTCCTTAGAATATAGTACAGTAAGATTAGAAATGTTTAATTTTTTTAGTTCTTTTCGAATAACTTTAGCAAGAGGACAAACCGAGGTTTTGAAAATATCTGTTATTTCGAATTTATTTGCATCTAATTTGTTTCCAGTACCCATACAAGAAATAATTTTTATGTTATTTTTATTGCAATATTTAATTATTTCCAATTTAGCCGAAACAGTATCTATTGCGTCAACAACATAATCTATATGTGTAGATTCACTCAAAATTGTATTCATTAATTCCTCAATATTATCTTTATTAACAAATTCTTTAAGCTTAATGACTTTAACTATTGGATTTATTTTTAAAATTCTTTCTTCCTGAACATCCACTTTATTTTTTCCAATAGTTTTGGTATCTGCAATTAATTGTCTGTTTATGTTAGTAATATCAACAATATCTTTATCTATAATGCAAATATTTTGGATTCCGGCTCTAACTAGTCCTTCTACTACATAAGAACCAACACCACCTAAGCCAAAAACAACTATATTAGAATTTTGCAATTTTTCTAAGCTTTCTTTACCAATTAGGGCTTCTGTTCTATTAAGCCAATTATTATCCATTCTATAAACCTCCACGTGTAAGAAATTTAAATAATACAATAAATTATAGCACAAATGATGTTAAAAGGTCAAAAACAAAACTTTGTTTGCAAAAACACTTGCTTTTTTTCCGTATTATGATAAAATATCTAAAATAAATTTAGATGAAAAGAGGAAAAATATGATTTCATATATAAAAGGAAAATTAGAAGCAAAAAATATTGATAGTGTAATAATAGATGTAGGAGGAATAGGCTACAAAATAAATATGTCCACAAATTCAATGGATAGACTAGGAGAAACAGGAGCAGAAGTAAAAGTATATACCTATATGAGGGTAAGGGAGGATGATATAAGTCTTTTTGGATTTTGTACAAATGAAGAACTAAAAATGTTTGAGCAGTTATTAGGAGTAAGCGGTGTAGGAGCAAAATCAGCACTTTCAATATTAGCAAATATATCTCCATCAAGTTTCGCTTTGGCAATTATAACAGGAGACATAAATACACTCAAAGGATTACCTGGAATAGGAGCAAAATCAGCACAGAGAATGATTTTAGAGTTAAAGGATAAAATGAAAACACAAGAAGCAATAGAAACAGAAGTTATTCCTGTTCAAGTTACAGCAAAAAATGATAAAGCAAAAGATGCTATTGAAGCACTTCAAGTACTAGGATACTCAAGAAGAGATATTGAATTGATAATGGCTAAGATAAATACAGAAGAATTATCAGTAGAAGAGATTATTAAGCAAGGATTAAAGTATTTAGGAATGTAGCCTATGAACGGTATTTATAAAAAGAACTTAATAAAGAATTTATGACTTTATATTTAGAGTAATATATATAATGACAAGGATAAGTAAGTTAGTAACAAAAAAATAGTAATTTTATTATTCTATAAAGTAAAAAGTAAGATGCAGAAAGAAGGAATAGTTAATGGATTTAAGTAAGCCACTAGCATATAGAATGAGACCAAAGACTTTAGAGGAATACGTAGGACAAGAACATATTTTAGGTAAGGATAAAATATTGTATAGAACTATTAAGGCAGATAGGCTATCTAGCATAATACTATGGGGACCTCCAGGGTGTGGAAAAACTTCTCTTGCTAGAGTTATAAGCAATACAACTAAATACAAATTTACAAGAATAAATGCAGTAACAGCTGGAATTGGTGATATAAAAAATGCAATACAAGAGGCTCAGAATTTGCTTTTGAACCCAAGTGGAAAATGCATATTATTTATTGACGAGATACATAGATTTAATAAAATACAACAAGACGCACTGCTTCCTTACGTAGAAAATGGAACTGTAATACTAATTGGTGCAACCACAGAAAATCCTTATTTTGAGGTCAATAAAGCTTTAATTTCTAGGTCTATGGTGTGTAAATTAAATCCACTTACAAAAGAAGATATATATAAAGTATTAAAAAGAGCTTTGGTTGCAGAAGAAGGGCTAGGAAGCTATAACATAAAAATTGAAGATGAAACATTGAGAAAAATAGCAGAAGTATCAAATGGAGATGTAAGAACTGCATTAAATGGACTTGAAATAGCAGTACTTACAACAAACATGAGCAGTGATGGATATATACATATAACTAATGAAATTGCAGCTGACTGTATACAAAGAAGAAAAGCTGTATTTGACAAAAACGGGGATAGCCATTACGATAATATAAGCGCATTTATAAAATCAATGAGAGGGAGTGACCCTGATGCTACAGTATTTTATTTAGCAAGAGCATTAGATGGAGGGGAGGACCCAGTATTTTTAGCAAGAAGAATAGTAATATTAGCAGCAGAAGATGTAGGTTTAGCAGATCCAAACGCACTAGTTATAGCAACTTCTGCAATGCAAGCTGTAACAATGGTAGGAATGCCAGAAGCAAGACTAATACTATCAGAGGCAGCTATATATATGGCACTTGCTAAAAAATCTAATGCATCATATATGGCAATTAACAAAGCATTGGAAGATGTATCAACAAAAGATACAGGAGAAATACCAATGCATATTAGAAATGCACCAGCAGAAGGAATGAGCGAGTTTGGTTATGGTGAAGGATATAAATACCCACATAATTATCCAGGCCACTGGGTAGAACAACAATACTTACCAGACAAAATGGTAGGAACCAAATATCTTGGTGAAATTTAAATCGTGGACAAAAGGGAGTGTCCCTTTTGTCCACAAAATTATTTCTCTTCTATTGTTACAGAATTTCCAAAATCTGTAGTTTCTGTATCATTAGTATCAGAAACTAGTTGATTTTTTCTTGGCTTTCTTTTATCGTCTTTAAACATCTCTGATGCTGCACCTAAGCCAGATAGTGCACCAGTTGCCTCAAATGGTATAAATATTTTGTTTGCCTCACCATTTGCTACTTCTTTTAAAGCTTCTAAAGATTTTAATTGTACTAATTTTTCATCAGGTTTTGCTCTCATCATGGCATCATATACCATGTGTACTTCTTCAGCCTTAGCTTCAGCTACTTTTTTAATAGCTTCTGCTTCACCGGCAGCTCTTCTAATACGTGCTTCTCTATCAGCTTCAGCCTCAAGAATAGCAGCTTCTTTTTTACCTTCTGCAAGTGTAATTGCAGATTGTCTTTCACCTTCTGCTTGAAGAATTAAAGCTCTTTTATTTCTTTCTGCATTCATTTGTTTTTCCATTGCATCGCGTATATCTGGTGGTGGAGTGATGTCTTTTATTTCAACTCTGTCTATTTTACAACCCCATTGGTCTGTAGCTTCATCAAGTAATACTCTTAACTTGTCGTTAATTGCATCACGTGAACTAAATGTTGAATCTAAATCCATTTTACCTACAATATCACGAATTGTAGTAATTGCTAAGTACTCAATACCTTTCTTTAAATTTTGAATTTCATATACTGCCTTTGCAGGGTCTGTTACTTTATAGAATACAACTGTGTCTATTGTAATTGTAACATTATCTTTTGTAATAACACCTTGTGGTGGTATGTCCATAGTTTGTTGCTTTAAACTTACAACACTACGAACGTGATCAAAGAATGGAACAATTATTGTAAGACCAGCATCAGCTATTTTATAAAATTTACCAAGTCTTTCAATAATGTATACCTCTGATTGTTTTACAATTCTGATTGTTTTAAATGCAATAATTAAGATAATAACTAGTAGTACACCTAAAAATATCCATGTTCCCATAAACATC
Source organism: uncultured Clostridia bacterium (assembly GCA_944392445.1). Classification (GTDB taxonomy): domain Bacteria; phylum Bacillota; class Clostridia; order TANB77; family CAG-508; genus CALXVA01. The sequence continues at coordinate 16,087 of CALXWT010000005.1, forward strand.
CTCCTAAAATATATTAATAAATTTTTTTATCATAAATTAAATGGTATATTATTATAATTTAATTTATACTTTTTAATGCTTAGCTCCAAAAAGCTTAACTTTAATAATAATCTAAATTTTACTTTACAACAGCTTTTACGCCGTCAATTTCTACTATTTCAACCTCTGTGTTTTCTGGAATGTCTTCATCTGTAGCAGATTTTGCAGACCAAACATCTCCATCAATTTTAATTTGTCCAGTACCTTCAATATTGTTTATTTTTGAAATAACAATTCCTTTTTTTCCAATAATTGAATAAGCATTAGTTTTTACTTCTTTTGGCACCTTGATGAATTTATCTACAAGTGGTCTTGTAAAAATTAAAAGAAGTGTAGATGTTATAATAAATACTAAGGCTTGAATAAGTATACTGTCAGTAATAAAGCTTGTAACCATTGCTAAAAGAGCACCAATTCCAAGCCAAAAAACTAAAAAGCCGATAGTTGCCATTTCAATTATAAAAAATACTCCTGCAGCTATTAACCAAAATACCCACATAAAAACCTCTCTTTTCTGACTAAACGTCTATTAAAGTGTAGAGCTAAAAACCCTAACAATACTATTATACTATATATTTATGAAAAAAGAAATACAAAAATGCAAAATAATGTAAAAATGTGGACAAATAGGAGTGTCCCTTTTGTCCACAGTGGACTAGAAAAATATTGTAAAGTGTGATATAGTAATGTTATCAAAAAATCAGGAGGTCTTATGATAGATTTAAAACAAGACGTTCAATATGTTAAAGGCGTTGGACCTAATAATGTGGTACTTTTGCAAAAACTTGGGATAAATACATTAGAAGATTTAATAACTTTTTTTCCAAGAAATTATGAAGATAGAAGCAAGCCTAAAAAAATAAATGAGTTAGTAGATGGCGAAGAGGCTTTAATAGATGTTATATGTGCAAGCAATATGAATGAAACTAGGTTTGCACGTAATAAAGTTATGCTAAAAATGTTAGTTAGAGATGATACCGGAGATTGCGTATTAACTTGGTTTAATCAGACGTATTTAAAAAATAAGTTTAAGGTAGGAGAAAGGTATCAGTTTTATGGAAAAGTTAGCATAAAATATGGAAGAGTGGAAATGGCAAAACCAGTATTTGATAAAGAGGGACTTAGCAAAAATACAGGCAAAATAATACCAATATATCCACTTACATTTAACCTATCACAAAATAAATTGCGAAACATAATTGAAAATGGACTAAAGGTAGCTTTAGGAAAGCTTGATGAAACAATACCTGAGTATATTTTAAAAGAATATAATTTAGAAGAAATAAATAAGGCAACAAAGCAAATTCATTTTCCAGATGACTTTACAGAGTACAGTAAAGCCAGAAGAAGATTTGTATTTGAAGAATTGCTAACAGTACAACTTGCATTATCAAGCTTAAAATCTAGGTATGATAAGGAAGTAGATGGAATAGAATTTGACAAAAATGTAAAAATGTCTGACGTTATAAATTCACTTCCATTTAAGCTAACAAAAGCACAATTAAGAGTACTAGAAGAAATAGATAGAGATATGGAAAGTAACAAACCCATGAATAGATTATTGCAAGGAGATGTAGGCTCAGGAAAAACTATTGTTTCTATTATTGTAGCATATAAAGCTGCAAAATGTGGATATCAAACTGCAATAATGGCACCAACTGCAATACTTGCAGAGCAACATATAAATAATTTTACTAAAACTTTGGAAAAGTTTGGAATAAGGTGCGAACTATTGCTAGGTGGAATGAGAGCAAAGAAGAGGACAGAGGTTCTAGAAAAGTTAAAAAATGGAGAAATAGATATATTAGTTGGAACACACGCTCTTTTAGTTGAAGATGTAGAGTTTAAAAATTTGGGACTAGTTGTAACAGATGAGCAACATAGATTTGGTGTAAGACAAAGAGCAAGTATAGTAGGAAAAGGAACAAATCCAGATGTGCTAGTAATGACAGCAACGCCAATTCCAAGGACATTAGCACTAATTTTGTACGGAGACTTGGACATATCAATAATAGATGAACTACCACCAAACAGAAAAAAGATAGAAACCTATCCAGTAACAAAAAATTATGAGAGAAGAGTAGAAGAATTTATTAGATCAAATGTTAAGCAGGGACGACAGGCGTATGTGGTATGCCCATTAGTAGAAGAAAGCGAAGAATACGAAAACTGTAAATCGGCTACAGAACTTGCAGAAGAGTATCAAAACAAAATATTTCCAGAACTTAATGTAGCATGTTTGCATGGAAAAATGAAGCAAAAAGATAAAGACGAAATTATGGAAAAATTTAAAAATGGCGAAATACAAATCCTAGTCTCAACAACTGTAATAGAGGTTGGTGTAGACGTACCAAACGCAAACATAATGGTAGTACAAAATGCAGAGAGATTTGGCTTAGCTCAGCTACATCAGTTAAGAGGCAGGGTAGGAAGAGGAAAGTATCAATCGTATTGCATACTAATATATGAAGGCAACTCAAAAACAACAAAAGAAAGAATGAAAACCATGAAGGAAACAGACAATGGATTTATAGTAGCAGAAAAGGACTTGGAACTAAGAGGCTCAGGCGAATTCTTTGGAACTAGACAACACGGCTTGCCAGAATTCAAAATAGCAAACCTATTCGAAGACGTAGCAATTTTAAAAGAAGTACAAGGCTTAGCACTAAAAATTGAAAAAGAAGACCCAAGACTCGAAAAGGTGGAAAATAGAAAACTACATAAGCTAGTTGAAGAAAAATTCGAAGATAGGATTAGCATATGATGTCGTGTTTGGGGACAGGCTCTTTTGCGACAAAGTTGTCAGACTTAGGCATAGTGTATTAGACAAATCATAATAACAAGTAAGAAAAGAAAACATTAATAAATTCTAACTCTAGTTAGAATTGAAATGTATGGAGGATTAAAATGAGTAGAAAAATTTGGAAAGCAGGAACATTTATATACCCACTTCCAGCCGTTATGGTATCTTGTGGAACTATGGAAAAAGCGAATATTATGACAGTTGCGTGGACAGGAATTATTAACACAAATCCAGCAATGTGCTATATTTCTGTAAGGCCAGAGAGGTATTCATATAATTTGATAAAGGAACAAGGGGAGTTTGTAATTAACCTTACAAATGAAAAATTAGCATTCGCAACTGATTGGTGTGGAGTAAAGACTGGCACTAAAGTAGATAAATTTAAAGAAATGCATCTTACTAAGGAAAAAGGAGAATTTGTAAAATGCCCAATAATAAAAGAAAGTCCTGTGGCAATAGAATGCAAGGTTAAAGAAATAAGAGAGCTTGGAAGTCATCACATGTTTATTGCAGAGGTGCTATCAATAGATGCAGATGAAAAATATATAGATGAAAAAGGAGCTTTTGATATTTCTAAATGTAATTTAATTGCATACTCAAATGGGCATTATTATAGTATGGGAAGGAAAATTGGTAGGTTTGGCTTTTCTGTGCAGAAGCAGAAACAGAAACAAAATCAGAAACAGAAACAAAATCAGAAACAGAATAGGAAAAGAAAATAGAAAAGTATATTAGCTAAGGACAGGTCTAAAAAGACTTGTCCTTAAAACTTAGATTGCTACAATAAGAAAAAAGATATGTCTCAATCAGACCTGTCCAAAAAGATGACAAGCATGTCTCGTTCAGACCTGTCCCCGAAGGTGACAAAAATGTCGGAAAAGAGCCTGTCCCCAAACCCGACATCTTTGTCGCAAAAGAGCCTGTCCCAAAACCCGACAAACGCGATAAAAATGATTGACATTTTAGCAAAAAGGTAGTAAAGTATAGATATGTACGAAGTTTTATCCTTTAGTTAATTAAAGAAAGGAGCACACTATGGATAAAATTTATATTCCGAAACGGTTTAAGGGCAGAACGGGTTATCATATCTTTGTTGATAGGTTTTGCCGTGCAGGTCCAGAAATTCCTTATGTTGAAGGAAGGAGAATCAAGCAGTGGAACGATACTATGCCTGATTGGTGGCCTGACCAGGATGGCGAGTACAGGAACGAGTATTTTTATGGAGGCAATCTTAAAGGGATAATTCAAAAGTTGGATTATCTGGAAAAGCTTGGAATCAATTTGCTATACTTGAGTCCAATTTCTATGACAAAGACAAATCACCATTACGATGTGTGTGATCAAAGAATAATTGATCCGTACATTGGTGATTGGAATGATTTTATTAGACTTTGCTTTGAAGCTCATTTAAGAAAGATGCTTGTTGCTGTGGACCTTGTGTTTAATCACATGGGAGCATGGAGCGAGTTTTTCCAAAGAGCTTTGAATGGTGACGAGAAGTACAGGGAATGGTTCGAGTGGGATTACAATGGCAATCCTGTGTATTGGTATGGATTTAAGGATATGCCTCAGTGCAATAAACTTAATCCAGACTACCAAGAGTATTGTTGTAGTGTTGTCCAAATGTACATTGAGAAGGGTGCTGACTGCATACGTCTTGATTTAGGTGAGACTCTTCCAAAAGAGTTTCTCATAAAAATTAAGGAAAAAGCAAGAAGCATAAATCCTGAAGTGCTTATTGTAAGCGAAATGTGGAATTTTGCCATAAATAGGGGAAACCCTCAAATTTATGATGGACAAGTGGATTCTGTTATGAATTATCCATTTACTGATGCAATTCATAGATGGGTACGGTATGGCAATTACTTGCACTACGATGCATATACACGGAATATTGCAAAGTACCCGTTAGAGGTACAGGAAGTTCTGTGGAACCACATAGACACACATGACACTCCTCGAGCACTTAATATGCTTCAAGGAAGAGGAATGCTCGAAAATCCGTATCAAGGGCAAATTTGGAACATTGAGGATCCGTGGAGAGGCTATAATAGTTTCGACACTTTCGGCTTTAGAAAGTGGGAATCTGAAAATGATTACTGCTTGAACTGGGAGGCGATAAACAGGCTGAAACTGGCCACTCTTGCACAGTATATGTCCAAAGGAATTCCAATGACTTTCTATGGAACAGAAGCTGGAATAAGTGGCAACAAGGATCCATTTAATCGCAAGCCATATCCTTGGGAAAATGAAAACCTAGAACTTTTGGAATATTACATCCAGCTCGGGCACTTAAGGAAATCTCTTAAGAATATTTTGTCTGATGGAGATATGCAGACCTATATTAATGAGCAAATCCTTGAAATTACAAGGAGAAGCAAATATGGAATTGTTGTTACTGTGATAAACAGAACTAATTCCGAGCAGTATATTGGTGTAAATATCCCTAATAGCAAAGTTATCTTTAGCCTGAACGGGAGCGATTCCAGTGTTCTGAAACCGTACGGAGCGATTGTTTATACGATTGCTACGTATACTATCATCTATTAAAATACCATGAAGCTACAAGCTGTGGACCAAAGAAGTTAATAAAAGTATTGTCGATTTTTGTTTTACAATGGAGAATATAAAGGAGGGATAAAATGCGAGGCCTAATAGGTCTCGCATTTTTAAACGAATTTGCCGTAAAACTATTGACATTTACATAAAAAAACAATATTATATATAGGAAAATTGTAGAATTTTGAAGAATAGGAGAGAACTAAATGGACGCAAAAATGCTAACCTCAAAAATGGGTGGAGAATTAGTAAGCTTTAAACTAAATGGCGAAGAAAGAGTCCACCAAGGACCAGATTGTGTAGACGAAAATGGAAAAGTGTATTGGAAAAGACATTGGCCAGTACTATTTCCAGTAGTAGGTAAGCTAAAGCTAAATAAAACAATTATAAATAGTAGAATATTTGAAATGCCACAACACGGTTTCGCTAGAGATTTTGAGTTCGAGCCAATAACAAAACTAGATAATTTTCATTCTTATGTTTTAAGAAGCAATAAAATTACAAAAAATAGATATCCTTATGATTTTGAACTATATACAACATATAGGCTATATGAAAACCAATTAACTACTATATATAAAGTTATAAACACAGGAGATGTAACTCTTCCTTTCGGAATAGGAGGACATCCAGCATTTAAAATAGATCAGGAAGAACTAAAAAAAGGAAATTATTATTTGGAATTTGAAGAAGATGAAGAAAAAATTCATTTTCTATATTTGATGGATGGATTAGTAGGAACAGAATATGCTAGAAATCCAATGTTAGATAAAAGAAGACTTGCAATAGGACCAACAACATTTAATAATGATGCTTTAATTATGAAGGGAATCACATCAAAAAAGATTAGCTTGATGAATAAATCAACAGGCAAAAAACTACTTACAATGGACTTTACAGGTTTTCCATACCTAGCAGTATGGTCAAAACCAAATGCACCTTTTATATGTATAGAGCCTTGGTATTCAACGGCAGATACTATAAAAAGTACAGGAGTATTTATTCAAAAGCCAGACATTATATCATTAAAACCAAATGAGACATTTGAATGTAAGTTTACTGTTGAATTTTTTTTAGACTTTAGATATTGAAGATAATTTAAGACAATAAACTTATTAAAAGAGAAATAGACTTTATAACTAAAATACTTGCTAGATGGAGGGACGATGGAACAAATAATTAAAATTATAGCATTACTAATTGTAACTTTAGGAGTTATAATGGTATATGATGCAAGAATTATAACACGCAAGCTATTTGGCTTTGGAGACCAAAACCAAGGAGCTTGGGGACTAAAAATATTAGGTTTTATTGTGGCAATAATAGGAGCTTTAGTAATATTTTTTAATATTTAAAAAATTATTATAACATAGTGGGCACTAAAAAAGTGCCCACTATACATTTTAGGCACAACTATTCTACAAAATATAAACTCGACAAATTTATTATACTAGAAAAAGGAAAAAATGCAAGAGAAAAACGGAAAAAAACAAAAAAATTACGATAGGAGTATTCTAAATGTTGTGCAAAAAACAAAAAAAGTTTAGTGTATTTAGCATTGTAAAATTTCTTTTCTTTTATTGCACATTTACACTTTTTATGATATAGTGATTTAAAACTAAACAGAAAAAAATAGGAGAAAAATATGTCAAGAAAAGCAAAAAGAGTACAAGAGAAAGTAAAAGAAAAATTTTTATATAAAATAATAGTTGTCGCAATTTTAGTATGGCTAGCATTTCTAATTCTAAAATATGCACCAAATTATGTAAATACAGACATAACAAATAAAGCAAACTTAGTTATAAACAATAGCAATGTAACAGGAGACTTAAAAAAAGATGTAATCATAGAAAATGGAATAATATATTTATCTATGGAAGATATTGAAAATTTCTTTGACCCACACATATATTATGATGAAAAATATAATCAAATAATTACTACCTCTGAAAATCAAGTTACAAGTATGGTAATAGGCGAAAATACTATGGTAAACAATGGTACTAATGTGCAAACCTCTAGTACCGTTATAAAGTGTGACGGTACTTATTATATTCCATTTTCTAGTTTTAAAGACACATACAATGTAGAAATATCATATATAGAATCTACTAATACAATAACTGTAGATTCAAAAGACAGAAAATATGTACTAGCAGATAGCACAAAAAATAGCAATGTAAAGGCATATCCAACAACATTTTCTAGAACTGTAGATAAAATAGAAGAAAAAGAAACAGTTACAATAGTTCAAACTGAAGAAGGAAAGAATAATGTTATTGATGGCTGGGTAGAAGTTCGAACTGATACAGGAAAGCTGGGATACGTAAAGGAAAAAACTGTAACAAATGAATTAGTAGTTAGAGAAACAATAGAAAAGAAAAAGCAAATAGAAGGAAATATAAGTATGGTATGGGATTACTATTCAGAATATTATTCAGCACCAGATAGAAGTGGGGAAGATATACAGGGGATAAATGTTGTAAGTCCAACATTTTTTACGCTAGTTGACGAGGGAAAAGGAAAAATTTACGATAATGCAGGAGATGCTGGAAAACAGTATATTAACTGGGCACACTCCAATGGATACCTTGTATGGCCTAGCGTATCTAACAATTCATACATAGAAACTACAGCAGAAATAATGCGAGACTATAAATTAAGACAGGATTTAATAAAAAATATAGTGGGCTTAATTGTACAATATGATTTAGATGGAATAAATATAGATTTTGAATATATGCACGATGAAGACAAAGACTTATTTTCTAGGTTTATAATAGAACTTAAGCCTAGGTTAAACGAATTAGGAGTAGTGCTATCTGTAGATGTTACTGCACCAGATGGTAGCGAAGAATGGTCGCTATGCTTCGACAGAAATTTAATAGGAGAAGTTGCTGATTATATAGTGTTTATGGCATATGACCAATACGGTACATCTTCAACAAAACCAGGTACAAACGCTGGCTACGACTGGGTTAAGACAAATATAGAAAAGTTTATTGGCCAAGAAGCAGTAAAACCAGAAAAAATAATATTAGGAATACCTTTTTACACAAGACTATGGGAAGAAAACAATGGCAATTTAGAGTGCTATACAGTGGATATGGAAGACATAGAAGAGGTGATTCCAGAAAATGTGACTAGAACTTGGGATGATAATTTAAAGCAGTATTACGTTGAATTTGTAGAAGATGGAATAACAAATAAAATGTGGATAGAAGATGCAGAGTCAATAAAAGCAAAACTATCGCTTGTAAGCGAATATAACTTGGCAGGAGCAGCATACTGGACAAAAGATAGGGAGCCAGATAGTATTTGGGCTGTTATATCAGAAGCTTTGGGAGTTGAGTAAATTTTATTATAATTTATTATGGTGAAAAGAGGTAGTAGGTATTTTTATTCTTTATGATGTAGTCTTAAGGTGGGGACCAACAAGTATACAAACTGTTAAACGAACGATAGTGAGTTTTATACAGTTTGTACGATGTTGGGGGGCGAAATCATAAAGAATAAAAATACCTACTACCTCTTTTAATGACAATAAGTCATAAAAAGTACCTCACTAAAATATAATTAAGACAAGTATATTTTAGTGGGGCTTGTTCATTTTGGTAGCCAAAAAATGCAAAAAGCTTTCATTATAATAGTAAATTTTTAACAAATGGAGGCGTTTATGGTAATAGGTTATATAAAACAAGAAAAAATTGAAAGTGGTTTCTTTCAAAAAATATTAGGAATAGAAATAAAAAAGTTTGACAATAATTGTATAATAGCTATATCTAATAAAAATAAAATCAAAATATTGGCTAAGTACATTGAAAAACTAAACATTGATACACTAGTATTTTCTAAAGAATTAGATAATAGTTTTAAAGACGAAATTTGTTTATTATTAAGTAAGAAAAAAATAAATGTACTTAATGGTAAAAAACTTATGCAATATATGGACTTTGAAATAGTAAAATATATTTTAAATAAGCAAAATACAACAATGAAGCAGGAAGATATTTATATTGTTTTTAAAAAGAGTACTGGGCTTGACTTAAACTTTTTAAAAAGATTTATACAAAGCTTTAAAACTACTAATATAGTAACAAACGACATAGAAAGATTAAAAAATGTACAAGATAATCTACTAGAAAATGACGGAATTTTAATAGCTGTTTCAAACAATAAGAAAAAAGCATTAAAACGAGCAAAGTATATAATAAATGTAAATTTGAATAAGGAAGAACTAGAAAAATATGTGATAAATAGAAATAGCATTATAATAAACTTACAAGAAAATGTAAAATACGACAATCCTAGTTTTGATGGAATAAACATAAACTATTTTAATATATCTTGTCCAGATGAATATGTGGAAAAGTTTGAGCAAATTGGTAATTTAGAAACTGACTTTGATTTAGTAAAACTATATGAAAGCATACTTTTATGTAGTGGTATGCAAAAATTAAAACTAGAAGAAGTATATGAAAGAATAAGCAAAGATGATATAAAAATTACTGAACTTATAGGAAATAATGGTGTTATTTCGGACGAAGAGTTACAGAAAAATCACGAATTAAATCTTGACAAAATGCGAAAATTAGTTTAATATATAAACTGTTGTTTAGAGTAAATTTAATGTAATAGGTTTTTTCCTATTACATTAAGTGCATATAACCCCTTTTTATATAAAAAGGTAAATATGTAAAAGTTAAACAACGATTTTCTTTTACAAAAAGGAGGGAGACAAATTGGATACAGAAAAAGAAGTATTATTAACTCAAGAAGGTTATGATAACTTAGAAAAAGAACTAGAGTATTTAACAACAGAAAAAAGAGCAGAAATTGCAGAGAGAATAAAAATAGCTTTAGGATTTGGAGATTTATCAGAAAATTCAGAATATGATGAAGCAAAAAATGCTCAAGCTGCAAACGAGTCCAAAATAGCAGAGCTTGAGAACAAGCTTAGATATGCTAAAATTATAGATGAATCTGAAATAGATACTAAAACTGTTCAAGTAGGAAATACAGTTAAAGTTTTAGATATGGAATTTAATGAAGAAGAATCATACACAATAGTTGGCTCAACAGAAGTTGATTTAAGCCAAAACAAAATATCAAACGAATCTCCAATCGGAGCAGCTCTTATGGGTGCTAAAAAAGGTCAAGTAGTAGAGGCTCAAGCTCCAGCTGGTGTTATAAAATATAAAATTATTTCAATTACAAAATAGTTTGTATAAGAATTGTGTCAAAAGCACAAAAATGTAACCTACTACTGCATAGTTTTTATGCATTAAATAAAAGGTGATAAAATGAAAAATGAAATTATACAAAACTTAAGAGAACTAGACAAATTTAAAGAAATTATAGAACAAATTGAAATGAAAAAAACCCCGATAAATATATCGGGGTTAGTATTCGTGGGAAAATCGCATATAACTGCAGGAATAAAAGAAGAAAGTAAAAGACCAATTTGCGTTATAACATATAATGAATTGCAAGCTAAAAATCTTGTAAAAGATTTAAGGTTTTTTACTGATAAAGTAGAATACTTTGGAAAAAGAGAAATTGCTTCATATGATTATGTTTCAGAAAGCAAGGACTTGCCATATTCAAGAATAGAAGTATTAAATAAAATTAAGAATAAAGAAGTAAACATAGTTGTAACCACAATAGAAGCAATAATGCAAAGTATGATTCCAAAAGAAGCTTTGTATAGAAATGTACTTACATTTACAGTAGGAAATGTGTTCGAAAATTCAGGCTATGCAGGAAAAAAAGACCTAAACAGCTTAAAACAAATTTTGCTACTTATGGGGTATGAACGAAGCGACTTGGTAGAAAACAAAGGTCAATTTAGCATCAGAGGTGGAATTGTAGACATTGGTCTTACAGAAAAAACAGGTGTAAGAATAGAGTTCTGGGGTGATGAAGTAGACTCTATAAGGTATTTCAACATATCGTCTCAAAGAACAACAGAAATGACTGAAAAAATAACTATATATCCTGCTCACGAATATATATTAAGCTATAACAAAGACAAGGAAGCAATACCAGAATATTCAAAAATTGCTTCCAATATTTGCAATAGAATAAAAGAAAAATATATAAACACTTCTGATGAAATAAAAGCCGAAAATTTACCAGGTGATTCCGAGGAACTAAATGTAATAAAAAGTTTAAAAATTAGTGACAAGGCAAAAGAAAAGGTACAATCAGACATAGAAGCAATTCAAAATGGAGAATACATTAGTAAAATAGACAAATACTTTAATGAATTTTACGACAAAGTAGGCTCATTTTTGGATTATTTACCTAAAAATATTTTGTTATGTATAGACGAAAATTCAAAAATAAATCAAAGAATAGGAAACATACTAATAGAGAATAATAACTTAATAAAATCGTTAGTGGAAAAAGAAAGATTTGTTCCAGAGGGAATACTAAATGTTAGCCAGTTTAGCAGGGAAAATTGGAATAGCCTATATAACGAAAAGCAAACTATATATTTAGAAGAAAACAATAGCAAGGCAGTAAATAAATTTGAATTCAACTATAGGCAAGTAAATTTCTATAAATCTGAAATAGAAATACTAATAAGCAATATAAAAAAATGGCAAAAAGAAAATAAAAAAATATTTATTTTAGCTGGTGGAAAAGAGTCTGTAGATAAGGTAAAGGAACTGCTTAAGGAATACGAAATAGGAATGAATTGTAGCCCTGTCTCTAAAGATGAAAAAGATGGAAAGAACAAACCTGTCCCAGAAAGTGCCAAATGGCACTTTAGTGACAGGCACCAATGTGCCATTTTAGAAGGAGGGCTTTCTTCTGGGTTTGAGTTTTATGATGCAAATTTGGTAGTTGTAAGCTTGGCAGAGGCTTTTGGGGAAGAAATAAAAAAGAGAAAAGCGAGCCCAACTTTTAGGCAAGGAGAAAAAATTGTATTTGCCGATTTAAAACCGGGCGACTTTGTTGTACATAAAACTAATGGTATAGGAGAATTTGTTGGAGTAAATACTATTGAAGCTGATGGCGTTACCAAGGATTATATAAAAATAAGGTACAAAAATAATGATATGCTCTATGTACCAACTAATAACTTAGATAATGTAAGAAAGTATATTGGTGGAGGCGATACTGCTCCAACACTTAACAAATTAGGCAGTAAAGAATGGAGCAATACAAAAGCAAGAGTAAAGAAAAATTTACGTGAGGTCGCAAAAGACTTAATTGAGTTATATGCTAAAAGACAAAAAATTAAAGGCTATGCTTTTAGTAAGGATACAGATTGGCAAAGGCAATTTGAAGATGAGTTTCCATATCAAGAAACAGATGACCAACTAAGGTGTATAGACGAAGTAAAAAAAGATATGGAAGAGCAACGTCCTATGGATAGATTGCTTTGTGGAGATGTTGGCTATGGTAAAACCGAAGTAGCAATAAGGGCAGCTTTTAAGGCGGTTATGGACCATAAACAAGTAGCGTACTTAGTGCCTACTACAGTACTTGCAAACCAACAATATGAAAGCTTTAAAGCAAGAATGGAAAACTTTGGCGTAAATGTAGAGCTTCTAAATAGATTTAGAACTAAAAAAGAACAAAATGAAGTCATAAAAAAACTTAAACTAGGAGATGTGGATGTAGTTATAGGCACTCACAGAATTCTTAGCGAAGATGTAATTTTTAAAGACTTAGGGCTACTTATTATAGACGAAGAGCATCGTTTTGGTGTAAAAGACAAAGAAAAAATAAAAAAGCTAAAAGCAAGTGTAGATGTACTTACAATGACAGCAACACCAATACCAAGAACATTACATATGTCAATTTTAGGTGTAAGAGATATGTCTGTAATTTATGAGCCACCACAAAACAGAAGACCAGTTCAAACTTATGTACTAGAATATGATACAGAGGTTATAAAAGAGGCAATTACTAAAGAACTAGAAAGAAACGGACAGGTATTCTATTTATATAATAATGTGGAAAATATTCCTAAAAAAGCGATGGAAATTCAAGAGTTAGTGCCAGAAGCAAAAGTAGAGTTTGCACACGGAAAAATGACAGGTAAAGAGCTTGAAGACATAATGGAAAGGTTTGTAAAACAAGAAATAAACGTACTTGTATGTACTACAATATTGGAATCTGGAATAGACATACCAAACGCAAACACTATAATAGTAGAAAATGCAGATAGACTTGGATTAGCACAACTTTATCAAATAAGAGGAAGAGTTGGAAGAAGTGATAAGCAAGCATATGCATATGTAACATACAAAAGAGACAAACTATTATCAGAAGTTGCAGACAGAAGGTTAAAGGCAATACGTGAATTTACAGAGTTTGGTTCAGGGTTTAAAATTGCAATGAGAGATTTGGAAATAAGAGGTGCAGGAAGTTTGCTTGGAGAAATACAGCACGGACATATGGAGCAAGTAGGATATGACACTTACTGTAACTTATTAGACCAAGTTGTAAAAGAAATGCAAGGCATAGAAGTAAGTGAAAAAGATGAAGACCCAGAAATACAAATAGACATAAATGTTTCAAGCTATATACCAGATAGTTATATAGAAAATAGCAGTCAAAAAATTGAAGTATATCAAAATATTGCGCTTTGTAGAACAGAAGAGGATATACAAAATGTAATTGACGAAATAATAGATAGATATGGTATAATGCCAAAAGAATTAGAAAACTTAGTAGAAGTAGCAAGAATAAAAGAACTATGTAGATTAGCAGGTGTAATTAAAGTATCAGAAAAGAAAAACATAATGATTAGTACTAACTCAAAACCAACATCAAAAAATGTAGTATTTTATTTTGATAAAAACAAATATAATCCTGAAATAGTGGATAAACTAGTAAAAAAATACAGTTATAACATAAAATTCTCAGCAGGAGTAGAGCCTTATGTAACATTAAAAATTGGAGAAACTACAGAAGATGGACTAATACAAAAAATAAAGGAGTTTTTGAAAGAATGCAGTAGTTACAATTCATAACTCTATAATGTATTTTTATAATAGATATATATTTCTCAAATTTTTTTGCGCCTTGGTGTCGCAAACATATAACCACAATAAAAGATAAATTTTTTACTGTGCTCGTTTGCTCCAATTCGCACTCGCCTGAATGGCTCGTTTGGTCGCTTACGCGATACTGCAAAAATTTTCTAAATATATATCTTTTGTAAAAAAGAAAGGAAATAAAAGAATGCAAGTAATTTCTAGTAAAGATAATGAAATAATAAAGAAAATAAGAAGTTTAAAAGAAAAAAAGTACAGAGACATAGAAAATAGTTATATAATAGAAGGCATAAAACTTGTAAAAGAAGCGATTGCAGAAAAAACAAAAATAAGGCAAATAGTTATTTGTGAAGAATGTTTAGATAATGAAATAGACAAAGACACATTATACGAAATTGCTAAATATGATGTAATATATGTAACTGAAAAAGTTTTTAATTTAATAACAGATGTAAAAACTCCTCAAGGAATTATAGCAGTTGTAGAAAAGAGTAATACTCAAAATCAAATAGATTACTCACAAGACATAATAGTAGTACTAGATGGAATACAAGACCCCGGAAATTTAGGAACTATATTAAGAACAGTAGATAGTGCAAACTTAAATCAAATAATATTATCGCAAGGAGTAGCAGACCCATATAACCCTAAAGTAGTTCGTTCCACAATGGGAGCAATATTTAGGTTAAATATTATTGAATCAAAAAACATAATAGATACATTAAAAGAAATAAAAAATAATAAATTTAAAGTGATGGTAACAGCGTTAGATACCAAAAAAAGCATATATAATGTTGACTATAATAAAAAAGCTATAGTCATAGGAAATGAAGCAAATGGAGTATCAAAAGAGGTTCAAGTTTTAGCAGATGAAAAAGTAAAAATACCAATGCTTGGAAAAACTGAGAGCTTAAACGCTTCAGTAGCAACAGGAATAATAGTTTACGAATATGTAAGAAGAAAATTATAAATTTGCAAAAGGGGCCGGGCCTAAATTGTAAAAACTTGTATTAAGTAATATAATATATTTTTTTCTTTTAGTCTTCGGCCCCCAACATCGTACAAACTGTAAAAACTCCACTAAAGTGTCGTTAACAGTTTGTAAACTTGTTGGTCCCCACCTTAAGCACTCCGACTAAAAGAAAAAAATATATTATATTACTTAGATCTTAAAATAATTTTGACAATTTAAGCACGTTCACTTTGGCGAAAAAGAGAGGAATGAATTATTTATGAAAAAAGGAATTTGGGCACTAATTGCTATTATACTAGTGTTAGCTCTAATTTTAGGAATAAAAATTATAAAAACAGAAAAAAAAGACTATACACCAGAGAAAATAAAAAAGAAGATTTTATCTGCATACGATTACACAAACTATACATATGAATATATTCAAAATGGTCAAAAAACAACAAAAAAAGTTAGAGGAAATATAATAGTTACAGAGAACGATAGTACATATTCGTGGATTGATGGAGAAGCAATGTCTAAGGTAACAATAGACAAAGAAAAGAATACTTATTTAATGACAAAACTAAATGCTTCCACAAAAGACCTTTTATACAAAAAAGACTTTATAGATATAAAATCTTTACTAAATAAATATGGAAACGATTTGATTTATCTTGGAGACGAGAATTATAAAGGAAGAAATTGTTTAAAAATTAGAGCAGGAGAAAATACAGAGTACCTAATTGATGAGGCAACCGGCTTTGTGCTTAAATACGAGTCAAGCGATGGAACTGTTGTGGAATTTAATATAGAAATTAATAATGTAACAGAAGATGACGTAAAATTACCTGATTTAAGTAAATATGAAAGAGAGGATTAGTTAATTTAGTGTAAATGTTTTTCGGCTTTTTTCAAAATGCTCACACCAAATTAACTTAAAAACTAACTAGAAAGGGAGAAATAAATGAAATTAGTAGTACAAAGAGTAAAAAATGCAAAAGTAGATGTAGACGGAAAAACAGTAGGTAACATAGAAAAAGGTTTTTTGGTATTACTAGGTGTTACACATACCGACACAAAGGAAACAGCAGATTATTTAGTAAAAAAATTGTGCAAACTTAGGGTATTTGAAGACGAAAACGAAAAAATGAATTTGGCATTAAAAGATGTAGAAGGAAGCCTACTAATAGTATCACAATTTACACTTTATGCAGATTGTACAGAGGGAAACAGACCATCATTTATAAATGCAGCGAAACCAGATATGGCAAATGAATTATACGAATACTTTTGTAAAAAATGTGAGGAGCAAAACATAAAAGTAGAAAGAGGCATATTTGGTGCAGATATGAAAGTAAGTCTTTTAAATGATGGACCCGTTACTATAATATTGGAACGATAGTTTGGTATGCTTAAAAAATTAAAAAAAGCCACCTAATGTATGTTTTAAATTTTTATTCTCGGCCCCCAACATCGTACAAACTGTATAAACTTTACTAAAGTCAAGTTTAACAGTTTGTAAACTTGTTGGTCCCCACCTTTAGCACTCAAATAAAAATTTAAAACATACATTAGGCGACAAAAAATAGTTGTAATAAGTTGTAAATTATAGTATAATGGGTGAGAATTTTAAAACAAGTAAAAGGAAGGATAGTATGTACAGAAATCATAATTGTGGAGAATTAAACATAACAAATGTTGGAGAAGTAGTAACAATTGCAGGATGGATACAAACAATAAGAAACTTAGGTTCAATGAAATTTATAGATTTGCGTGACCAATTCGGAATTACACAAATAGTAATAAGCGATAACGAAGAACTTATGAACTTAGCAAACGATTTAGTTACAGAATGTGTAATTAGCGTTAAAGGAAAAGTAGTAGAAAGAAGCAGCAAAAACACTAAAATTCCAACAGGTGAAATAGAAATAAATGCAGAAGAAATAAAAGTTTTAGGAAAATGCAAAAATGTATTACCTTTTGAAGTTAACTCAGAAAAAACAGGAGAGGCAAGAGAAGATTTACGTTTAGAATATAGATTCTTAGATTTAAGAAATGATAAATTGCATAAAACCATCTTACTACGCTCAAACATAATGAAAACATTAAGAAGAAAAATGGATGAATTAGGCTTTACAGAAATTCAAACACCAATTCTAGCTAATTCATCACCAGAAGGAGCAAGAGATTATCTAGTTCCTAGTAGATTACATCCAGGGGAGTTTTATGCACTTCCTCAAGCACCACAACAATTTAAACAATTACTTATGGTAGCGGGTTTTGATAAATATTATCAAATAGCACCTTGCTTTAGAGATGAAGATCCTAGAGCGGACAGAGCACCTGGTGAATTTTATCAACTAGACTTTGAAATGAGTTTTGCAGAGCAAGAGGACGTATTTAAAGTATTAGAAGATATATTTACAACTGTATTTAAAGAGCATACAAATTGGAAAGTGGATGAAGCACCATTTAGACGTATTCCATATAGAGAGGCAATGGAAAAATACGGAATAGACAAGCCAGACTTACGTAATCCACTTATAATCCAAGACGCAACAAAATTATTTGTAAATACAGAATTTAATGCATTTAAAGGTAAAACTATAAAAATGATTATAGTGCCAGACGGAGCTAGCCAAGGAAGAAAATTCTTTGATAATATGACAGATTTTGCAAAAGAAGAGGCAGGAGCAAATGGCTTAGCTTGGGTTAAAGTAGAGCCAGAGGGCTATACAGGAGGAATTTCTAAATTTATAACAGACGAAGCAAAAGAAATTTTAGCAAAAGAATATGGGGTAAAAGAAAATTGTGCAATATTCTTTATAGCAGATGAGCTAAAAATAGCACAGAAAATCGCAGGACAAGTTAGAATAGAACTTGGAAAAAGATTGGACTTAATAGAAAAAAATGTATATAGATTTTGCTTTATAACAGATTTTCCAATGTATGAATTATCTGATGAGGGAACAATAGACTTTAACCATAATCCATTTTCAATGCCACAAGGCGGAAAAGAAGCTTTAGAAAATAAAGATCCATTAGAAATTTTAGCATATCAATATGATGTGGTATGTAATGGATACGAAATGGCTTCGGGAGCAGTTAGAAACCACGACCCAGAGCTAATGGTTAAAGCATTTGAAATAGCAGGATATAGTGAAAAAGATGTTGAAACTAGATTTGGAGCTTTATATAATGCATTCCAATATGGAACACCACCACACGCAGGTGCAGCACCTGGCTTGGACAGAATGGTAATGCTTATAGCAGATTCTGATAATATAAGAGAAGTTATAGCATTTCCAAAGAATAAAAAAGCAAGAGATGTGCTTATGAGAGCGCCAAGTAAAGTTACAGATAAACAACTTAAAGACGTACATATAAAGGTGGATGTAGAAGACAAATAATTATAGGAGAAAAAAATGGAATATAGATATAAAACAAATGGAGTTTGTTCAAGAGAAATAATAATAGAAACTGATGGAGATATAATAAAAAAAGTTACAATAGTTGGTGGCTGTCAAGGTAATACACAAGGTGTATCAAGATTAGTTGAAGGTATGCATATAGATGAAGTAATAAAAAGATTAAAAGGAATACTTTGTGGTACAAAAGGAACATCATGTCCAGATCAATTAGCAAAGGCTCTAGAAGAGTTAAAAGAAAATTATAAAAATTAGTAGAGAAAGGGCACTTCTAAAATGCAAAAAATTGCAAAAAAGAGGTGACCTAAAATGCAATAATATAAGAAAATTATAAAAGGAGCGAATTAATGAAAAAAGTACTAATAGGAATGAGTGGAGGAGTGGATAGCTCTGTTTCAGCATTATTACTGCAAAAACAAGGTTATGAAGTAATAGGTGCCACAATGAGATTATGGGGAGAAAATGAACAAAGTGATTCTAAGGAAAATTACAATGAACTTTCAGAAAATAGCGAAAATAAACAGAATGATGCAGTAGAAGATGCAAAAAAAGTATGCGAAAAACTTGGAATTAAGCATTATGTAATAGATTTAAGAGAAGAATTTCAGAAAAGAGTAGTCGACAATTTTATATGTACATACTTGTGTGCTAAAACTCCAAATCCTTGTGTAGAGTGTAATAAATTTTTAAAATTTGATGCATTTTATAAAGTTGCACAAGAACTTGGATGCGAATATATAGCAACAGGACATTATGCTAAAAATTTCTATTCAGATGAGTTTAATCAATATGTGCTTGCAAAAGCAGATGCAATAGAAAAAGACCAAAGTTATTTTTTATATGGAATAAATAAAGACATTTTACCATACATAATATTTCCACTTTCTGAATATACAGATAAGGCAGAAATTAGAAAAATTGCAGAAGAAAATGGCTTAGGGGTAGCACAAAAAAAAGACAGTCAAGAGATATGCTTTATACAAAATAATGATTATATAAGCTTTTTAAAAAAATATAAAAATATAAATAATGGGGGAGACATTGTACTAAGCAATGGAAAAATTGTCGGAAAGCATACAGGACTTATAAACTATACAATAGGACAGAGAAGAGGTCTTGGAGTATCATATGAAGAGCCATTATACGTTATAAAGCTAGATAAAGCAAAAAACGAGGTAATAGTAGGTACAGAAAAAGAATTGTATACAGATGAACTTATGGCAAATGAACTAAACTTTTTAGTAGATATAAGTTTTCTAATAAACAAAACTAAAAAACAAAACAATTTACAGAACAATGAACAACAAGAAATAGAAATTGAAGCAAAGATTCGTTATAGGTCAAAGCCAGCAAAAGCAATTCTAAAGATAGAAGATAATATAGCAATAGTAAAATTTTCCGAACCACAAAGGGCAATAACACCAGGACAATCTGTGGTATTTTATTTAAACAACATAGTTTTGGGTGGAGGAAAAATAATATAATATTAAATCGAAAAAATACAATAATATTAAATCGGAAAAATACAAAAGTACTTGAAAAGCAAAAATTGTATTGGTATAATGTATAAGGAAAAGGATAAAGAAAACACGAGAGGAGAAAAAGTAAAATGCTTAAAACCGTTGAGGCTGTAAGAGAGAGAGAGAGAGAGAGAGAGGATAATTCTAGAGAATTAAGCCTTATTAACTATGCTCAAAATACAGCAATTATAATGGTTACCATAGCAATAGCTATAATAGTTGTTAATGGAAAAGAAAGCATAAAAATAAATAGAATAGAAAGCCATGAAAAGGATGGATTGTATAGCAATGAAAAATTTGCTATATAGTCCGTCCTTTTTGTGCGCTTAAGGGAAGATTTTAATATTTAAAATATAACAAAGGAAAGTAGAGAATGCTGAAAAAGCCTTAAAGAATAAATAAAGTAGGACATTAGCCTAGATATTGAATAAGCAAAGTATTCAAAAAATCTCTACTAAATGAAAGGATGGGAAAAAATGCAAAGAAAACAAAATACAAAAGAAAGAAGCATAAATAAAATTGGTGAAACAAGTTCAATAAAAACACAAGAGCGAGGTATTACGCTAATAGCACTAATAGTAACCATAATAGTGTTAATAATATTAGCAGTAGTATCAATAAATGCCATATTTGGAGCAGATGGATTAGTGGCACAGGCAAGAAGAACAGACTTAATAGTAGAGTTTACAATATACCTAGAAGAAAAAAAGAACTACGATTCAGAAAAAAAGTATGAAGACTCGAATTACAATAAGGAAAGTTTAAATGCAGGAAGAACCACATTGGCATATAATACACAAGGGGAAGAGACAGGAGGTAACATACAAACTGTAATACCATCAATGGATGATGAGTATGCCGGAATGTTTGAAATAATAAAAGGAGAATTTTATTTATATGCAGCAAGTGAGTTAGAAAGAGAGGTTGCAACTGAGTTAGGAATACAGGTAAGCCCATACTTAATAGATGATGGAGTGTTATTATCAGCAAATGCAAACCTAGGTTTACAAACAGAAGATGGAGTAGTGACTTTGCCAGAGCGTGTAACCGAAATAGGGCAGGGAGCCTTTTCAGGAGTAGAAGGGCTAAAAGAGGTAATAATTCCGGGAACGGTAAAAGTAATAGATAGAGATGCATTTTCATATAACGCAGAAATAGAAAAGATAACAATAGAGGATGGAGTTTTAAGTATTGGAGAAAATGCATTTAGAAATTGTGCTAGTCTAAAAGAGGTAGTAATGCCTGATAGTGTAATATCGCTGGAAAGTGAAGCTTTTAGAAACTGTACTAACCTGACTACAGTACAATTATCAAATAATTTAACTGACATAGGTAGTTGGCAATTTTCAGGATGTAGTAATTTAACAACAATAAATATACCGACTAACTTAACAAGAATAGCAGATAATGCATTTTCCAATGACACTAAATTAGACAATATTCAAATACCGGCTAGTTGTACTTCAATAAATTCTACTGCGTTTCAAAATTGTACCAGCCTATATAATTTAACAATAGATGAAGCAAATCAATATTATGAGATAGAAGATGGAATAATATATAGAAAAGATAATAGCACCTTAATAATGTTAGCACCAATGGCAACGAAAAAAGAAGTAACAATAAGAGAAGGAATAAAGAGCTTGGGTAGTTCTGCTTTATCAATGTGCAAGAGCATGACTACTTTAAATTTACCAAGTAGTCTAAGAGGCATAGGTGGAAGTACATTTGAAACTCTTACCATACTAGAGACAATAAATTTCCAAAATGGTAATAATGCTTATATGGAAGAAGATGGTTATCTCTATGCCAATGGAGGAAAAGAATTAGTATATGTAGTACCTACAAAAACAACAATAAATATAAAAGAAACAGTAGAAACGATAGGACATTATGCAATAAATGGACCAAATGTAACAGAAGTTATAATACCAGATAATGTAACAACAATAAATTGGACAATATTTAGAAGTACTTCTAAGTTGAAAAAAATAGAAATAGGGAGTGGATTAAAAACTTTAACTCCTGATTTTAAAGCATGGTCAAATATTCCAAGTGGACTTGAATTAACTATAGATTCTGATAACCCTTATTACAAAGTAGAAGGAAATCTAATATTAACTAAGAATGGAGAAGAGGTAGTAACATGGATTAATAAGGTACAAAGTCAAATAATACCAGAGGGTGTAGTAAAACTGCGAGGCGGTTCTTTTATAGAATTTAATCAGGCAACAGAAATAGTACTACCAAGTACATTAAAAGAAATAGATAATAGTGCTTTTTCGTATTGCAGAAGTTTAGTAGAAATACAAATACCAAATAATGTAGAAACCATAGGCTCAAGTGCTTTTGCATATTGTGATAAACTAAAAACAATAAACATCGACAAAGAAAAAGGTAGTATAAGTGGCTCACCATGGAACGTACCAAAGGGAGAAAGAGCAATTATCTGGTTAAGGTAAGTAAAATAAAAAACTGTTACTAGATAATAGTTTTAGCACTAAAAAATGAACAAATTTTCGCAAAAGTATTGACCTTTTATAAATTTGATGATATTATATTGTCACAATAAAGTTGAGGTGATTATATGTCTAAAGTTAACAATGAAAAAGATGAACTTGAAGCAATAATTACACAAATAAACGGACTCTTAAACGAAATAAAAAACGAACAAAAAAACATGCAAAAAACCATTGAAAACAATCACAAGGTAAATATGCAAAAGTTTTCAAAATTGTTAGAGTACAACAAAATTGCAGATATGACAAATACTGTATTTGAAAGAAGAATAGCAAGAATAGAGAATTTACTTTGTGAAGCACTAAAGAAATAAAAAATAAATAGGGGGGATTTAACTTATACTATGTAAGAAAAAATCCCTCCATTTTTTCATTTTATTAAGTTATGTTCTTGCTTTAAGAACATATTTAATATATAATAGCCGTGTACAAAACATTAGCTTGTGCATAGAAAATTGTAAGTATAAAAAATAAAGAAAGGTCATAAGAAAATAAAATATGGTTATAAAATTCATACTAAATAAATCTTATGACCATATCATATGAGGGGAAACAATATTATGAAAAAAGGGTTTAAATTTTACATAGCTTTGTGGGGAGCAAAATTTGGAACTATGCTATTAAAATTATTTAGAAGAAATGCAACATTTTTTCCAGGAAAATTTGCACTTAAAGTGTGTCCAGACTTTATCGGAAAAATAGAAAAGCCACGAACAATTATAGCTGTAACAGGAACAAATGGAAAAACCACAGTATGTAATATGATAGAAGATATATTAAAAGATAATAATTATGTATTTATAGACAATAAATATGGTTCAAACATTGATGCCGGGATAACAACTACTCTAATAAGTGGAGCAAATCTTATGGGAAAAGCAAAAAAAGACTTAGCTGTATTAGAAGTGGATGAAAGAAGTGCACCAAAAGTATATCCATATTTAACACCTACATATTTAGTATGTACAAATCTTTTTAGAGATTCACTTATGCGAAATGCACATACAGAGTTTATTTCCGGAATTCTTACTAAATACATTCCAAAAGAAACCACTCTAATACTAAATGGTGATGACTTAATTGCAAGCAATATAGCTCCAGAAAACAAAAGAATATATTTTGGAATAGATAGGCTACAGACAGATTCAGAAAAGTGTGAAAACATTGCAAGGGATATAATTGCTTGTCCAAAATGTAATACTAAATTAGTTTATGACTATGTAAGATACAATCACATAGGAAAGGCACATTGCCCAAAATGTGACTTTAAATCACCGGAAATAGATTACTTAGCGACAAATATAGATTTAAAAAATATGAAACTAACACTAAAAAATGGTAGTTTAGAAGAAGAATACGATTTAATAAGTGATAATATTATAAATATATATAATATTGTTACTGTTATTACTGTGCTTAAACAAATTGGGCTTAGTCAAAAGCAGATAAACGAATCACTAAAAAAACAAAAAATTGTTGATACAAGGTACAGCGAAGAAGGGGTAAACGGAATAAAAATTATTACACATTTAGCAAAGGGAATGAACCCTATTGCGTGCTCAAGAGTATTTGATTATGTGCGAAAATATAAAGGCAACAAAGTAGTAATTCTATTTTTAGACGATTTGCACGAAGCAGCAAATGGAAGTGAAAACATAGCTTGGCAATATGATACAGATTATGAATTCTTAAATAATGATAGTATAAAACAAATTATTATTGCAGGTGCAAGATATTTAGATGGATATGTTAGACTTCAAATGGCAGGAATAGACAAAGCTAAAATTTCATGCCAAAGAGACGAAATGTCAGCCTTAGATAATATTAAGCTAGATGGAATCGAAACAGTATTTATATTACATGACTTATACTCAATGGAATTAAAAGAATCAGCAAAGAAAAAAGTAGAGGTTATGATTAGAACCAAAATAGAGAATAAGGCATAGAAAGAGTAATAAAAATCATAAAAAAATAAATTAAAATACAATATAAGCAAATGTTATGAAAATTAGTCTAGAAATAGACGAAGAAGAATAGGAGAAATTAAATGAAAATAGAAATTTTATTTCCAGAATTTTGTAACTTATTTGGAGATATGTACAATATGAAATACTTAAAAATGTGTATACCAGATGCAGAGTTTATAGAAACAGCTTTAGAAGAAGAACCAGCATTTGTTAAAGAAGACGTAAATTTAATCTATTTAGGACCAATGACAGAAAATACACAAGAAAAAGTAATAGCAAGACTATTACCGTATAAGGAGAGAATACTAGAATTAATTGAAAAAAATGTTGTGTTTCTATTCACAGGAAATGCTATAGAAGTGCTTGGCAAATACATAGAAAACGAAGATGGAAGCAAAATAGATGGCTTAGGAATATTTGATGTATATGCAAAAAGAGATATGTTTCATAGGCACAATAGCTATTTAATAGGTACGTATGAAGATATAGAAGTAATAGGATTTAAGAGTCAATTTACAATGATGTATGGAGACAATAGTAAAACTCCATTTATAGAAGTAGAAAAAGGAATAGGAATAAACAAGGATAGCAAAATAGAAGGAATTAAAAAGAATAACTTTATAGGAACATATTTAATAGGTCCACTTCTAATTTTAAATCCTTTATTCACAAAAAAAATATTAGAAATGCTTGGTGTAAATAACGAAGTAGCTTTAAAAGAGGATACAATGTCAGCCTACGAAGCACGAATTAGAGAGTTAAGGAAATTGTAGAGCTAGCAAAAGATTATGTTTTATTCTTTAAAATTATTGTGGATTTTATTGTAGGTTAGAGTGGGCTTCTAAAAAAAGTATGAAAATATGGAATGGAGAGTACTTTGAGTTAGAAATTCTTAAATAATTTTATGGAAAGAGTTCATCTCTGATGGAAGGGTGCCATAAAATTATTTTAGAATTTCTACGAAAAAGTAGCTGGACCGACATATTTGAAATACTTTTTTTAGAAGTTTACTCTAACCGTAACAAGAATTATAATAATTTTAAAGTATAAAACATAATCTTGTAAACAAAAAATAAAGTAGAATAAAAACCCTATTGAAAAAAACTATAAAATATGATATAAGATAGAAAACATCGTAAAAGAGGTATAAAAATTACAGTGAAAAATATAAAAGAATATAATTTAGACGAGTTGCAAAATGAACTAGTTGCTTTAGGAGAGAAGAAATATAGAGCAGAACAAATTTTTAAATGGTTATATGTAGATAAAGTAAAAGAATTTGACGAGATGACTAACTTATCTATAGAGCTAAGAGAAAAGCTAAAAAAAGAATATACAATGTGTAATTTCAAAATCCTAAAAAAGCAAGAAGCTTCAGACGGAACAAAAAAATATTTATTTGATGTACTAGACGGAAACGCAATAGAAAGTGTTTTAATGGAATATCATCATGGAAAAACAATATGTGTATCTTCACAAATAGGTTGTAAAATGGGATGCAAATTCTGTGCTTCTACAGGAATAAAATTTATAAGAAGCCTAACTTGTGGAGAAATTGTGGAACAAATATTAGCAGTAGAGCAAGATATTGGAGATAAAATATCAAATATTGTATTTATGGGAATAGGCGAACCATTTGACAACTACGATAATGTAATGAAAGCAATAAAGATAATAAATAATCAGAAAGGGTTAAATATAGGAGCAAGGCATATAAGCATTTCAACCAGCGGTTTAGTCCCAATGATATATAGATTTGCAGACGAAGAGTTACAATGCACATTGTCAATTTCACTACATGCAACTAATGATGCAAAACGTAGTAGCATGATGCCAATAAATAATAGATATAATATAGAAGAACTAATGGAGGCTTGCAAATATTATATAAATAAAACAAATAAAAGAATATCATTTGAATATGCTTTAGCAAAAGACAATAATGATAATTTAGATGATGCAAAAGAATTAGTAAAATTACTTAAAGGTATGTTATGCCACGTAAATTTAATTCCAATAAATAAAATAGAAAATGGAGATTATGTTAAAAGCACAAATGAAAATATTATAAGATTTAGAGATTACTTAAACAAAAATGGTATTGTGGCAACTATAAGAAGAGAATTAGGCTCAGATATAGATGCTGCATGTGGACAATTAAGACGAAAAAGTATAAAAGAAGAATAAATGAAAGGTTAGGTTTAATTTATGGTTTTTGCTAAAACAGACATAGGAAAAGTTAGAGAAATAAACCAAGACTATTACTATACTTCTGACGAGAATTCCGTACCAAAATTGTGCATACTAGCCGATGGTATGGGAGGATATAAAGGTGGAGAGATAGCAAGTAAGCTTGCAGTAGAATCTGCCAAAAAATATATAGAAAACAACTTTAGTAATAATTTTAGTGAAAAAGAAGAAATATTAAAATTAATAGGAAATGCTGTAGAATATGCAAATATGGTAGTATACGAAAAATCAAAAGAAATTAAAGAATTGGAAGGTATGGGTACTACTTTAGAAGTTTGCTTAATATATAATAATAAGGCATATATTGGACATGTAGGAGACAGTAGAATATATAGAATAAGAAAAGATGTTATTAGAAAACTTACAAAAGACCATAGTTATGTACAACAACTGGTTGAAGATAAAAAAATAACAAGAGAAGAGGCAAAAGTACATCCTAAAAAAAATATGCTAACAAGAGCACTGGGGTGTACACCTTATGTTGAACCAGATTTGAGAGCAAGGAATTTTGAAAAGGGTGACATATTTATAATGTGTTCAGATGGCTTAACAAA
Source organism: uncultured Clostridia bacterium (assembly GCA_944392445.1). Lineage (GTDB taxonomy): Bacteria > Bacillota > Clostridia > TANB77 > CAG-508 > CALXVA01. The sequence goes on from CALXWT010000005.1 coordinate 43,695, forward strand.
TATGGTAGAGGAAAAAAGATTATATGAACTAATAAAACAAGATATAAGTAAGGCAACAAACAATTTAATAAACGAAGCAAATTCAGCAGGTGGATATGACAATATTACAGTCATTATTATAAGTTAAGAGGAGAAGATTTATTATGAATCTAGAAGGAAAAATAATAGGAAATAGGTATGAAATACTAGAGATAATTGGAAAAGGTGGTATGGCTACAGTATACAAAGCACAAGACCAAGTTTTAAGAAGATATGTAGCTATTAAAGTCTTAAGAGAAGAATTTACAACAGATGAGGAATTTATAAGAAGGTTTAATACAGAAGCACAATCAGCAGCAAGTTTAGCACATCAAAATATTGTGTCTATATACGACGTAGGAAATCAAGACAATATCTACTATATTGTAATGGAACTAATACAAGGAAAAACCCTAAAACAAATAATAGATGAAGATGGAGTACTTCCATGGAAGTGGTCACTAAATATTGCTATACAAATTGCATCTGCTTTAGAAGTAGCACATAGAAACAATATAGTTCACAGAGATATAAAACCACATAATATAATAATCACAGAGGATGGAATTGCTAAAGTTACAGACTTTGGAATTGCAAAGGCTGTATCAAATTCTACAATTACAGCATTTGGCACAACAATTGGATCAGTACATTATTTTTCACCTGAACATGCACGAGGAGGATACACTGATGCAAAATCAGATTTATACTCATTAGGTGTTGTAATGTATGAGATGCTAACTGGAAGAGTACCATTTGATGCAGATACACCAGTATCAATAGCATTAAAACACATGCAAGAAAAACCAGTAGAACCAATAAAACTAAATCCATCAATACCATATTCTGTTAATAAAATAATAATGAAAGCAATGGAAAAAGATGCGAATTTACGTTATCAATCAGCAACAGAAATGCTAAAAGATTTGAATATGGCACTAAAAAATCCAGATGGAGATTTTGTACACACAGTATCAAACGATATGGCATATACACAAAGAATAGA